>DATIFO010000067.1:0-2528 GCA_035455275.1 Methylomirabilis sp. (SeqCode) | reverse complement strand
TGAGTATACTTTCTACTGCACCGCCTGGTGCGACCCCAACCATCCCAGGATGCGAGGCGTCCTGGAGGTTCGGGATTCAGCGCAGGCAGCCGCCTCCGCGCCGTCGGCAGCAAAGGACGTGGCGCTTCAGGACCTGGACATGCCTCGTGAGGCGGCTGCAATCCCAACCGCCCGGCCATCCGTCTCGCGGGGAGCGGCCCTCTACTCGGAACGCTGCGCCACTTGCCACGGGGTGAGCGGCCGGGGAACCGCCGACGGGCCGGCCCTCGGCCGACGGGAAGCGCTTGAGAATCAGCCCCCGGCCCAGGTATTCCAGATGCTCGGAGGGCTCTCCACGCCTGAGTTGTCCCATGACGTATCTTTGCACCGGCATGCCTCGTCGAGCGTAAATGGGAGGCTGGCGCTCCACGGGCAGATCGACACAAGCTGGAGCGATCAGGACCGCTGGGACAGCGTTGCTTACCTCTGGTCGCTCGGGACCACGCCGGAACGGGTAGACCTTGGCCGCCGTCTCTTTGCGAAGAATTGCGCCGCGTGTCACGGGGTGGGCGGGGCGGGGGACGGGCCTGGAGGTCGGTTCCAGCCCAAGAAGCCTGCGAACCTCTCCGACCCGCGAAGGATGCTGGCCGGCACCAGCGCTCTGTACACGGCCAAGATCCGCCGCGGAGGGATGGGAACGGGAATGCCATATTGGGGAAGCATCTTCACGGAAGATGAGCTGGCCGCGCTGGTGAGCTACGTCTGGACCTTCTCCCTGGGTGGAGGGGAATAGTCCGCGGACAGGGCTAGGAGTGTGTCGGAGAAAAAAAACCCGCTCCATCTGGTTACTTCCCACACACACTGGCATAGGCGTGCGGTATACTGCGGCTATGAAAACCTTCAAACCGTACACCCCTGACCAACTGTTCCTGCTGCCGCCCGCCCTCCGTGACTGGCTCCCGGAGGACCACCCCGCCGCCTTCATCAGTGAGGTGGTGGATGAAGCGTTGGATTTGACCCCGATCTTCGCGACCTACGAGACGGGGGACGGACGGGGCCAGCCCCCGTACCATCCGGCGCTCCTGGTGAAGCTCCTCCTCTATGGCTACTGCACGGGGAAGCCGTCGTCGCGCCAGCTCGAGCGGGCGACGTACGAGGAGATCCCCTACCGCGTCCTCGCGGCGAACCAGCACCCGGACCACGACACCATCGCGGCCTTCCGGCAGACCCACCTGCCGGCCCTGGCCGCTCTGTTCGCTCAGGTCCTCCGGCTCTGCCAGCGGGCCGGCCTGGTGCAGCTGGGCCACGTGGCCCTCGATGGGACGAAGGTCCTCGCCAATGCCTCGAAGCACAAGGCGATGAGTTACGGCCGCATGACGGAGACCGAGCAGCGCCTGGAGGCGGAGATCGCTGCCCTCCTCGCCGAGGCCCAGCGGGTCGATGCCGCCGAGGACGCCCAGGCCGGGAAGGGCAAACGCGGGGACGAACTCCCCGCGGAACTCGCCCGCCGCGAGAGCCGGCTCGCCAAGATCCGGGAGGCGAAAGCGGCCCTGGAGGCGGAGGCGAAGGCGCGGGCGGCCGAGGCCGCCGCCGAGGGCCAGGCCAAGCTTGCCGAGCGGGAGCGCAAGACCCGCGAGACCGGCCGGCCGCCGAAGGGCCGGCCGCCCACGGTCCCCGACCCCACGCAGGCCACCCCGAAGCCGAAGGCCCAGCGGAACTTCACCGATCCCGAGTCGCGGATCATGAAGGACGGGGCGACGAAGAGCTACGTCCAGGCCTACAACGCCCAGGCCGCGGTGGATGGCACGGCCCAGGTCATCGTGGCGGCAGCCGTGACGCAGGAAGCCAACGACAAGCAGCAGCTGGTCCCGATGCTGACCGCGGTGGAAGCGAACTGTGGCGCGCCCCCCACGGTGGTCTCGGGGGATGCCGGGTACTTCAGCGAGGCGGCGGTGATGGACTCCTCCCTCGGTGGGATCGCCCTGTACATCCCCCCGGACCGCCAGAAGCACGGGGAGGCGCTCCCGCCCCCGGCGAACGACGGGACGGTGCGGAGCATGATGCGCGCCAAGCTCCAGACGGCAGCGGGCCATGCCGTCTACGCCCTCCGCAAGGCCATCGTGGAGCCGGTGTTCGGACAGATCAAGGGCGCACGGGGCTTCCGGCGTTTCTCGTTCCGCGGGGTCGCCAAGGTCCAGGCGGAGTGGCAGCTGATCTGTCTCACCCACAACCTCCTGAAGCTGTTCCGGGCGGGGTGGCGGCCCCAGGTGGCGTGAGGGAGCGAACCAGACAGGCGTCGCCGGAGGGGGCCAGCACGCTCTCCGGGAGCCGCCGGGCTCCCGCAGCCGGCTGAGACTCGGTAGTTCAGACTGGAACGCACGTTTCACTGCGATTACTCCGACGGACTCCTAGCTGTCAGTTATCGTGCCTCCAAGGAGGCTCAAGACAGTGCTCAAGCAACTGCGAGAAGCCCGAGGATTGTCACAACGGGACCTCGCCGTAAAGGCGAAGGTGAGCGGGGCGTACATCGCGCAACTGGAAACGGGCGT
>DATIFO010000066.1:0-63098 GCA_035455275.1 Methylomirabilis sp. (SeqCode) | reverse complement strand
GGATCTCTCGGAGGTCGGGGAGCGTCTGGGTGAGCACCCGGCCGGCAGGATCGTAGGTGAAGCGGACGGGGCGGGCCAGAGGATCGGTGAGCGTGTCGAGAAAGCCCTCCGGGTTGTAGCTGAAGGTGGAGACGCGAGCAGCCCCCCCGCTCCCCTGGGTGACGGTGCTGAGGCGCCCGCGCGGGTCGTACGTGAAGCTCACCGGCTCCAGGCTGCCCACCTGCTGGCGGACGACGCGACCCTGGGTATCAGTAATCCGCGTCACCTGCCGCCCCGCGGGGCTCCGGTCGGTGAAGGTTCTCGTCGCGGCGGCGTAGGTGCTCGTCGCCGTCCGGCCATTGAACGTAATCGTATCGGTCTGGCTGGTGAGGCTCAGCGGGTTGTTCGGGTCGCTGAGCGTGACCGCGCGGCTCATCGCCAGGCTCGAGGTCAGGCCGCTCGGCTGCTTGACGGTGAGCGCACTGGGGAGCGGCGCCTGCAGGCCGAAGCGGGGGTCGGGCGCCTCCGTGAGGGTGGTCACCGTGCCATCCGGGGCGGTGGTGGTCCGGGTCGCGTTGGTCCTGAGCTGAAGCTGCGTGCTGGTCCCGTCCGGCACCGTGTCCACCCGCCGGGTGCTGCCATCGGCGAGCTGGTCCACAAGATAGCTGCTCACCCGGTTCTCGGCGGTCGTCAGGGTGACCGTGTAGCTCGTCCCGCTCTCGCTCCGGGCGAAGGTCTTGTACCCTGTGGCCGGGTCCTCGTGCCGGGTGAGGCGGCCGAGGCTGTCGTAGGCGAAGCGGTACGCGTGGTTCCGCGGGGTGGTGTAGGTCAGCAGCAGCCCCTCGGGCGAGTACGTGAACCGCTCCGCCGCTCCGGCCGGGTTGGTGATCGTCGCGAGGTACCCATTGGGATCGAGGGTCAGCTCCGTGCGCTGGCCGTCCGGCGCCACGAGGGCGGTGGGGTGCCCCGCGCCGTCCCGCTCGATCGTCGTCACGGTGCCGTCGCCGTCGGTGACGCTGAGGAGCCGCCCCTGGGCCTCGTCGCCGAACTGGTAGCGGAGGGCCCCCGTGAGAGCCTGGAGGGTCCGGAGGTGCCGGCCTTCCGGGCTGAAGACGAACAGCTCGCTTCCGTCCGCGCTGGCGATGAGGAACTGCCCGCCCGTGAACCGTGGGAACGGCCGCTCGATGCGGCGCAGCCGGCCGTTGACGAGGTCGGCGACCACGACGGCGCCCCGCGGGTCTACGGCCAGGCCCATCCCCGGAATCCAGCCCGAGCCGGCACTGAGGGACGTGAGGTTCAACTGGGCCCAGACCGAGGCGCCCCCGTCGCCGCTGAAGCCCTGGGTGCCGGTCCCCGCCAGGGTGCGGATGCTCCCGGTGGGAGTCACCTCTCGGATCCGGTGGTTCTTCATGTCGTAGATATACAGGGCGCCCTGGGCGTCCACCGCCACGCCGGCGGGCTCGTTCAGCCGCGCGCTCGTGGCCGGGCCCCCGTCGCCGGCGTAGGTGCCATAGCCCAAGCCGGCGGGGCCGCTCCCCGCCACGGTGCTGATGATCCCGTCCGGGCCGACCTTCCGGATGCGGTGGTTCCGCTGGTCGGCGATGTAGAGATTGCCCTGTCGATCCACCGCGATCCCTTGCGGGAACGAGCCGAGGAGCGCGCGGGTGGCCGGGCCGCCATCCCCGCTGAAGCCGCTATTGCTGCAACTGCCCGCCACCCGGGTCACCATCCCGTCCGGCGCGAGCCGGAGGACGCCGTAGGTGTCGGTCACGAAGAGGTTCCCCTGCCCGTCCACGGCCACACCGATGGGGGAGCCGATCTGGGCGCTCAGGGCGGGGACCGCCTGGCCCGCACAGACCGGGGTGCCCCCGCCCCCGGCCACCGTGGTGATGCTCCCGGCCGGGTCTACCTGGCGGAGCCGGTTGTTCCCCTCGTCGGCGATGTAGAGGGTACCCTGGGGATCGAGGGCGAGGCCGGCCGGGAAGGAGAGGCGGGCGGTGAGGGCGGGCCCGCCGTCCCCCCCAAAGCCCTGGGGGCCGCCCACGACGGTGTGGAAGAGGCCGTCGGGGGTCACCTTGAAGACGCCGCCCCCTGAGAAGTAGACCGTGCCCTGACCGTCCACCGTGACGCCTTTGGGGGCCGGCAGGGCCACCCGGAGGGCCGCGAGCCCGTCCCGGCTCTGCCCCACCTCGCCGCCCCCGGCGAGGGTCTGGATGACGGTCCGGACGCCCGCGGGCCCCCGCCGGGTGCCGTCCCCCTGGTGGAGCGTCTGGCTGGCGAAGTCGTAGACGTGGTGCGGCGTGAGGGTCCAGCCCCCGAGGGCCTCCGCCCGGGCGTCCCAGGCGATGCCCAGCACCACCTGCTGCTCCTGCCAGGAGACGATCTCCAGGCGCGTGGGCATCCCCAGGAATGCCACGCCACTGCTGTGGCCGAAGGCCGCCGGCAGTTGGACCGGGGCCTGGTAGACGCCGTCGTAGACGTACCCGATCCGGACCGTGGCCAACTGGCCGCCCTGGACCGGACGGCCGTAGGCGTCCCGCCCATCCCACGTGAACGTGGTGGTCTGATTCGTCAGCGCGGGAAAGGATTGGGCAACCCGCTGCCCGGCGATCGACAGCTCCAACTCGATTCGCTTCAGGCTGGCCGGCACCGTGGCCCCGCTGAGCGGGAGCTTCAGGCTGCGGGCCGTGTCGCGGCCCCGCGCTCCGTCGCTGCGGTAGTGGAGCTGGAACGGGGTGCCGACGAGGGGCACGGCCTCACCCAGGGTCTGGTTCTGGGCCTCGATCACCGAGCCGCAGAGGCGCGTGGCACAGTCAACTGGAGTCTCGGCCGTGGCCACGTCGGGGGTGGGATCCACCGCGTCCCAGGGCGGGAAGGCCCCCCAGTTGCAGTCGAGGGTCGAGAAGTGGCGCACGGGGACGCGCCAGAGGCTCTGGCCCGGGGCGTAGAGGGTGGCGAGGGCTTGGCGCTCCGCGTCGGTGATCCCGAGGGTGGTGAGGGCCGTGGCGTCGGCCGGCACCCCGGTCCCGGTGACATCGAGGGTCGCCAGGCCGGCGCTGACGGACAGGAGCTTGACGATCCTCCCGTTGTCCGAGGCGACCCAGCGGCCGGCGGTGTTGTCGTAATAGCCGACGGGAACAATGCCGCCCACGGGGAAGTTGAGGAAGTTCTCGACGATCACGTACACCGGCCGGTTGAAGAGGACGTCCTTCCCGTGGACCTTCACCCCCTGGGCCACCGCCTCGTCCACGCTGAGCTCGACCGCATAGGTGTACCCGGTGTTGGCGGGGAGGGGCGCGGGCATGGCGTTCGGGCCGTTCGGGCCGACCGTGTACTCGGTGGCCCGCACGCTGAGCGTGGTGAGGGGTTGAGTGCCCCCGCCGGGAAGCTGTATGGTGGCCGTCGTCCCCTGGCTGAAGAGGAGGGTCGCCTGGCGGGTGCCGTCGGCATCGGTGGCGGGCGTCCCGCGCGCCACCTGGATGGGAATTGGGGCGGTGAGATCGATCGTCGTGACCTGGGTGTCGTACGGGACGAGGACCACCTCCGGCAGCCAGGCGTAGTCCTGCCAGGCGGGGGTCACTGGGCGCTGGGCGGGGAGGTATCCCGCCTTCCGGTACTGGACGGTGAGCTGGCTCCCCCCGTTCACCGCCAAGTCGAAGAGCCCGTCGGTCCGGCTCAGGGTCGTGCCGTACTCGGGATGGTTGAGGATGCTGAGCGTGACGCCGGAGAGGGGAGTGCCATCGCGGCTGAGGACGCGCCCGCGGAGGACGGCCGCGCGCTGGGCTTCAATGGCCCCGGGGGTCACGCCCGTCTGCACCGGATCCGAGCCCGCGTAGAGGAACTCGGTCGCGGCCGCCAGGGTGGTGGCCACGCCCTGACTCACCGGCGGGGCCACGGTGATCGGGTTCGGCGGCAGCAGGGTGACGGTCATCGTCGTGCCGGCCGTGAAGCCCTCGGAATGCCCGGCCGTGATGGTGACCGTGCCCGGGGTGAGGGCGGAGGCGAGGCCGCCTGGCGACGTGATGGTGGCGATGGCGGGATCGCTGCTCGTCCAGGTGGTGATCGCCGGGGTGACGTCCTGCGTTGTCCCGTCGGTCAGGGTCCCGATGGCACCGAACTGGAGCGTCCGCCCGGCGGTCTTCGTGGGACTCTGTGGGATGATCGCGATACTCGCCAGGACCGGCGGGGTCACGGTGAGGGAAGCAGTGGCCGTGATCGTGCTCGTGACGGTGGCGGTGATCGTCGCCTGACCGGGCGCAACACCGGTGGCGACACCCCCAGGGGAGGTGACGGAGGCAACCGTCCCGTCACTGCTCGTCCACGTGGCGGTTCCGGATATCACTTCCGTCGTACTATCCGTGTAGGTCCCCGTGGCCGTAAAGGCCTGGGTCAGCCCCTGGGCGACGGTGGGGGCTGGCGGGGTGATCGTCAGGCTGACCAGCTCCGCCGGGGTCACGGTGACCTCGACCTGCTGCGTCGTCCCGTTGAGGGGACCGGCCGTGAGCGTCGCACGCCCCACGGCGCGGGCCAGGAGGGGGACCTCGGCCGTGCTGGCCCCCGCGGGGATGGTGACGCTCGGGGGAACCTCCACGCTGGTCGGATCGCTGCTGCTCAGGGCCACCACCGTGGCCTCAGGCTGCGTAGGGGCGATGGTCACGGTGAGCGTCCCCGCCTTCCCTTTGGGCAGGCTCAGGCTGGCGGAAGACAGCGTGGTGACCGTGGGCGGGAGCTGGTTCACGCTGAGCGTGCTCTGGGCCGAAGTGCCGTTGAGAGGGCCCGCCGTCAAGGTAGCGCTCCCCGGGGTCACACCCGTGACCGTGATCGTCCCCTGGAGGGTCCCGGCCGCGAGAGTCAGCGTGGCGGGGTGGCTCACGACCCCCGCCGGATTACTTGCCAGGGGCAGCACGGTATCCGTGAGCTGGGCGGCGTTCAGGGTCACCGTGAAGCTCGCCGTGGCCCCCACCACGAGGATCCCCGCGGGCGGGAGCAGGCTCGCGATCGTCGGGGGCGGGGGAACCACCTGAAGGCTGGCGCTCTGGGTTGTGCCGTTCAGCGGGCCCGCCGTGAGCGAGGCATTGCCGGGGGCCACGCCGGTTACCACGATCGGGGCGGTCAGCGTGTTGGCCGGCACGGTGACCGACGCCGGCACCGTGGCCACGGCCGCGTCAGACGAGGCCAGCGGCAGCACGGTGTCGGCGAGCTGGGTCGCATTGAGTGCAAGGGTGCAGAGCCCCGTCGCCCCCTGGGTGATGCTGCCGGCACAGCTGAGGCTCTGGAGCATGGGGGGCGGGGGGGAGATGGTGACGGCCGAGGTGGCGGTGCTGCCGTTGAGGGACGCCGTGACCGTCGCCAGGCCCCGCATGCGACCGGTCACTTGAAACGACGCAGCGAGGGTATTGGCTGGCACGATCACGCCGCCTGTGGGGGGGAGGCCGATGAGGGTGGCGTCACGGGTGGCGAGCGTCACCTCGGTGTCCGTGGGCTGGCTGGCGTTCAGGGTGACGGTCAGGGTCCCCGTGCTCCCCTCTGTGAGAGAGATGGTCGGTGGCAACAGACTGACCACGCTCGGGAGCGGAATCACAACGGTCACCTGGCTCTGGGCCGAACTCCCGTGGAGCGTGGCCGTGATCGTGCCGGTGCCCGGACTGATGCCGAAGACGGCGAAGGCCTGACTGAGCTGCCCTGCGGGGACGGGGACGGTCCCCTCAGGGGGGAGCCCGACGCTCGTGGGATGGCTGGAACTGAGGGCGACCACGGTGTCCGTGGCCTGCACCGCACTGAGGCTGACTGTGAGCATCCCGGCGGCCCCCTGGGTGATTTGGAGGGTACCCGGGAGGAGGCTAGTCAGGGTCGGGCCGCTGGGAGAGACAGTCACTGTACTCTGGACTGTGCTCCCGTTCAGGGCTGCGGTGATGGTGGCGGTACCGGGGGCGACCGCAGTGACTGGGATGACCACCGTGGTCTGATTCCCGGGGACGGGGACGGTGGCGGGAACCGACGCGATCCCCGGGGCACTGCTCGTCAGGGTGATCAACGTGTCGGTCGCCTGGACAGCGCTGATGGTCGCGGTGAGGCTGCCTGTCACGCCTTGGGAGATCGGGAGAGTCGGAGGCTCCAGGCTCCGCATGGTCGGGGGCGGGACGGTGCCGGAGACGGAGAGCACCAGGTAGCTCCCGGGGAGGCCGAGGAAACGGACCTGGAGGGTGTTCCGGGCGCGGAGGGCGACGGGCCGAGCCAGGCTGAGGACCGGCTGCACCCCGATGCCCGGGGGGTCAAGGTCGAGGGTGTAGAGATCCCAGGGAAAGATCACCACCGTGCCGTTCAGGGTGACGGTGGCACTGAGCACCTGGTGGGCCCCGGTTCCGTCGCCGTTCAGGAGGTGGAGCCGGAACGGACCCGTGAGGGTCGGGGGGGCCTCGATGGTTGCCTGGGCCTGGGTGAGCACCCCCGTGCGGGTCACCTGCCAGGGGCCGAAGAAGGGCTGCTCGGTGGCCTGGGCGGCCCCCGCGAGGCCGGCAACGAGGAGGAGGAGTGACAGGAGCAGGACGAGCGGCGAGGGGCAGGCGGGACGGCGGCAGCATGCAGAGCGCATATGTGCCTCCGAAGGACTGCGTGGTCGCCAGCTGAGATGAAGAGAACGGCTGGAGGGATGGCTGCATTCTCCCCCACCGGTACTCCCTGTCAATCGGAAGGCCCGAAGGGGAATGACAAGGTACGGGGGGGAGGACAACCGGTCATTGCCTGATCCGTACTGGGCATCGCCGTCGCCCCCGCCTCCGTCAGGTACAGTTTACCTGACAAGCCGCGGTTCGCGGGTTACGATGGGCCGGTCTCCGGGGGTATAAGGGGAGGGGACTGGCAGGCAGGCTGGAATTTCGAATGGCGAATTTTGGATTTCGAATTTGACAGACTCAAAGGACGCAAGAGACTCAATGGACTCCTGCGTAGCGGGCAGGGGGCAGCAAGCGAAAGGCGGAAGTCAGAGGACAGCGGTCGGCGGTCGGCGGTCAGTCGTCAGCCACGGAGGGGACCCATGATCTGGAATGACGAGTTCGAGACATTGCCACGCGAGGCGATGGAGGCGCTCCAGCTCAAGCGCCTGCGGGACATGGTGGACCGGGTCTCTGCCACCGTCCCGTTCTACCGGCGCAAGCTGGCGGAGGCCGGCTACAAGCCGGGGGACCTCCGGAAGCTGGAGGACCTCTCGCGCCTCCCCTTCACCACCAAGGACGATCTGCGCGACAACTATCCCTTCGGCCTCTTCGCCGTCCCCATGGAGCGGGTGGTCCGGATCCACGCCTCCTCGGGCACCACGGGGAAGCCCACCGTGGTCGGCTACACGCGCCGGGACATCGAGACCTGGTCGGAGCTGATGGCCCGGACGCTATCCTGTGGCGGGACGACCAGCGGCGACGTGGTGCACAACGCCTACGGCTACGGCCTGTTCACCGGGGGGCTGGGCGCCCACTACGGGGCGGAGAAGATCGGCGCCGCCGTCATCCCCATGTCCGGCGGCAACACCAAGCGGCAGATCCTGATCATGAAGGACTTCGGCTCCACCATCCTTCTGTCCACCCCATCCTACGCCCTGAACATCGCGGAGGTGATGGTGGAGGAGGGCGTGGACCCCAAGCAGCTCAAGCTCAAGTGCGGCCTCTTCGGCGCCGAGCCCTGGTCCGAGTCCATGCGGAAGGAGATCGAGCGGAAGCTCCACATCCACGCCCTGGACATCTACGGCCTCTCCGAGGTCATCGGTCCGGGCGTGGCGTCCGAGTGCATCGAGGAGAAGAGCGGCTTGCACGTCTTCGAGGACTACTTCGTCCCCGAGATCATCGACCCCGCGACCGGCAGGGTTCTCCCCCACGGGGAGCTGGGGGAGCTGGTGTTCACCACCGTGACCAAGGAGGCGTTCCCCGTCCTCCGTTACCGGACGCGCGACATCTCCCGGCTCAACCCCACGCCCTGCTCCTGCGGCCGGACGCTCCTGCGGATGGAGCGCATCTCCGGGCGCACCGACGACATGCTCATCATCCGCGGCGTCAACGTCTTCCCGTCCCAGCTCGAGTCGGTGCTCATGGCCGTGGAGGGGGTGGAGCCGCACTACCAGTTGATCGTCTCCCGCGAGGAGAGCCTCGATGTCCTGGAGGTCCAGGTGGAGGTGAACGAGTCCATCTTCACCGACGAGATCAAGGGGCTCGAAGCCCTGGCGAAGCGGATCGAGCACGACATCAAGGACCTGCTGGGCGTCTCCTGCAAGGTGAAGCTGGTGGAGCCCAAGACGATCCAGCGGAGCGAGGGGAAGGCCAAGCGGGTGATCGACAATCGGAGGATCTGACCGGTGTGAGCGCCGAGCGGGTAGCCTCGGACGACACGGCCGACCTGATTCGTGCCGAATGGTCGCGTTTGTCATCCGGAGCTGAAAGCTGATGGCTGAACGCTTGCTCGCCGACAAAGGAGGGCCGCGATGAAGGTCGAGCAGATTTCCATCTTCCTGGAGAACAAGTCGGGGCGGCTGGCCGAGGTGACGGGCGTCCTCTCCAAGGCGGGCATCAACATCCGGGCGCTGTCATTGGCCGACACGGCCGATTTCGGCATCCTGCGCCTGATCGTGGACAAGACCGACCGGGCGAAGGAGGTGCTGAAGCAGAACAGCTTCGCGGTGTCCAAGACCGAGGTCATCGGCGTGGAGGTCCCGGACCGGCCCGGCGGCCTGGCGCAGATTCTGGCGGTGCTCCACGCCGCCGGGATCAACGTCGAGTACATGTACGCCTTCGTCCAGCGCTCGGGCGACAACGCCATCATCATCTTCCGGTTCGACGAGCTGGACAAGGCGATCCAGGCGCTGCTGGGCGGCGGCGTGCGCGTCCTGAAGGGCGAAGAGTTGTCCGCGCTGTGACCCCGCGCGGAGAAACTGATCTCACGCGGAGACGCAGAGGCGCAGAGGCTGAGGGGAGATTTTGGCCAAAGTTGACAGGAGGATTCGCCCACCCCCGCGCCATGAAAACGCCGCTCTACTTTACTGCGCCATGCCCGTCCTGTCGAAGGGCTCGGAGCGAGCGCGGATCGTGATCCGAACCTTTGCGTCTCTGCGTCTCTGCGTGAGACGGTATTTTCCGAACAGCAGCATTGCCTTCAGACAGCGGCACTCGTCAGCCCCAGGGCTGCGAGCAGGATGTTCTTCACGCCGGTCGGGATCTGGCCGGTCTCGATATATTCGTCCAGCCGGTGCTCGTTGGCCCCCTCGGTGATGCTCAGGCACACGCCGGGCAGCCCCATCCCCAGGGGCACGTTGTGGTCGGTGCTGGCCGGCTCGCTGAAGGTCCGAAGCCCCAGCGCCTCATGCACCGCCCGGCACGTTCGCACCACGGGGTGATCCGCCGGGATCGAGCCGGCCGGCCGATCGCCGACCATCTCCAGCTTCGCATGCCCGGCGCCCTCCTTGGCCGCCCGCTCCACGATCGCCAGCACGCGCTTCTCCAGAGCCGTGAGGGCGTGCGTGTCCACCGAGCGCATGTCCACCAGCATGTCCGCCTCGGCGGCGATGGTGTTGACCGTGGTCCCGCCGTGGATGACGCCGACATTGTACGTCGTCTTGGGCTCCCTGGGGACGTCCAGCCGGGAGATCTCCGCGATGGCCCGACCCAGGATGTGGATGGCGCTGGGCGAGCCAAAGTGCCCCCAACTGTGGCCGCCGCGCGCGGTGTAGGTGACCTTGTATCTCCGGCTGCCCACGGCCACGTGGATCAGCCGGTTGACCTTCATCCCTTCCACGGCGATGGCGGCGCCCACCCGGTCCTTCACGTCGGCCATGAAGGCTTTCATCCCCCTGAGGTCGCCCAGCCCCTCCTCGCCGGTGTTGGAGGCGAGGTAGAGATCCCCCTGCGTCTGGAGATCCGCCGCATTCAGGGCCTCGATCATCCCCAGGAGCCCCGCGATCGCGACGCTGTTGTCCCCGATCCCGGGGGCGGCCAGACGAGTCCCCTGCCGCTTCACCGTGACGTCGGTTCCCTTCGGGAAGACCGTGTCCAGGTGGGCGGCCATGGCCAGACCCGGCCCGCCGCCTTTGCCCGGGCGCCGGCCCCGGACATTCCCGGCGCCATCGATCGTCACGTCCCGGAGGCCCAGGGCCTCGAATCGGCCGCGCACGTACTTCGCGCGCTCACCTTCCTCGAACGTCGGCGCCGGGATCTCGCAGATCCGGATCGCTTCCTCGGCGATCTCGGCGGCGTGGGCATCCGCCCAGGCCAGCGCCTTGGCGACCGCCGGCTCTTGCATCAAAGCAGAGATATCCATTGGTGTCGTTCTCCTCTCAGAGCAAGTGCATCAATTGAACCGCAAAGCACGCAGAGACCGCAAAGGTATTTCCCGGACGTAGTCCCCTGACGGGGAATCAATAGCCGGTGGGTCTTTGCGAGCTTTGCGTTCTCGGCGGTGAAATTTTTCCTCTCACCCCAGCAGCAGCATCACGGCGACGGCGGCCACGATCATCGGGACGGCGTTCCGCTTGGCCAGCTCGAACGGGCTCATCCCCGCGAAGCCCGCGGCGATGATGCAGGCCGCCGAGACGGGCGACATGCTCCGGCCCAGGGCTCCGCCGATCCACGCCAGGTTCCCCAGGTCCACGGCCTGGATCCCGAACTGGGCCGCGTGGGGCGTCACCGCGTTGTTGAAGGCGAGCGTGGCGGCATCCCCCGAGCCGCTCAGGATGGCCAGGAGCATCGGGCCGAAGGTCCCCAGGAGCGGCACGGCGGACTGGGTCGTCTTCAGCGTCTCGATCAAGGCCTTGATGACCCCGGCGGCCTCCAGGCCCCCGATGAACACCCCGGCCGCGATGATGATCCCGATCACGCCGCTGTAGGCGCGCCCCATCCCGTCGAAGAAGGTCTTGGTGATCTGCGTGGGACCGGTCCAGGTGACGAGCATGCCGAGCACGGTCCCGATCACCATGGCGTCCAGGACAGGCAGTCCCTTGGGGATCCACTTCGTGGTGATCCCGAACTGGGGGACGGTCACCAGGAGGAGGATCAGGGGGACCACCGGGATGAGCGCCCGCAGCACGCTCACCTGCGCCAGAGACGGCTGCGTCTTGCCCGAGGCCTGGCCGAAAATGGAGCCGGCCTTCTCCGGGGTCCAGTCCCGGTCCTGCCGGAAGAGCTTGGCCTCGGCGAACAGCAGCACGGCCACGAGGCCGGCCGCGGAGAGCGACGCCACCTTGTGGGCCAGGATCACATCCATGACCGAGGCGTTGGCGATCTTGGCGATCACCGCGGGATGGGGCGAGCCGGGACTCCACACCGAGCCCCAGGTCCCGGCCAGGACCGCCGCGGCGGCCATGGCGGGGTGAACGCCGGCCGCCATCATGGCCGGGATGAGCACCACGCCCACCGCCGCCGTACAGCCGGCCGCGCTGGAGACGGCGGTGTTGATGAGGTACGTGACCAGCATGGCCCCCGGGATCAGGATCAGCCGCACCCTGATGAGCGGATCGGTCAGGAGCTTCACCAGGTGCGCGTTGCAGCCGGTCAGCTCCATGACCGCGGCGAAGCCCATGACGGGCAAGATCACGCTGATGAGCCCCGCCACGGTCATGCTCTTGAAGAAGGCCTCGGACCAGGCCTGGGGGTTCATCGACAGGAGGGCCATGATCAGCCCGCCCGTGAGCAGGGCCAGGCGGACCTCCACCTTGCGGACGATGGCCGCGAAGGTCAGGACCGTGACCGCCGCGGCCACAATGTTGAGGAACATCGGACCTCTCCTTCTCCCCCTCCGACACGCCCTCGGGTCGCTCCGCCTGCGCCACTTGTGCCCATGGGGCCTCAGCGGCCGCGCCGGAACTCGCTGCCCTGCCCCACCAGCCCGTTGGGGAGGCGGACCTTGCGCTCCGGATCGTCGACCGCCCGGCCCAGGTAGAACGCCTCGACGCCGCTTTGCCTGAGCGCGGCCAGCGCCCGGTCGGCCTCACCCGGGGCGATCACCAGGCAGAAACCGATCCCCATGTTATAGACCTGGTGCATCTCCTCGTCGCTCACGCCGCCCAGCGCCTGCAGCAGGCGGAACACGGGCTGTGGCGCCGGGAGAGACTCCAGGACGTAGCCCACCGGCGCCTGCACCCGGGCGAGGTTCAGCAGCCCGTCGCTGGTGATGTGGGAGAGCGCCTTGACCTCCAGCCCGGCGCGGAGCAGGTCGAGGACCTCGCGCACGTAGATCCGCGTCGGCTCGAGCAGCTCCTCGCCGACCGTGCGACCGAGCTCCGGGACGTGCTGATCGGGCCGATAGCCCGCCTTCTTGAAGAACACCTCCCGCGCCAGCGTCAGGCCGTTGCTGTGGATGCCGCTGCTCCGGAGGCCGAGGACGGCGTCTCCGGGCCGGATGGCCTGCCCGACGATGATCCGATCCATGGGGACGAGGCCCACGCAGGCGCCGGCCAGGTCGAAGCCGCGGCCCTCCCGCTCGCCCTTGATCAGCTCGCGGACCTGGGCGATCTCGCCACCGGGGATGGAGATGTTCGCCTGCCGCGCCCCCTCGTACAGCCCCTTGCCGATCTGCTCCAGGAACCCGGGATCGGCCTCCTGCACGGCGATGTAGTCCAGCATGCAGAGGGGCTCGGCCCCCACGCAGAGCACGTCGTTGACGTTCATGGCCACGCAGTCGATGCCGATGGTGTCGTACTTGTCCAGCATCTCCGCGACGAGGAGCTTGGTCCCGACCCCGTCCGTGGACAGGGCCAGCCCCGTGCCGTTCCCCAGGTCCAGGACGCTGGCGAAGTAGCCGAAGTCGAGGGCGGGCCGATGCCGTCCGAATGCCAGGGTCTTCCCCACCCACCGGAGCAGGCCGGCCAGCGCCGCCTCCTCCTTGACCGTGTTGACCCCCGCCCCCGAGTACGTCGGCTCGCTCATGCTCCCCCCCACATTCTTCCGCAGAACCGGAAGAGACCCTTTATTTTATCCGCAGATTACGCAGATTACGCAGATTTCCTGAATTGCACGGACCCCCTTCCCTCCCCCTCCTCGAAGGGGGGAGGGTCAGGGTGGGGGTGGTTCTATGTGAATCTGCGTAATCTGCGTAATCTGCGGATCAATAAATTCTGTCCGTCATTTCACTTTCGAGCCGGGGACCGCAGGGCGCTCCGGCGTCACCAGGACCAAGCGGCCGTCCGCGCCGGCGGTCGCGAGGAGCATCCCCCGCGACTCCACTCCCATGAGCTTGGACGGCTTGAGGTTGGCCACGATGACGATCTGCTTCCCCACCAGCTCGGCCGGGGGGTAGTCGAGGAGGATGCCGGCCACGATGGTCCGCTCCTCCGCGCCGGTGGCGACCCGGAGCTCGACCAGCTTCTTCGATCCCCGCACCGCCTGGGCCGCGAGGACCTGCGCCACGCGCAGGTCCAGCCGCCCGAACTCCTCGATGCTGATCTCGGGAATTGCCCCGGGGGCCGCGGCCGGCGCCGCCGCCTTCGGTCCCTCCGCCAGCGAGAACTCCACGCGCGGGAAGAGGGCTTCCCCCTTGGCCATGGGTCGGGGAGGGGCGACGCCCCAGCGGCCGGCCTCCGAGAGCCTGGCCTCCCCCACGGGGGATCCGATCCCGAGCTGCGTCCAGATCTTCTCCGCCGTCGCCGGCAGGAAGGGGGCGAGGTGGAGGCCTGCCAGCCGCATCACCTCGCACATGTGGCCCAGCACCCGGGCCAGGGACTCGCGGTCCCGCTTCGCCAGCTCCCACGGCTTCTGCTGGTCGATGTAGCGGTTGCCGAGGTTCAGGAACTCCCAGATCGCTTCCAGGGCCCGGGAGAAGGCGAAGGTCTCCATGGCCTCCGCCACCCGGGCCGGCAGCTCGGCTGCCGTCTGCCGCAGGAGCCGATCCTCCTCCGTCGCCGGCTCCCCCGCCGGCGGGATGCGCCCCTCGAAGTAGCGGCCCACCATGGTGAGCGTCCGCTGCAGGAGGTTGCCCAGGTTGTTGGCCAGGTCGGCGTTGAGCCGCCCCACCAGCCCCTCCTCGCTGAAGTTGGCGTCCAGGCCGAAGACCATCTCCCGCAGGACGAAGTAGCGGAGCGCGTCCAGGCCGTACTCGCCGGCCAGCTCCAGCGGGGCGAGCGTGCGGCCCCGGCTCTTGGACATCTTGGCCTCGTCCACCAGCCAGTACCCGTGGACGTTCAGGTGCTGGTACAACGGGATGCCGGCCGCCTGGAGCATGGTCGGCCAGTAGATCCCGTGGGGCTTGAGGATGTCCTTGGCGATCAGGTGCTGGGCCACGGGCCAGAAGGTCCGGTACAGCTCGCCCTCCGGGTAGCCCAGGGCGCTCACGTAATTGATCAGGGCGTCGAACCAGACGTAGGTCACGTACCGGTCGTCGAAGGGCATGGGAATGCCCCACTCCAGTCTGGCGCGCGGGCGCGAGATGCACAGGTCCTCCAGCGGCTCGCGGAGAAACCCCAGCGCCTCGTTCCGGTAGCGCTCGGGCCGGATGAAGTCGGGGTGCTCCTGGATGTGGCGGATCAGCCAGTCCTGGTACTTGCTCATCCGGAAGAAGTAGTTCTCCTCCTTGACGTAGGTGAGCACCGTCTGGTGGTCGGGGCACTTGCCGTCCACCATCTCCTTCTCGGTGTAGAAGCGCTCGCACCCCACGCAGTAGTAGCCGCCGTACTCGCCGAAGTAGATGTCCCCGCTGTCGTAGATCTTCTGCAGGATGGCGGCGACGACCCACTTGTGCCGCTCCTCGGTGGTGCGGATGAACTGGTCGAAGCTGAGACCCATGCGCTGCCAGGTCTCGCGGAAGGCGGCGCTGATCCGATCAGCGTAGGCCTGGGGGGTCTCCTGCGCCCGGGCGGCCGCCTGGGCGATCTTGTCCCCGTGCTCGTCCGTGCCGGTGAGGAAATAGACCTGCCGCCCGGCCAGGCGGTGGTAGCGCGCCACCGTGTCCGCCACGATGGTGGTGTAGGCGTGGCCCAGGTGCGGCGTGGCGTTCACGTAGTAGATGGGCGTGCTGAGGTAGAACCGGTCGGTCGCCATGCGGACTCCGTTCGGTGTGGGAAGCGGGCGCGTGCCACCCGGGCCACGCGACGCGCTACTCGTCCTCAGGGGACAGGGCGTCCTCCGGGGAGTCGCCGTTCTCCTGCTCTCTCGGCTCGCCGCTCGCCGGCTCGGGGGATTTCCCCCGGCGACCCCCGCCCCGCTTCGCCTGGCCCCGCCCCGCGTGGGCGCCGGCCGGCCGGTCGCCGGGCAGGAGGCCCGCAGCGGGTGCACGGGGCGGCTCGGGGCGGGAGCGGCTCTGGATCTCCACCGGTCTCAGGGTGACCTGCCCGCCCGTCTCGAGGCCGACCAGGACCGTCTGCTCCAGGATGTTCAGCCCCTGGACCTGCCCCGTGCCCCGGCACGTGGTGACGCGGCTCCCCACCTTCGGCAGGCCGCGCTTCAGCTCGGCGTAGAGCGGGTGCTCGAAGGCCAGGCAGCACTTGAGCCGCCCGCACATCCCGGAGAGCTTGGTCGGGTTCAGGGCCAGGTTCTGGTCCTTGGCCATCCGGATGCTCACCGGGGCGAAGGACGGGAGGAAGGCGCGGCAGCAGACCGCCCGGCCGCACTGTCCCGCGCTGCCCAGCACCTTGGCCTCATCGCGCACCCCGATCTGCCGCAGCTCGACCCGCGTCCGCAGGTGCTGGATGAGATCCTTCACCAGCTCCCGGAAATCCACCCGGCCGTCGGCGGTGAAGTAGAACATGGCCTTGCTGGAGTCCAGGCCGATCCGCACCTCCGTCAGCTTCATGGGGAGGCTCCTCGCCTGGATGCGCTCGCGGCAGAAGTCCCGCGCCTCGCGCTCCCGCTGCGTCAAGGCGGCGCGCCGCGACAGGTCGGTGGCCGTGGCCTTGCGCAGGACGGGGCGGACGGACGCCTTCATCCGCTCCGGCGAGACAGCCCCCAGGATGGCCCGCACCTCGCCCATGCCCACCCCCCAGTCGGTCTCCACCACGACCATGTCGCCGAGCTGGAGGGGGCCGTTGGACTCGGAGCAGTACAGGTGCCGGGCCGTGCATCCGAATTCCACGCGGACCACGCGAGCCATACTCATCCCCCCTGCCCCATCCCGATCGCCTCGCGCATCCGGAGGAGCATGGATTCCGCTGTCAGGCGCAGGTTGGCATTGCGGGCGAGGGCCCGCTGCGCCTCCACCTGCGCCGCATGCATCGTGAGGATCGCGGCCATCGAATGATCCGCCGCCAGTCGCTCCGCCGCGGCCCGCCGGTCGGGGGGCAGGAGGGCCGCCGCGCTCCCCCCGACCTTGGCCAGCGCCACATCCCGGCTGACCCCCGCCAGGACCTCCAGCGCCGCCTCCAGTCCCGCCCGGTCCCGGGACAGACGCTCGGCCCGCTCCAGGATCGCCGGGAGCGAGCCCAATGCGTCCCAGGCGTCGGACACGATCCGATCCCGCAGGGCCCGCACCCCCTCCACATCCAGGGCGAGGGCGCGCCCGGCGCTCCCGCCCGCCAGGGCGGCCGCGGCCTCCGCCTGCTCGGACGTCCGTCCCTGGCGGAGCAGGATCTGCCGCAGGCAGCTCTCCCCCAGCGGGTCGAACCGCACCCCCTGGCAGCGCGACCGGATCGTCGGCAGCAGCGCGCTGGGCGTCGCCGTCACCAGGACGAACAGGGAGGCCCCGGGGGGCTCCTCCAGCGTCTTGAGGAATGCGTTGGCGGCCGGCTCCTGCATCAGGTCGGCGGGATCCAGGATCCATACCTTCACCTTCCCCTCGTACGCCCGGAGGCTCGCCCGGACCGTCAGCTCCCGGATCTGCTCGATGGTGATGACCGTCTTCTCCTCGGGCTGGACGACCGCCACGTCCGGATGCTCGCCCCGCGCGATCTTCCGGCACGGGAGGCACGCCCCGCACGCGTCCCCGGCGGTCTCGTCACCCTCCCCGGAGAGGGGGGCCCGGCAGTTGACGGCCTGCGCCAGGGCCAGGGCCGCGGTCCGCTTCCCCACGCCCGGCGGCCCAGAAAAGCAGTAGGCCTGGGGCAGCCGGCCGGCGGCCCAGGCGCGACGGAGCTGCGCCACCGCCCGATCCTGCCCGCACATCTCGCCAAAGGGCATCCGATCACCCGGCCGCCCGCGCCCCGGAGTCCGACGGGAGCGCGGCGGGCGGCAGCACGGGCTCGAGGCGCCGGCTGATCAGCGCCCCCAGCTCCAGGATCCCGCAGGAGGCATCCAGCAGGACGACCCGCGTCGGGTCGGCGGCCGCGATGGCCAGGTACCCCTCCCGGACCCGCTGGTGAAAGCTGAGCCGCTCTGCCTCCATGCGGTCGCGTCGCGACCTGGGGTGGGTCAGCCGCTTCTCCGCGCGCGCCAGCCCCACCTCGGGGGGGAGGTCCAGGAGCAGCGTGAGGTCCGGACGCAGGCCGCCCGTCGCCAGGTCGTTGAGCCGCAGGATGAGGTCCCGGTCCAACCCCCGGCCGTGCCCCTGGTAGGCCAGCGTCGAGTCCGTGAACCGGTCACACAGCACGATGCGCCCCTCGCGGAGCGCCGGCCGGATCACCTCGTCCACCAGCTGGGCCCGGCTGGCCTCGTACAGGAACAGCTCCGCCATTGCCGCCATCCGGGTGTTCTCCCGATCCAGCAGCAGCTCCCGGACCTGCTTCCCGATGGGCGTCCCTCCAGGGTCTCGGGTCTCCAGGACATCCCGGCCCGTGGCCCGGAGCTGGGCCAACAGCGACTTGAGCTGCGTGGTCTTTCCCGAGCCCTCGCCGCCCTCGAAAGTGACAAACAGCCCAGGCATCGCCTAGTGCCCGCTCCCCGCCGCGGTCGGCGGGGCCTTGCGCCGGTCCAGGATCTGCTTCGCGGCGCGTGCCACCGCCCCGGGGATGTTCCGGTTCTTGGCCAGCTCGTCGAGTTCCCGGTCGGAGAGGCCGCTGATGCCCAGGCCGAGCGACACGCCCACGGGTGTCCGGGGGTTGTTCAGCAGGGCCGTCACGATCTGTTTGTTCTGCCGGTACTTCCGGTTGTTGGCGATGTAGCGGAGGATCTTGTCCGAGACATCCCGCATGGTCGCAATCATCAGGATCTCGCCGTCCGTGATGCGCGAGGAGCTCACGACCTCCAGGGCCACCATCTCGTTGCTGTCCTTGATCAGGATCATCCGGACGTCCTTGTTCCCCTTCTTGGCCAGGGCCAGGCGCTGCCCCACGGGCAGGTCCTTGAGCATGAGCAGGAGGTTCTTCTTCTTCGACCCCTCCGCCTCCCGCCGCTTGGACGTCTCCAGGTAGCGCTGGATGGTGGGGTGCTTCACCTCGGGAACGGCCGGGTTCCGGAGCAAGGCCTCCAGGGCGGCGACCCAGCGCCCGACCCGCTCCAACGTCCCCAGGAGCGTCTCCAGGATCCGCCCGCTGGCCCGCTCCGCAAGCTTCGCCATGGCGCCCCCGGGTGTCGCGGGGTGCCGCAGCAGGGCCATGACCACCTCGGGCGTCAGGTCGGGATGCTCCAGGATCTGCTCCAGGACCTCGACCGGGGTCTTCTGGTTCTGGGCCATGCCGAGAAGGTCCGTCGCGGACACATTCCCCCGTCCCGTCGAGACCTCGGGGTCCGCGATCACGACGCGCCTCCTGTCCTCGCAGGTCCCAGCGCCTGGAGGAGGGCCTGGAGCAGGACCCCGTCCTCCGAGGGATCCACCGTGCGGAGATCCACGAGAACCCGATCCTCCTTGATGCGCACCAGGACCGGAGGTCGCCCTCGCCGGAGGCGGGCCTCCAGGTCCATGGCGCTTCCACCCAGCGGCCGGATCGCCAGCACACGCGTCGGAAGGCTCTGGAGCGGCAATGCCCCGCCGCCGACCTCGGATGTCGCCTCCTCGACCGTGCAGGCGACCTCGGTCTCCGCGGCGCGGAGGGCTCCCTCCAGGGCCTCGGCCCGCGCCCCGATGGCGGCTGCCGGAAGGCCGAGCATCCTGAGGGTCGGGATCTCCGCCATCGCCCGCTCGGGTTCGCGGAGGAGGCGGAGCGTGGCCTCCAGCGCTGCCAGGCACAGCTTGTCGATCCGCACGGCCCGCGCCAGCGGGTTCCGTCGCAGACGGTGGAGCAGGTCGCGGCGACCCACCAGGATGCCGGCCTGGGGGCCGCCCAGCAGCTTGTCCCCGCTGAAGGTCACCAGGTCCACGCCCGCGCGGATGGCGTCCGCCGCCAGTCGCTCGCGCCGGAGCCTGAGCGAGGAGAGGTCCAGCAGGGCCCCGCTGCCCAGATCCTCCATCACCGGGACCCCGTGACGTCTGGCCAGGGCCACCAGGTCCGCCGTCTCCACGTCGGCGGTGAAGCCCAGGAGCTGGAAATTGCTCCGGTGCACCTGGAGGATCAGGGCGGTCTCCGGGCCGATCGCCTCTTCGTAGTCCCTCAGATGGGTCCGGTTGGTTGCCCCCACCTCGCGCAGGCGCCCGCCGGCCCGGACCATCACGTCCGGGATGCGGAAGGAGTCGCCGATCTCCACGAGCTGTCCGCGGGAGATCACGACCTCCTTCCCGTCGGCCAGCGTGTTGATCCCCAGGAGGACGGCGGCGGCGTTGTTGTTCACCACGAATCCCGCCTCCGCCCCCGTGAGCGTCGAGAGCAGTTGCTCGACGTGGGCCTGACGGGAGCCGCGGCTGCCTGTCTCCAGATCGAACTCCAGATTGCTGTAGCCGCGGCCGGCCGCCTCGATGGCCCGCAGGGCGGCGACTGGGAGCGGCGCCCGGCCGAGATTGGTGTGCAGCACGACCCCGGTCGCGTTGAGCACGGGCACCAGGGACGATCCGGCCTTCCGCTCCGCCACGCCGGCCACTGCCCCGGCGATCTCCTCCGGCCGCAGGAGCGCCTCCGCCGCCTCGGGCGAGAGACCGCCCTGGCGGAAGCGACGGCGAGAGGCATCCAGCACCTCGCGCACGGCCTCGCGCACGGCCCAACGCGGGTAGAGCGTCAGCAGGTGCCGGACCGTCGGGGTGGCCAGCAGCTCGTCCACCGCCGGGATGTTTCGCAGGAGGGCCCCCACATCGGGCCCGATCGCCTCGCCCATACACGTCTCGCAGGCAGCCGTTGGCCGTCAGCCATTGGCTCGTGGTTCGAAGACAGGACCTGGCTGACGGCTATTGGCTGGTGGCTGTACTCTGTACCTTGTAGCACATGCCCTGTGGGGGGTTCAATGCCTTTCGCCCGGCCAGGGTTCTCTCATGCGGAAGAGAAAACAAACCGGGCCAGGGCCCCCTTCGACCGATGGCGAGGGGGTACCTGGCCCGGGAAAAACGGCGGGGAGGCGGCCGGCGAGACTACACCCCCACCCCGCGCCGCAATTGGAAGCACGTGCGACAATAGACCGGACGGTCCGACGTGGGCTTGAACGGGACCGTGGTCTTCTGTCCGCAGGCGGAACACGTGACCTCGAACAACTCTCGCGCACCGGCCCCGCCGGCGCCGGGCCGGTCGCCGGTGCGTTTCGCGGCCTTGCAGTTCTTGCACCGCTTCGGCGCGTTCTGAAACCCCTTCTGGGCGAAGAATTCCTGTTCCCCGGCGGTAAAAACAAAGCTCTGGCCGCAATCCACACAGGTCAAGGTCTTGTCTTCGAACGGCATTCGGATTCCTCCCTCGGCAGACGATCCCACACTGCACCCTCGATCCGCGCCCTGGTCGTGTCCGTGGCTACCCTCCTGTGATGTGGTAAAGCTGACATGCTCAAATCCCGTGGTGCGGAAAAACCAGTCTCTGCAGGCGATGGACCTGTTCCCGGGTGAAGCGCCAGGCGCGCTCGCGGACGGACGGGTCCACGACATGAGGATCGTCCAGGATTCGCGACGGGCGGAAGCCCATGCGTCGAAAGGTCTCCAGGAACGGCGGCGGCAGCTCGTCGGGGATCTCGCGGTCGTTCATGATGGCCCAGGCCAGCGTCCAGCCGCGCGGCACGTTCTCCAGATTGTAGCCCCCGCCCCCCAGGGCGACCCATCTCGGGCACAGCCCCTTCAGCCGCCGCACCGCCTCGCCGAAGCCGCCCATGGTCAGGGCCAGGTGAGCCAGCGGATCGCTCTGGTGCGTGTCGATGCCGAGTTGGGCCACCACCACGTCGGGGCGAAAGGCGGCGAGCAGCGGCGGCACCACCTGATCGAAGGCCCACAGGAAAATCTCGTCGTCGCTCCCCGGGAGCAAGGGCACGTTCGCCGCGTAGCCGATCCCGCGAGCCCGGCCGACCTCCTCCACGGAGCCGGTGCCGGGGAAGAGCGACTCGCCCGACTCGTGGATCGAGATCGTCAAGACTTGGTCCGTCTCGTAGAAGCCGAACTGCACCCCGTCCCCGTGGTGCGCGTCGATATCCACGTAAGCCACGCGGCGCCCGCGGCGGACCAGGTGCTTGATGATGACCGCCGCGTCGTTGAAGTAGCAGAAGCCGGCCGCACGGGCCGCGGCCGCATGGTGCAGCCCGCCGGCCATGTTGAAGGCGCAGCGCACCTGGCCGGCATCCACCAGCTCCATGGCCAGGAGCGATGCCCCCGTGGTAAGCAGGGACCAGGCGTACATCCCCGGGAAGATCGGGTTGTCCCCGGTTCCCAGGCCGTAATCCCACACGCTGGCGGGCGCCTGGCCCCGATCCGCCGCCCGGAGGACATCCACGTAGTCCGGCCGGTGGAAGGCCGCCACCTCCTCTTCCGTGGCGTCGCGGGCCTCGACGAGGCGGGTGGTGGGGAGGCTGAGGAGTCCATAGGCTCGGCAGAGGTCATAGGTGAGCGCCAGACGCTCGATGCGGAAAGGATGCTCCGGCCCATAGTCGAACTGCCCGTACCGCTCGGAGTAAATGAACGCCGTCTGGAAAGGATCAGCCATCAGCGGTCAGCCATCCGCGATCAGCCTCGAACTCGTCTGTCCTGAATCCGATCGGTCACGCCGCCAGTGGTGAGCCCGTCGAACCACCCGCGCGGGTCGCTCCTCCTCGCTGAAGGCTGATTGCTGGAAGCTGAGGGCTACCTGGGGGACGCCTCCCGGGGCCGCCGGTACGTCCCGCTCCGTCCACCAGCCTTGAACATCAGGCGGACGTGGCCGATGACCATTCCCTTGTCCACCGCCTTGCACATATCGTAAATCGTCAGGGCGGCCACCGACACGGCGGTGAGGGCCTCCATCTCGGCCCCGGTCCGGCCCGTGGTCTTGACCCGTGATTCGATCTCGACGCCGGAAGGCCGGCGGGTTGGCCGGAGAGCGACCTCCGCCGACGTGGTCAGGAGGGGATGGCAGAGAGGAATCAACTCGTGAACTCGCTTGGCCGCCAGGATCCCCGCCAGGCGCGCCGCAGCGAACACATCTCCTTTGGGGAGGGCCCGGTCGTTTATCAAACGCAACGTGCCTGGTCGGAGTGCCACGAACCCGCGGGCCACGGCCTCGCGGGGAGTTTCATCCTTGGCGCTGATGTCCACCATCTGCGCCCGGCCCTGAGCGTCAAGATGGGACAGTCTGGGGCTGCTGCTCATTCTTGTACTGCCGCATGATGGCGTACATCCTGTCCTTGATGCTCAGCTTCAATTTCTGGAGTTCCTTGCGCTTGCGTTCCTGCTCGCTGGTGAGATAGTAAATGCGGTCGAATTCCCCGATCTTGATGTCGAACTCTCGGTGTTTCTCGGCCAGGCGGCGGAATTCGGGGTTCTCCTCCTTGAGCCGAGCAAAAAGCTGCGCCTCCGTATCGCTCATCTTCGGCCTCCATTCCGGCAAAGAGGGCGGGGGATCGGTCCGCTGCGCGCCCAGGGGACGCAGGGCGAGAGCCAGCGAATATACATGCGAGGGTGTTTGAATAAGCGTGGGGATTCGATGCAAACAGACGTGAGCGCGGGGCCGTTCCGGCCCCGCATGTAAGGGCAGGCAATCACCATATCTTGATTGGGGTTACAAACCGTGGGTAGGATATTCGAAGAGAAACCATCCGTCAAGGCAAAAATCCCAGGCCGCGTCCCCTAGCGAACAAGTCGGCACAACTCCGTACGGTCGGCTCCGGCCACGTCACGGCCGCCCCGTCTTTCCCCGGGGCGTTGGGGCTCGCATCCAGGGCACGGCGCACTTCGTCCCCAACAGCCACACGCCACTTGTCAAGCCTGACAGCGCTATCCGATCGCTGTCGCTGTCGGCACTCGCCGTCGCCCCCGCGGGGGGTTTTGACGCGTCCCCGCCGCTGTGCTAGAGTCCCCCTCCGTCGGGCATGGTCCGGGCGCCGGCCCGGTTTGCGCAGGACTGCGGTGGCGAGGATGGGACACCTGGCGCTGGTCCTGGTCGCCCTGGCTCTGCTGGCGTCGTGCAGGACGCTGTCGCCGGAGGCGCCGGCATCGACGGAGACCCTGAGACTCGAGGTGGGCCTCGATCTGGCGTGCGAAGCGGTCGTCCGCGTGCTCGGAGAGCGCGGCTATGCCCTGCAGGCCGTGGATCGGACGGCGGGGATCGTCGAGACCGACTGGCTGACTACCAATCCCGAGTACGCCGCCTCCATCTTCGTGACCGAGAACCAGGATCGCTACAGCGACTGCGGGAAGCCCGGATTGGGTCGGTCGTTCCGGGCCAAGCAGACCCGGCTGAAGGTGAGGCTCTCGCCCAGTAGCCGCGATGAGACCGACCTCCGGATCGATGCCGGGTTTCGCACCCAGGGCTACTCGCATTTCCTGTTCTTCTGGGGAAAGCAACCCCTGGGAGAGTCGCCCTGCCGCTCCAGGGGCCGCCTGGAGGAGGAACTCGCCCTGCAGATGAAGCTCCGGACCCTGGGGGAGCAGCTGCAGCGACTGCGCCGGGGGACGCCCTGATGCGAAAACGCTACGACCCGCTCGACCCCAAAGGGGTAAAGACCTATCCGCTCGCCGCTCGCCCGAGCAAGGTGAGCGTGGCCGACGCCGCACGGGCCTGGCGCGCCGGCGGGACCTTCCGCGCGTACCTCGATTCCCTGCCGAATCAGCTCGCGGCGCAAAGCTTCCGACAGGTGGTGGCCGCCGTGCTGCAGGCGCGGAGGCGCGAGAAGCCCATCATCCTGGGGATGGGCGCCCACGTCATCAAGGTGGGGCTCTCGCCTATCCTGGTGGACCTGCTGGAACGGGGCCTGGTCACGGCGGTTGCCATGAACGGGGCGGGGACCGTCCATGATTTCGAGCTGGCGTACGGCGGGTTCACGTCGGAGGACGTGGAGGCCCAGATGGCGGACGGGGAGTTCGGCATGGCCGAGGAGACCGCTCGCCTCATCAACGAGGCGGTCGCGGATGGCGTGCGACGCGGCCTGGGCTTCGGCCGGGCCCTGGGCGAGCGCCTCCTGAAGCTAGATCCTCCCTTTCTGTCCCAGAGCATCGTCGCGGCCTGCGCCCGGCTCGACCGGCCGTGCACGGTCCACGTGGCGCTCGGGACCGACATCGTCCACATGCACGCAAGCTGCGACGGCGCGGCCGTGGGCGAGGCGTCTCAGCGGGATTTCCACCTCCTGGCCGCCGTCGTTGCCGATCTGGACGCCGGCGGGGTATACCTCAACGTCGGCTCGGCGGTGCTGCTTCCCGAGGTGTTCCTGAAGGCGCTGACGCTGGCCCGCAACCTGGGGCACCGCGTCCGCGACTTCGTGACGGTGAACCTGGACTTCATCCAGCACTACCGGCCCACCCAGAACGTGGTACGCCGCCCCGTGGCCCAGGGCGGGAAGGGCTATGCCCTCACCGGTCACCATGAGCTGCTGGTGCCGCTCCTCGCCGCCGCGCTGATCGAGGGAATGGAGGATGAAACGTAATGACGTGTAACATTTGACGTTACACGTTTCACGTTTTCCGACCGATGGCTATTCTCCGCGCCGCTCGAAAGGTCAAGTCCCTGGCTGCAGCGGTCCGGGCCGTGCGACGGGCGCAGGCGGCGGGCCGGCGGGTGGTCTTCACCAACGGCTGCTTCGACCTCTTGCACCGGGGTCACATCCGGTACCTGGAACAGGCCCGGTCCCTGGGGGACCTCCTGGTCGTGGCGGTGAACAGCGACGCCTCCGTCCGGCAGCTCAAGGGCAAGAGCCGCCCCGTGGTCCCCCAGGCGGAGCGCGCCGAGGTGCTCGCCGCCCTGGCGGCCGTGGATCTCGTGCTGGTCTTCGACGAGCTCGACCCGGCCCGGGTCATCCGGGCCGTGCGACCGGATGTCCTGGTCAAGGGGGGGGACTGGCCCGTGGACCAGATCGTGGGCGCCGACTTCGTCCGGTCCGTCGGTGGGACGGCCCGGAGCTTGCCGTACGTGGAGGGAGTATCCACCTCGGCCCTCATCCGCCGCATCGCGGCCGCGGCTTCCCTCGACTGACCGGCGATTCGATCATCCGCCGGGAGTCGTCCGAGCTGCCGGCCTGCGCCTTCGTGGTGGCCCATGCCTGATTCTCACCCGACGCTCGCGCACCTCCTGTGGCGCGAATTCGCGCTGGCAGACCTCTTCGATCGGCTGGAGGCGCCGGACTCGGTCCTCCTCCACGGCGTGCACGGGCCTGCCCGCGCCCTGACCCTGGCCGCCTGTCAGACGGGGACCGGCCGGACGCTCCTGGTTGTGTGCAGGAGCGATGAGGTGGCGGCGACCCTGGCGGCCGACCTGGGGTTCTTCCTCGGGGACAGCGTGGCCCTGCTGCCCGAGCGCGAGGCCGATCCGGAGGCGCGGGCCGGCCGGGTCCTGGCCCTGCACCGCCTCCAGACGGGACAGGCCTCCGTCCTTGTCGCCTCGGTGGCGGCGGCCCTGCCCCGCACGATCGCGCCGCCGGCCCTCGCGGCGTCCGCGCTCTGCCTCTACCCGCAGCGGATCGTCCCCCGCGACGAGTTGCTGCGCGTCCTGACGGAGGGCGGCTATCGGGCCGTCGGCCAGGTGACGGAGCCCGGGGAGTTCGCGGTCCGCGGCGGGATCGTGGACTGCTCCCCCCCGCAGCTCGCCCATCCGGTGCGCATCGAGTTCTTCGGCGACCAGGTGGATTCGCTGCGGCAGTTCGACGCCGAGACCCAGCGGTCCCTGGGTCCCCTCCCCCAGGCGACGATCCTGCCCCTCGCCGAGGTTCCCATGAGCCAGGAGGCGGTGACGCGGGCCGCCATGCGCCTGAGAAGCGCCGCCCGGCGGCACGGCGTCCCGCTCCCCGCGGCCCTGGCGGAGGCCCTGGAACAGCGCCGCCCCATCCCGGAATGGGACGCCTTCCTCCCCTACTTCGTCCCGGACCTCGCCACGCTCCACGCCCACCTCCCGGCCAACACGCTTATCGTCTGGGACGAGCCCGCGGCCCTGGCCGACCGTGCCCGCGCCCTTCTCGAGGAGGCAGAGGCCGAGACGAGCCGAGAGCCCGATCTGGCCCCCCTGTTCCCCACGCCGGCCGACCGCTGGCTGACCTGGTCGGAATTCCAGGAGGCGGCCCGCGCCCGGCCCGGGATCGCCCTGGAGTCCTTTGCACCCCCGCCCGGCGGGGCCGAGACCCGGACGCGTCCCCAGCGCGGCATCCCCACCGCCAGCGTCGAAGGCTACCAGGGTCGCATCGCCGCCTTCCTGGAGGGCCTGGACGCGGCGCGGCGCCGGGGCGAGCGCATCATCCTGGTGGCGCGAAGCGACGCTCAGGGGCAGCGCATGCAGGAGATCCTGCGGGACCACGACCTGGGGGCCCGTCTCGGGAGGGAGCTGCCCGAGCCGGGCGGGATCGCCCTCTGGACGGGGAACCTCTCGGCGGGATTCCGGCTGGCGCCGGCCGGCGTCACGATCATCACCGAGGCGGAGATCTTCGGCGCCCGGGCCCTGCCGCGGCGGCGCGCCCACCCGAAGGAGGCCCTGCCCTTCACCTCCTTCGAGGACCTGAAGGTCGAGGACTACGTGGTCCACGTGGACCACGGCATCGCCCGCTACCTCGGTCTGCAGCAGATCGCCGCGGGCGGGCAGGCGGGTGACTTCCTTCACCTGCAGTACGCCGGGACCGACACCCTGTATGTCCCGGTGGGCAAGCTCCACCTCGTCCAGCGCTACGTCGCCGGGGACTCGGCCGGCGTCCGGCCCGCCCTGGATCGGCTGGGCGGGACGTCCTGGGCGAAGGCCAAGGAGCGGGTCCGTGCCAGCGTTCGCGAGATGGCCGAGGAACTCCTCAAGCTCTACGCCGCCCGCCAGATCCTGCCGGGCCACCCCTTCGCCCCTGACGCCCCCTGGCAGAAGGAGTTCGAGGCGGCTTTCCCCTACGAGGAGACCCCCGACCAGCTTCAGGCCATCCGGGACGTGACCCGGGATCTGGAGGCCCCGCGACCCATGGACCGGCTGGTCTGCGGCGACGTGGGCTACGGCAAGACCGAGGTGGCGCTGCGCGCGGCCTTCAAGGCGGTCATGGACGGCAAGCAGGTCGCCGTCCTGGTCCCCACCACGGTCCTGGCCTTCCAGCACCACCAGACCTTCAGCGCCCGCTTCGCCAACTTCCCGGTGAAGGTGGAGATGCTCTCCCGCTTCCGACCACCCGCGGAGCAGCGGCAGGCCCTGCGGGACCTGGCCGAGGGGAGCGTGGACATCGTCATCGGGACCCACCGGCTGCTCCAGAAGGACGTGAAGTTCGCGGCCCTGGGCCTGCTCGTCGTGGACGAGGAGCAGCGCTTTGGCGTGGCGGCCAAGGAGGCCCTCAAGCAGTTGCGGCGTGAGGTGGACGTCCTCACTCTCACGGCCACGCCCATCCCGCGGACCCTGCACATGACCATGCTGGGGGTCCGGGACGTGAGCACCATCGAGACGCCACCCGAGGAAAGACTGGCCATCCGGACCTATGTCACGCCCTACGACCCCCAGGTCATCACCGAGGCCATCCAGCGGGAGATCGCGCGCGGCGGCCAGGTGTTCTTCGTCCACAACCGGGTGGAGAGCATCCACGCCGTGGCCCGCCGTCTCAAGCAGCTCGTGCCCGAGGCGCGGATCGCCGTGGCCCACGGCCAGCAGGGCGAGGCGGCCCTGGAGAAGGTGATGGTGGACTTCTACCTGAAGAAGGTGGACGTTCTCCTGTGCACCACCATCATCGAGTCCGGCCTGGACGTTCCCTCCGCCAACACCATCATCATCGACCGTGCGGACACCCTGGGGCTGGCCCAGCTCTATCAGCTCCGGGGGCGGGTGGGGCGGGACAAGTACCGGGCCTACGCCTACCTCCTGGTCCCCGCCGAGGGCGGGATGACCGAGGTGGCGCGCAAGCGCCTGCAGGTCATCGCCGAGCTGACCGAGCTGGGCTCCGGCTTCAAGATCGCCTCGCGGGACCTGGAGATCCGTGGGGCCGGCAACCTCCTGGGAGCGGAGCAGTCGGGGCACATCGCCGCGGTGGGCTTCGACCTGTACACCCAGCTCATCCAGGAGACCGTCCGCGAGCTGAAGGGGCAGCCGGTGGAGAGCGTGGTGGACCCGACCATCCGCCTGCAGATCGAAGGCTTCATCCCCGAGGCCTACGTCCCCGACGCCAGCGTGCGGCTGAACCTCTACAAGCGGCTCGCCGCCGTGACCGAGACCGAGCGGCTCCCGGCCTTCGCCGAGGAGCTGGCCGACCGATTCGGCCCCGCGCCCGGGGAAGTGGAGCGGCTGCTCCGGGTCATGGAGCTCAAGATCCAGGCGCGCGCGCTCAGGATCCGCGAGATCGATGCCAGGCGCGAGGCCATCCGGGTGACCTTCGCCCCATCCCCCCCGGTGAGCCCGGAGACGATCCTGTCGCTCCTCCGGTCGGAGCGGGGCCGACTGAAGTATCTGCCCGAGGACACGCTGGAATACCGGACCGACGCCCCCACCCCCGAGGCGCGGATCGAGGCCGCGAGAAAACTCTTGCAAAGGCTCCAAACGGGTGTTACGGTCCGGTGACCTCCGCGCCCGGGGCGAGGGGGTCGTTCAACCCTCAGCCCTCAGCCCTCGATCTTGGATCGACACACCAGGGTTCCGATTCCCGTGTATTCATGCGCGGACTGCCGCTGATCGCTGACGGGTGAAGGCAGCATGAGCGCTTCCGGGGAGGTGGCCTGCCGGAGGGAGCGCGCCCTCATCACTCTGAAGAGTGTGGGAAGGAGCCGAGTGTGAAGAACATGACGGTGCTGTTGCGGGGGGCGGCCGTGGCGGCCGGGGTGCTGTTCGCGGCGGTCGCGTGCGGGAGGAGCGGGGGCGACGCCAAGGCGCAGGGCCCGGCGGTCCTGAAGGTCAACGACAAGGCCTTCACCGCGGCGGACGTGGAGAAGGAGATCAGCCAGGAAGTCCGGCGGGCTCCGCAGCAGCTCGGCCCCTTCCTGGCGAGCAAGGAGGGCCAGAAGCAGCTCGTGGACCGGATGCTCCGGAGGGAGCTCCTGCTGCAGGAGGCGGAGAAGCGGAAGCTCGGCGACAAGCCCGAGGTGACGGACCAGGTCATGTCCCTCCGCCGGGAGCTGATGATCCGCGCCCTCCTGCAGGAGGAGATCGGATCCAAGATCAAGGTCGAGGACAAGGACGTCCAGGAGTACTATTCGGCTCACCCGGAGGAGTTTTCGGGTGACAAGGTGCGGGCCCGGCACATCCTGGTGCAGACCGAGGAGGAGGCAAAGCAGGTCCAGGAGCGGCTGGCCAAGAACGAGTCATTCGAGGAGCTGGCCAAGACCCTCTCCAGGGACTCGGGCACGGCGGCCAAGGGGGGCGACCTGGATTACTTCTCGCAGGAGCAGATGGTCCCGGAGTTCGCCAGGGCCGCCTTCGCCCTGAAGCCGGGTGAGGTGAGCGGCATCGTGAAGACCCCCTTCGGCTATCACCTCATCAAGCTCGTGGATCGGAAGAAGGGGGAACCCCAGGCCCTGGAGCAGGTGAAGGCCCAGCTCCAGCGGCGGCTGCTCGACGAGCGCCAGAACCAGCGCTTCACCCAGTGGATCAAGGATCTGGAGGGGGCCGCCAAGATCACCCGGGACGAGTCCTTGCTCCCGGTCGGCAGCCCCCCCGTCCCCGTACCGGGCGCTCCCGGCACGGGGACGGGGGATGCCAAGAACGGAGGCAAGTCGTGAGCAGGTGCACGCGGATCGTCGGGCTCGGGCTGGCCGGATTCCTCGCGGCCGCCCCCGCCATGGCGCAGTCGCCGACCCCACCCTCAGAGCCCACGGGCATGGTGCTGGACCGCGTCGTGGCCGTGGTCAACGACGAGGCGCTCACGCTCAGCGAGATTCAGGAGGAAGGGCAGCCGGTGATCCGGAAGATCTTCAAGGACTTCGTCGGCCCGGAGCGGGACCGCCGCGTAGAGGAGGCGGAGAAGCGCTTGATGGATGACCTCATCGAGCGCCGGCTCGCCGTCCAGGTGGCGAAGAAGGAGGGGATGATGCCCTCCTCGGCCGAGGTCACGGGCGCCATCGAGGAGCTGAAGAAGAACAACAACGCCACCGACGACGCCCAGTTCCGGGCCCTGCTGCGGGCGGAGGGGATGACCTACGAGCAGGTCCGCCGGACCGTGGAGGAGCGGCTGGCCATCAGCCGCACGCTGGCCCGACAGATTCGCTCGGCCATCATCATCCGGGAAGACGAGCTCACGCAGTACTACCAGGACCATCCGGACAAGTACCCGCGCATCCCGGAGGCGGAGATCCGTCATATCCTCGTGGCGGTGCCGCCGGGGTCGGACGGGGCCGCTGCCAAGGCCCGCGCCGAGGAGGTCCTGGCCAGGCTCAAGGCCGGGGCCGACTTCTCCAAGATGGCGGAGCAATATTCCGACAGCCCCACCAAGGACAAGGGCGGCGAGCTGGGGGCCATCCACCGGGGCGACCTGGCGCCCGAAATCGAGGCGGCGGCCTTCGGCCTGCCGGTCGGCGGGGTGAGCGAGCTCATCCGGACGCCCGCCGGGTGGAACATCATCAAGGTGGAGCGCGTGCGCACGGAGACGGTGGCCCCCTTTGCCGAGGTTCGGGAGTCAATCCGAGACGAGGTCTTTCAGGAGAAGTTCGAGGTCAAGCGCAAGGAATGGCTCGCCGCCCTGCGGGCCAAGGCCTTCATCCAGGTGATCATGGAGCCCGGCGCCCTCAAGACCGAGCTGCAGAAAACCAAGTAGCTCTGTCACCCAGGCCACGGGGTCACCCCCCGCGGCCTGCCCTGTTCACTCTGTCGTTAACACCTCCGCGAAGTAATCCCCCTCCTGACGCAAGACTCGGTAGTCTCGCTTTAACGCAGACCAATCCATCTCATCTGCCCCGGGGATCTCTTCAAGCTTGCTCTGCGTCAAGATGTAGCCGTCCATCGTGATCTTCTTGTCGCGGAAGAGAGCCTCCCTGCTGATCTCCACCAACTCCATTAGCGCCTCGATCTTCTCTCTGTTCCCGCTGAGTCCGCCGTGGTGCATGCCGTGGGGCTCAAGGAAGCGAATCCGAGTGGCCTTCGCCCTTTTGTCCCGAATCCAGAGAATGAAGTCCGGGTAGAATCCACTTCTCTGAAAGAACCCCACACCCACCCGTGGCGCGTTCCGCATGAGGAAAACCTCGTAGCGCCGGAACGGCTCCGTGTTCCAGTGCGCTTTCCAGAACGCCCCGAGCGCTGTGGCGAGGTCCTCCTCTCCCTGTCCCAGCCCAAGAGGGCTAACCGACATCTCCGGCAGACCGTGCTCCGCAGGATCGAGCAGGAGGGGTGTGAACAGGTGGCGCTCGACGTGTAGCCGGGGAAGAGGCTTGCCTCCGACAGCGTAAAGCTCGGTTGGCCTTTCCAGGAGTCCAAGGAGCTGCTTTAGCAGATCCTCGGAAGACACACGCACGGTGTAATATCTGGGAATGCTCTCATGCACAGCCGGCAGCCAAGCAGGCTCCAGGTGTCGCGCCTCTGCTTCCCTTTCCTTATAGGCCACGAAGCGTTCCATGTAGGCCTTCAAGACCCGGAGCGCGCTCTCCTGGATCAACGATGGGTCATCCAAATGGCGCTCGGACACATATACGCTACTCTTCCGGAGTATCGGTATGAGACTGTCCTTCGGGACGAGGAGGTTGCCGTATCCTCGAGACGCCTTATAGTCCGTCAATTCCGCGAATAACTCATCCGTGTCCAAGATCGCGGCATTCATCGAATCAGTGAAATCGACCCGCCGTCGTTCCCCCATACCGCCGGTCACCTCCTCCCTTCCTCGGAGGCCGGCAACACGAGGAGTCAAATCCAAGACGAGGTTGAGAGCCTCAGCGGACAGCCTCCAGGTCTCCGACTGCACGCTGTAGCCCTTTGCCGGGCGTGGAACCGGCAGCCTCGGCCACGGATCGAAGAGCGTTCGAACGGGAACGCGGACCTCCCGTGGAATCTCCTCTCGCTCGATCATCTCCCGGAAGGCCTGGACGTAGTCCGCGTTCCATCCGAAGATGAACAAGGTCTCAAGCTCCTCGATGCCGTTGGGATGGGGCGCCTCCTCTGGAAGAGCGTGACTTCTCTTGAGCGTCCACTTCTTGCCCTTCAATCGCACGCCGCGTCCGAAAAGCTGAATGACCTGCGGCCCCTCCCCCTTCCCCATATTGAGCAGTCCCATGGAGGAAACCCGCCAGCTTGACCAGCCCTCGATGAACTTCTTGGAGCCGATCAACAGGGACATGCAGGACAGCGGCGCATTGACCTCGGCGAATAGCGAGGACCTGAATCGATCCTCCCGAACCTCCAGGCCGAGATTGTCCAGCAAGTGCTTCTTGAATGCCGACACATCCCCAATGTTGATGACTCCGAAATACGGATTCTCCTTCCCCGCTGGTGCCGAGACCCGCAGGGCCAGCTCTCCTTCCGCGCCTTTCAGCTCCCAGACCTCCAGACCTCCCCGCCCGCGGAAGACCTCTTCGGCAATCTGCTTGTACAGCCCTTCCGCGTCCACCCCCTTGAGATGCGACAGCCGTTCAGCGAACAGGTCCTGGTGCGTTTCCTGATCTGCGAAACCGCTCTCCCCTCTGAGAATCCGTCGAATGCTCTTTACAGCCCACGCCGAGTCGGCCAAGAAGTGCCTGATGAAGGCCACCACCGCAGCCACGTCGCTCCGCTTCCTGCCCTCCCGCGAATAGACCGCGTTCACACTTGACCCAAGAAAGACCCAGAGCGGCCGCTCCAGATTGTACGGGCGGTACAGATCGCCCCTCTCTCGAAACAGGTGAAGCTGCTGGTAATAGCTCAGCAATCCGCCGAGAAGCAACTCGTGGGCATGGGATTCCGGAGCTCTTGCCAGGTTGAGGACAGAGAAGTCCTTCCCATACCCGTCGTCATAAAAGTGTCGATAGGAGTAGTCGAAGATAATGGCCTTGCCATACTCCCTCAGCAGCTCATCCTTCACCCGCGGGCTGGACGCGCCGATGGCCTGCGCAAACGTCGCGCTATACTCGAACAAGAAGCCGTTCGCGCTGAGCTGCTTCTGCCGGGTCTTCCATGTCCGCGCCTCCGTCCCGGTCCCTTTGTGCCCTTCGTCCACAAAGACGAGGTTGGCGCTCCCCAACTCCTCGAGGACCACGCTTACCCCCTCGCGCGAGGGTTCCTCGGCCAGCTTGTGTATCTCGATGACCTTCACCCGAGGGCCGAGCAACCCACCTCCAGTGCGGTCCTCAACAAGCAACGCCGCATCTATCGCGCTCCGATTGAACTCCTCCAGGTGCTGCCGGGAAAGCCCCTCGTTCGGAGTGATCAGGATTATGCTGTCGAAATGCCGGCGACCGTCGCCTCGTAGCGCCAGCGCCTCCGGGTGCTTGCCACGGCTCAGATAGTGAAGGATCTGCCAGAGATTGACGTGGAGCAGCAGGGTCTTGCCCGAACCTGTGGCCATGAAGAATGCGAGTCGCCGCAGGTCCTCTGGTGCGAAAGCGGCGAAGTCCTTCAGGCTGGGCTCTTCTTTTCGCAGCTCACCAAGGAACGCATTGAGTTCGCTGGCAAAACCGCTGGGGTCGTCGGTCAACCGGTCGAGGTAGATCTCCGTATAGATCAGAGCCGGGTACTGGAAGTACTTGAATGCGAATTGGCCACGCGCTCGCCTCAGTCGCGACTCATACCCCACAACGCGGCTGTCGTACTCCCGCAATCTCTCTGCTGACAGGCGGAGACCTCTCAAGCCGGCAAGCGCATGAAAGAACCAACTCTGCCCATCGGCGCCCGGTCCCTCCTCGATGCGGAAGAGCGCTGGCTTCAACTCTTCAAGGCTCCTGGCACCAAGAAGCCAGTGGCAGTACCGATTGAGGACGAGGGATTGCTCCAGTCTCACGAGACTTGGTCCTCCGGTGGAACGAGGGGTTCCAGGGCCGCAGCCAATTGCGGCAGGTCCTCGCGGACGATCCGCCAGACCCTGTTCAAATCGAGCCGGAAATAGCCGTGAACTGCTATATCGCGGAAGCCGGCGATTCGTCGCCAGGGGATGTCGGGATGGGCGGTTCGGAACTCCGGGGAGACCTGTTTGGTAGCTTCGCCGAGGATTGTAAGCTGTCGGATGATCGCGTCCTGGTGGAGCCCGCTAACGATGAACCGTGCCTCTTCCAGTCCTTGGGCATAGCTGATGGCCTTTCGACAGGCTCCCAGCATGTCCAGGAGCCAGGCTTCATCCCGCCACATAAAGAGGCTCGAGGTGACTGAGGATGTGCTTGCGCCGGATGTAATTCTCGCTGGCCTCGACCAGGCGGCGCTCGATGAGGTCAACCGCCCGTCCAAAGAGTTTTTCCAGTTCCTCCTTCATGTCCAGGAGGTCATCGAATCTCCACTCGGTGTCCGGCGCGAATGTCACGAGGAGGTCAACATCGCTCTCCGGCCGGAAATCCTCTCGGAGTACGGAGCCGAAGAGACAAAGCTCGGTGATCTTCCACCGGCGACAGAACTCCGCGAGCCGCTCCTCCGGGATTGGAATTTTCGACGAGATGGAGGCTCTGTCCGTCATGACTCGCCCTCTTCCAGCAGGCGTTTGAATAGCCCATCAAGAGACCTGAATCCCGGCGTGGCCGTATCACCGTTGATGAGCATCTCGTCGAAGGCCCCCTCAGTCTTTAGCTTGGCCTCGAGAAAGCGCCGCTCAACGACCGGATCCAGGCCCTCCATGTCACGCCAGAGAACCAAGACGCGCCGCCCGTTCCTGTCGCTCGCCTTCACGGCCCGGTAGAACCGCTTGTCGGCTTCATCATCCCAAGCATCGAGCCGTTGCGCATGCAGCCCGTACACGAAATTGAACGTCTCGACAAGATCCACGCACTCGGTCCGCGGCCCCTCCTCTGTCAGCACCTCAATGGAGTACCGGAAGGGATGCTCTAGCTTGGCGAGGTTGAGTATGCTGGCACTTGCTTCGAGGGGAAGGCGGCCCAAGTACGAAAGGCGGTAGCCGTCCTGCCCAATCTTTGCTTTGTAGGCCGCAGCCCGAGGCGCCTCCCGGTTCACGGTGTCTTCTGTCACCAGATTGTGCAAGGCATCCTCGTAGCTCTCCAAACGGAGCACCTTCACCAGCCGAGGAGTCCGATCGACTTCTTCCTTCGTGGGCAGTCGCTTGGGCTTGCCATCCTTCCACTCGGGACTATATAAGACTTTCTGAATTCGCGGCAACAGGGCAGAATCAAAACCGGCGATCGTCTCCACCAATGCGAAGCTCCGATTCCCGCCATCTGCCCGATTGAGGCTTATGGTGGCCTGCCCGGTCGTTCCCGATCCCGCAAAGAAGTCCAGAATCAAATGGCCAGGTCCTGCTCCGGCTCTCACGAGGGACCTTATGAGCGACACCGGCTTCGGATAGGCGTAAGCCTTTCGTCCAAAGAGGTCTTCGACAATCCTGCCACCCTCCTGATTCATTCCGGAGGCAAGAATCTCAAGTGCATAATCATTCGCCTCGCCCTCCAGTTCACCATCGTTCGCTGAAGTCGATTCAATCCAACTTGAGACTGGTTTTGCCTTCAACGTTTCTGGGTCATAATAAGTCTTGTACCTGGGGCGTTCCATACCGCCGTCACCATCATCCGGCCATATGATGAGTTTGTCGGCTATCACCGCCGCCATCGTATCGGGGAAGAAACGCCAAACACGTTGCGGATTAGGCCAGTAAACCTTGCCCGTCCGCGGGTTCTTAATAGCGAAATATTGGCCCGGGCGCTGCTCCTTCGTCATACCCACAGTAAGGTCTGTACTCGCGTACCTGCCTCGCTCATCCTCGAACGGGTAATCCTCAATCCTTTTCGACAACCCGTACAGTAGGCTCCTGCGGACATCTTTTCCATAAAGCAGCACATACTCATGATCAAGGGACAGCGGTTTGTCACCTATCGCCGAAGAGCTGCGCCGCTTCCACACGAAGCTCCCCAAGTAGCCAGAATCACCGAATGCAACATTCAGTAGTGGCCAAAGTCGTTGACACTCGGTGTCATCGATGCTGACAGAGATCGTTCCCTTCTCCTACAGAAGCTTGCGAGCCTCCTCCATCCTCTCAAGAATCATCGCGGCCCAACTCGAGTGTTGATAGCGATCCTTATAGACAAAGTCGTCGGAGCCAGTGTTGTACGGGGGATCAATGTAGATGAATTGCACCTTTCCCGCGTACTTGTTTTCGAGGAATCGCAGCGCCTGGTAGTTCTCGGAATCGATAAGGAGGCCGTCTGTGGCCTCGTCGAGATTTTCAAAACCGGCCAAGATCTGATCTTTGAACTCAGGTGGGAAGTGCGCCGTGTTCACCACCAGCGTGGGGTGCTCTTCCAAGAAACGCTCGTTGACCTTCCCCTTCTGGTTGAAGAGATCCTTTCTTGGCTCGAGAGCGAACAGCGATTTCCAGGCTTCGATCTGAGCTTTACTGGCAAGAATTTCGGGCCGCAGCTTTCGTGGTACCTCCTTGATCGGCACGAGGTAGTCGGTGCGAAGTACAAATTTCCGCTTCTCGAACAGCCGCTTCTCAACCGCCTGCACTTGCGCCAAGAAGCGAATGATGTCCTCCGCCAGTTCTCGGATCACGCGGAGCGTGCGTCGCTTCGACTCCAGGTCCCCATCGAGGTCATCGAAGTGCAGGACTTGGTCCTTCAGGTAGAATTCCAGCTCCCGTTTGAGGAAGCCTTCAAGATCCTTGTGGATGAAGTAGTCCGTGGTATTCCGGCGGGTGAAATGGCGAAGGCGTTTCAGGAGCAGGGAGACCTCCTGATCTTCTCTCTGTTCTACTATCTCCGAAAGGGCCGAGCGAAGCGTGGCGTCCGAAATGGCCTTGAGCAGCCGCGGGAGAGCATCGAGCAGGACACCGTCTTGGAGCTTGCTGTTCCTTCCGAACCTTTCGACCTCCTTCTCCGTGGGCAGCCGATAGTGGAAGGGAATGCGGAGCACCTTCGATTCTTTCACCCAGCCAACCTCCTCGGAGATGGGGAAGAAGTATCGTGTATCCCCCTTTGTGTTACCTGGCGGAAGAGTGGCATGTGTCAAAACGAAGCGCACTCGGTACGGCCCACCAAGGACCTCAACGACAAAGACGTAGTCTCTGAATGCCTCGGCCGTCTTGACGTAGTGCTGGTCCTTGTTGGCCCAATGGAAGAAGGTTTCCTCCCCGTTGTAGGGGACCGCGTAGGCCTCCTGCGCGCCATATCGTCTTCGGGGAATGAAGTCCCCCGCTTCGTAGTACCGGGAAAAGAATGCGTAAAGGTGATTGAACACCTCGGCCTTCTGTGCCTCGCCCACCTGCACCGAGAGCAGTTGCCGCCGCTTCGCCTCGTAGGCGGCGAGAAGATCCTGGCCGAACTTCGCCTTGAAGCCTGGATGCTCTACGTTTGGCTCCCCACTCTCCAAGAGGGCGTCGAGTGCGATATCGGCTCGGATGCGTCCGGCCAGCTCGGAGACCCCCTCCTCCAGAGCCGAGCGCTCTTCGCTGGCCATTCCCTTGAATACCTCTACGACACGCCGGGGAAGCTGTTCGGTCAGGAACGCCTCGATCTCGTGACGCTTCAGATGCAGCAGGCGATACAGGCCGAAGTCCAGGTCGGCAAACTCTAGCTGAAATAGCTCCCGCATCAACTCCTGGAGTTTCTTCAGCGGGTCCATGAAGAGCCCTCCGATTCATCAATAGCGATGAGGCTGGCGGTAACAATCTGCATCCTATGCAGTTCGAAGGATAACGTCAACCGCATTATTGGGGGGAGTTGGGTGCTAGATCGAAGGCTTTTCTGACGCCTGAAGGGTCAGGCTATCTTGACGAACTGCGAGGCACTATGCTCTTGGCATCGCCGCTTGACGGTACCACCGGCCCGCAGGGGATTCCGCCGGGCCTCGGTGAACGGCTGGCCCTGCTCAGCTTCGAGTAGGTGGATCTTCTCGCCTCGGCGTCGTAATCCCACTGATCGGACTGCCGCCCAAAGAACAACAGCGAGAGAATGCAAAACCTAAGCAGCCTGGAAAACAAGGGCACCTCTCCAGAGAGGTGCCGCATGTCGCCTCAATATGGGATAAATGCTGAATCAGCATTTGTTTGCGTATTCAGCATTCAGAAGGACCAGCGTGGAGTAATCGAGTGGCTACCAGTCGATAACTGGATTCTGAGGAAAGCGAAGAAGCGCCGGGACTCAGCGGGACAGGAAGGTTTTCCTGAGCTTGCGGAGCAGGATGTCGCGCTTGGCGGGGCTCAAGCGGTCCACGAAGAGGATGCCGTTCAGGTGGTCCAGCTCGTGCTGGAGGACGCGGGCCAGCAGGTCCTCACCCTCGATCTCGACGGGTCGCTCGTTCCGATCCAGCCCGCGGAGGAGGACCCGCCGGGCCCGCCGGACCTCCTCGCGGAAGTCCGGGATGGACAGGCACCCCTCCTCGGCAAGGATCTCCCCCTCGGCCCCCACCAGCTCGGGGTTGATCAGGACCAGGAGCTTCTCCGGGTCGTGATCCTCGGACGGGTTCGCCACGAAGACCCGCTGGAGACTCCCGACCTGGTTGGCTGCCAGGCCGACCCCCGGGGCGGCGTACATGGTCTCCACCATCTCGTCGATGAGCTGCTGCAGCTTCCCGTCGATGGCGAGGACCGGACGGGCCGGCTGCCGCAGGATGGGATTGCCGTAGGTCAGGATGGTTCGCGCCTGGGTGGACGCGGTCACGTCGGACACTTCACAATGCCTCGATCTGGCGTCATTCCGGTGAAATCCCCCCTTGCCCCCCTTTGATAAAGGGGGGTTGGGGGGGATTTGCTGCCGGGGTGACAACAATAGGGAATGCCAATCTCCTCAGCATTCAGGCACTCGAACCTCTGCGGTCCGTGGTCACGCCAGCGGCAGGTTCGCCACGGCGTTGAGGTCCCGGGCGGCCAGCTCGCCGCGCCGCAGGCGCACGTGCCCGGCCGCGGCGATCATGGCGGCGTTGTCGGTGCAGAGTGCCGGAGAGGGCATGCAGAGCTGGAGCCCCTCGGCCTCCGCCTCGTCCTTGAGGGCCTGGCGCAGCGCCCCGTTGCAGGCGACGCCCCCCGCCACCACCAACTGGTCCACGCGGAGGTCCCGCACCGCCCGCACGACGCGGTCGGTCAGCATGTCCACGGCCGCCTGCTGAAAGCTCGCGCACACGTCCCTCAGCAGCTGCGGGTCGAGCCCCCGCCTCCCGGGGGCCGGACCGCTCCCGGCCTGGCCTTTCAGGTAATGCGCCACCGCCGTCTTGAGACCGCTGAAGCTGAAATCCAGGCTCCCATCGCTGAAGATCGCCCGCGGGAACGGGATGGCGGAGGGATCCCCGCCCCGGGCCTCTCGCTCGATGGCGGGGCCGCCAGGGTACGGCAGCCCCAGCAGCTTGGCAACCTTGTCGAAGGCCTCCCCCGCGGCGTCATCCCGCGTCCGACCCAGGAGACGATACTCGCACTCGGCCGGGACGTGATACAGATGCGTGTGGCCCCCCGAAACCACCAGGGCCAGGAAGGGGTGGGCCAGGCTCGGGAATTCCAGGCGGGCCGACGCGATGTGCCCTTCCAGGTGATTGACCCCGACCAGGGGGAGACGCCTGGCGTAGGCCAGGGCCTTGGCCACCGACACGCCAACGAGCAGCGAACCCACCAGCCCCGGTCCCACCGTGACGGCCAGGGCCGTCACGTCCGGCAGGCCGATCCCGGCGTCCAGGAGCGCCCGATCCAGGATCGGGAGGATCACCTCCAGGTGGCGGCGGGACGCGAGCTCGGGAACGATCCCCCCATAGGGGGCGTGCAGCTCGTTCTGCGAGGCGATGACATTGCTGCGCAGACGCCCGCCGTCTTCCAGCACCGCGGCGGCCGTCTCGTCGCAGGAACTCTCAATCCCGAGAATCAACTCCATACGTCGACGCGAGGGGCTACATGCCGGACATGCGCCGGTGTCAGCCGGCCGCCTTGGCCTCCCCCTTCGGCTCCGCCCCGTTCTTCTCCAGGATGCGCGTCGCCTTCAGGATCTCCATGGCGCGCAGGAGCTGCACATCTTTCTTGAGGTCCACCACGTCCCGACGGCCGATCTCTACCCCCTCGCCTTCCTGCTCGCCGATCTTCTGGTCGCGCGGGGACCTCCCCTGCTGCTGCAATTGCTGCTCCCGGGCCTGCTGCTCCGCCGGCGCCGGCGCCGGCGCCTTGGCAAGCTCTGGCCTGGGCTGCTCCACCACGATGTCCGGCGTGATCCCGATGCCGTGGATGGACCGACCCTTGGGGGTGAAGTACTTGGCCGTGGTCAGTCGAAGTCCCGAACCGTCCGACAGCGGGATGACGGTCTGCACCGACCCCTTGCCGAAGGTCTTGGTCCCCAGGATCACGGCCCGCTTCCAGTCCTGGAGGGCGCCCGCCACGATCTCCGAGGCGCTCGCCGACCCGCCGTTCACCAGCACCACCATGGGCAGCCGGGGCAGCCCGTTGCTGTGCTCCGCGGTGAAGCGGAGGTCCTGGTTCTTCAGCCGGCCCTGCGTGTAGACGATGAGCTGCCCCTTGTCCAGGAACATGTCGCTCACCGCCACCGCCTGGTTCAGGAGGCCACCGGGGTCGTTCCGCAGATCCAGGACCAGGGCATTGGTGCCGGCCGTCCGGGCCTTCGCCAGCACATCCTCCAGGTCCTTGGCGGTGCGCTCCTGGAAGGAGGTGATCCGGACGTAGTATATGCCGTCGCCCAGCTCCTTGCTCCGGATGCTCTTGACCTCGATCACCTCCCGGACCAGGGAAACGTCCATGGGCTCCGCGGAGCCCTCCCGCAGGATGCTGATCGTCACCTTGGACCCCTTGGGTCCGCGGAGCTTTCTGACCGCGTCCATCAGGGTCATGTCCTTCGTCACCTGGCCTTCGATCTTGACGATCCGGTCCCCGGGATGGATCCCCGCCCGGTCGGCCGGTGTGCCGTCGATGGGCGTGACCACCGTGAGCATCCGGTCCTTCACCGTGATCTCGATGCCGAGCCCGCCGAAACTCCCCTGGGTCTCGACCTGCATCTCCTTGAAGGACTCGGGAGGCATGAAGGAGCTGTGGGGATCCAGCGTCTCCAGCATCCCCTTGACCGCCCCGTAGACCAGCTCCTTGGAATTCACGTCGTCCACGTAATTGGACTGGATCAGCGAGAGGACCTCGGTGAAGACCTTGAGTCTCTCGTAGGTGTCCTCGACCGCCGTGGTGCCGCGCTGGACCCCACCGGTGAGTAAGAGCAAGACCAGGGTTCCCGCGATGATGGTACCCTTCAACAGACCGCCCTGCGGCGCGCGACGCATGAAACAGCCCTCCTCCTGCGGTGCGGTGGTCGTCCGCCGGGCGAGCACCCTCGCCAGCCCACCGAACGGGGTCTTCCCGTGCCCACCGGTGAATTTCAACCTGGCGCCGGCCGCACACCTCGCGGGCAATCGCGCGAGCAGCCGACCGGGACCTACCGGGGTTGCAGCCAAGCCACCGGGTCTTGCGGCTTCCCCTTGTGGCGCAATTCGAAATAAAGCTGCGGGCCCTCCAGTGACCCGCTGTCGCCCACCCGGCCGATGGCCTGCCCCCGCGAGACGCTCTCTCCCGCCCTGGCCAGGAACTCGGCGGCATGGGCGTAGAGCGTGAAGTAGCCGCCGCCGTGGTCGAGGATGAGGAGCCGCCCGTACCCCTTGAACCAATCGGCGTAGATCACGACCCCATCCGCCACCGCCACGAAGTTCTTTCCCTCGGGGGCCTCGATCTCGATCCCCCGGTTGAACGTGACGGTGTGGAAGCGGGGGTGCTCCTGCCGGCCGAACGTCGACGCCAGCGGGCCGACGGCCGGCCAGGGGAGCCTCCCCTTGAGCTGCGCGAAGCGGCCGTCGTCCGGGATGTCCGGCAGCTCCTCCTTGACCCGACCGCCCGGGGTCTCGCCCCTGGATGACTCGCGCCGCGACGGCGTCCGGCCGGCCCGTCGCTGGCGCTCCTCCTCGCTCTGGAGCCTCCCGATCAGGGCTTGCAGGTCTTTGGCCGAGTGCTCCAGCTCCTTGATGGAGGCCAGATGGCCCGCCTTCTCCTCGCGCACGCTGGCCAGAAGGATACGCCGCTTCCGCTGCTCCTCCACGATCTGGCCCCGGGTGGCCGCCGCCTTCTCCGTGGCCTCGGCCACCTGGGCCTTGTGCTGCTCCAGCTCGCCCCGCTTCTGTGAGAGGTCCGTCAGCGTCGAGCTGTAGCTCTGCATCAGGCGCTGATCCTGCGCGGCCACGGCCGACAGGTACTTGAGGCGCCGCCCCGCGCTCGAGAAGTCGTCGGCCGAGAGAAGCATCCGCACGTAGCCGAAGCGCCCCTGCTTGTAGATGGCCCGGAGCCTCCGTCTGAGCAGGCCCCGGCTGCGGTTCAGTCTGGCCTCGGTCACGCCGATGTCCCGCGAGAGCTTGGTGATCCGCTGGCTGCTCTCCTTGAGCGTGGCCTCCAGCTCACGCAGGCGCTTCGTCTTTGCCCGGAGGTCCTCGTCGAGCCGACCCAGCTCTTTGGAGAGCGAGGCCTCCTTCTGCACCGCCTCCCTGGCCCGCCGGCGCTCGCGCCCCAGTTCCCGCTGGACCTCCTTGAGGCGCTCCCGGCTCTCCTGTGTCCGCGGCCTTTTCTGCTCGGCCGCCTGGGCGTGACCAGACAGGGGCAGGATCGCCAGGAGCCCCAGCGCGGTGCCCCAGATCAAGCCGGCAGGCAATCCGGCGACCCGCCAACCCGGCTCGGACGGCACTCCCATCCCTCCGACCCTCTCAGGCGCGCAGGAAGCGACCGACCGAGATCAGGCTTCCGAATGCCCCGACGCTGCTGCCGGCGAGCAGCATGGCCCCCGCCCATCGGGGATCCAGAAAGCTCCCCACCCCGATGCCGAAGATCTGCCCCGGCGTGAGCTGCAACTGCCAGAGCGTGGCCCGGTACGCCCCGAACAGGAGCGCCAGGGCCAGGCCCGCACCCACGCCGCCCTGGATCATCCCTCCCAGCAGGAAAGGGGCGCGGATGTGCAGCTTGGTCGCGCCCACGAGCCGCATGATCTCGATCTCCTCCGTCCGGGCGTACACCGCCAGGCGGATGGTGTTGCTCACGATCAGGAGCGAGGCCATCCCCAGGGCGAGACCCACGGAAAGCCCCAGGAGGCGCAGCATCCGGATGGCCGAGTTCAACCGGTCCACCCACTCCTGGCCGTACATCACGTCCTCCACTCCCTCCAGCCGGCTCAGGAAGGCCGTGAACTGGCGGAGCGCCTCCGGCGTCTGGTGGTCCTGGTGGATCTTGAGCTGGAGGGAGGCCGGGATCGGGTTCTCCCCCAGACCCTCCAGCAGCGACTCCTTCCCGCGCAGCTCCCGCTTGAAGCTCTGCAGCGCCTCCTCCTTGGAGGTGTAGGTCACGCCCTTCACCGCGGGCTCGCCCTGGATGCGCTTTCTGAGCAGGGTCAGTTGCTCCGCCGTGATCCCGTCCTCCAGGAAGACCGTCACCTGAAACTGCTCCTTCCACTCGGCCACCACGGCCCCGAGATTCCCCGTGATGATGAGGAAGATGCCCACGATGACGAAGGACACGGCGATGGTTCCGATGGAGGCGAGACCGACCCACCCGCTGCGCCGGATGCTCACCACCGCGTCCTGGAGGATGTACCGGAGCCGCTCCACGTTCCGGCTTCTCCACATTCCAGGGCCACCGGCGCCGGTCGGGAGACCGCTCCCCTGCTCCGGCGTCCGGAGCCGTCAGGCCCGATCTTCGACGATGCGTCCCGCCTTCAAGAGGATCATGCGACGCCCCGCCTCCCGGACCGCTTGCAGGTCGTGGGTCGCCACGACAACCGTCGTCCCCTTGGTGTGAATGTCGGCGAGCAGCCGCATGACGTCCGCGGCCAATTCTGCGTCCAGGTCCCCCGTGGGCTCGTCCGCGAGCAAGAGCAGGGGGTCGCTCATCAGGGCGCGCGCAATCGCCACCCGCTGCTGCTCACCGCCCGACAGCTGGTACGGAACCACCTGGGCCTTGTGGCTCAGCCCCACAAGCTTCAGGACATTGGCCACCTTGCGCTTCCCGATGCTGGAGGGAATCCCCAGCACCCGGTACACCAGCGCCAGGTTTTCAAAGACCGAACGGTCCCGCAGGAGCTTGAAGTCCTGGAAGATGACGCCGATGCTCCTCCGGAGATACGGCAGGGCCCGTCCCGGCAGCTTCACGACATTCCTGCCGTTGACCAGGATCTGGCCGGATGTGGGCAGCTCCTCGCGGAAGATCAGCCGAAGCAGTGTCGTCTTCCCGGCCCCGCTCGGACCGGCGAGGAACACAAACTCCCCCTTCCGGATGTTCAGATTGATATCGACAAGGGCCTCGACGTCCCGGCTGTACGTCTTGTATACATGGAAGAATTGGATCATGGCCGGGTTGCCTGGTTACCCCGCGCACTCATCCCGATGTCTTGACCTCCAGTCGGCTAACCGCTGGTTCAGTAGGGTACCGACTTATTTTGACCTTTGCAATGGAATTTCTTGGCATTGCGCCGCAGAATTGCACGGGTGGAGCGACCTTCTGCGCTTCACGCCGCATTCGCCTCACCTGAAATGATCCGACCCCTCCTGCGGCGTTCGCCACACCGCCGCCGGTTCGGGAGTCGCCGGGATCTGGGGGCACAACTGCGCGCCGCCGGCGAGACCGAGGAGTCAGGTCATATGGCCAATCGTACCAAGTCGGGTACCGCTACTCCCCGCGGCGACTTGCCGGCCTCCATCACCCCGAACGTCCGGGCACTGGGGACCGGCGCCACATTCCTCGCCGGTGCGGCGCGGACGGCGGATGCGGGGCCCTGAACTCCCCTGGAGGCCGTCCAGGCTCGCTGCACCGTCTCACCGTCGGATCGCCTTGACTTCGATCGCCTCCCGTGGATAGACTGCTGCCGGATTCTCGCCCGCTCCCCCGCTATTTCGCTGGCGCGTGCACAGAACGGCTCCCGGACGCGAAGGAGGAACTCCGATGACCCGATCGCGCATCTTCCGACAGATCGGCTGGCTGGTGTTTGCGTGGGCGCTCCTCGGTCTCTGGGCGAGTGCGACTGACGCGGCCTACCCGGACAGGCCCGTGAAGCTGATCGTGCCGTGGGCGGCCGGCGGCGACACGGATGCGATCATGCGCGTCATTGCCGACGCCTTGGAGAAACCGCTCGGGCAGCCCATGGTGGTCGTGAACATCACGGGTGCCTCGGGGACGGTGGGGGCCCGCGAGGCCAAGGCCGCGGCCCCCGATGGCTACACGCTCTACTCGGTCCACGACTACATCCACACCACGTTCTACACGGGCGTGTCGAACATCAGCTACAAGGACTTCGAGCCCATCTGTCTGTGCACGGAGACGCCCTCCATGCTGGCGGCCTATACCATGGCCCCGTGGAGCACCTTGAAGGACATGCTGGCCTACGCCAAGCAGCATCCGGAAGAGATCACGGTCGGCGCGACGCTGGGCTCCACGAGCCACTTTTTCCCCGCCATGCTGGCGCAGGCGGCAGGCGTGAAATTCAAGTACGTGAGCTATGAGGGCACCGCCCCCCGCATGACAGCGCTCATGGGCGGGCACCTGATGCTGGGGGAGACCAACTTGACCCAGATCGAGAAGGTGAAGGCGGGACACATGAAGATCCTGGCGGTCGCCACCGAAAAGCGCCTGCCGGACCTCCCGGACGTCCCCACCTTCAAGGAGCTGGGCTTCGACATCGAATACGCCGTGAATCGGGGCCTGATGGCACCCAAGGGCACGCCGGAGTCGATCCTGACAAAGCTGGAAGGCGCCTGCAGCCAGGCCATGCAGAATCCCAAGGTGGCCGACTCGATGAAGATGCAGGGGACCTTCGTAGAGTACAAGGGCAGGAAGGCCTACGCGGAGTTCCTCCAGAAGAACGACAAGGACAACGCCGTGCTCGCCGCGGCGCTGGGATACACGCGAAAGTAGGGGGAACCCGTGCGGCGTGACAGGGGGATCGGTCTGGGCCTCCTGGCCCTGTGCGGGCTGCTGTACTGGCAGACGGGAGGGATCCCGGCCCAGCCCTTTCTCCCCATCGGTCCGGCCTTCTACCCCCGGGTCATCCTGGGGCTCCTGGCCGGGCTGGCCGTCTGGCTGATCCTGGAGGATCTGGCCGCGGGCCGTGCCCTGGCCCGGCCCGCGGCCGGGGCGACCGGTCAGCCCGCCAACTACCGGGCCGTCGGGATGTGCTTCCTCGTCTTCTTCGCCTACATCCTCGGCCTGAGCCTGATCGGCTACCTGGCCTCGACCTTCCTGTTCGTGCTGGCGCTGGGCTGGATCATGGGCCCGCGCCAGCAGCGGGGGCTTCCAAAGCTGGTCGCCATCGCCGTCGGGACGACACTCGTGACCTATCTCCTCTTCGAAAGGTACCTGCGCGTCTTCCTGCCGCGCGGACTCCTCTTCTGAGGGAGGCCATGGACTTTCTCCTCGGGCTGCTTGCCGCCATCCTGGAGCCCAGGACCCTGTTCTCCATGTCCATGGGCATCATCGCCGGCCTCGTGGGGGGCGCCATCCCGGGGATCACGATCACCATGGCCGTGATCCTCACCCTGCCCTTCACCTTCGGCATGCACCCGCTGCAGGGGCTGGCCACGATGATCGGCGTGTACGTCGGCGGATCGTCCGGGGGCCTGGTCTCCGCCTGCCTGATCGGCATTCCGGGGACCCCCTCGGCCATCGCCACCACCTTCGACGGCTTCCCCATGGCCCGCAAGGGAGAACCGGGACGCGCCGTGTGGCTCGGCATCTGGTCCTCTTTCCTGGGAGGCCTGCTCGCCGGCGTCCCCTTGGTCGTTGGGGCGACCACGCTCGCTGGCCTGGCGGTCAAGTTTGGCCCGTGGGAGTACTTCTCCCTTTTCGTGCTGACCCTGTCCATCGTGGCCAGCCTCTCGGAGCATTCGCTGGTCAAGGGCCTCATCGCCAGCACGTTCGGCCTGCTCGTGACCACCATCGGCTCCGACCCGCTCATGGGGGTAGCCCGGCTGACCTTCGGCTGGGAGTTCCTGCGGAGCGGCTTCCCGTTCCTCCCCATCCTCATCGGCGTGTTCGGCCTTTCCCAGATCATGCGCGACGTCGAGAAGGCGGGGACGCCCCACGCACAGGAGCGACTGGATCAACCCAGCAGCCTCCGGGTCTCGCATCGCGCCATCATCCGCGAGATCCTGGGGCAGCCGATCAATCTCCTCCGCTCCACCCTCATCGGCCTGTGGATCGGCATCCTGCCGGCCGTGGGCGGGAGCGCCGCGAACATCCTGGCCTACGACCAGGCCAAGAAGGCCTCTCCCCACCCCGAGAAGTTCGGAACCGGCATTCCGGACGGCATCATCGCCAGCGAGTCTTCCAACAACGCCAACGTCGGCGGCTCGCTCATCACCATGATGGCCTTCGGCATTCCCGGAGACGCGGTCACCGCCGTCATGCTGGGCGCCCTCATTATCCACGGCATCCAGCCCGGGCCCTTCTTCGTCACCAACCATGCCTCCGTGGCGTACGGGATGTTCGCCGCCTACTTCGTCTCGCACGCCCTGTCGCTTTGCTACGAGTGGCTCGGGCTCCGCTACGCCATGCGGATCGTGGGTCTGCCCCTCCACATCCTCTCCCCTGTTATCCTGGTGCTTTGCGTCGTGGGCTCCTACGCCCTGAACAATATCATCGAGAACGTCTGGACCTTTGCCCTTTTCGGAGTGTTGGGCTACGCGATGGTGAAGGCGGATTTCCCTCTGGCCCCCCTGATCCTGGGGGTCATCTTGGGTGATCAACTGGAGAGCAACTTCATCCGGGCCATCATGACCAGTTCCAACTGGACGCTGTTCTTCACCCGGCCCTGGTCGGGGATCATGCTGGCCCTGTCGGTGGTCTCCTTCGGCTATTCCCTCTGGCAGCGTCGTCGGGCGGCCCGGCGGGGGGTCGGCGGCGAGGCGGAAGAGGACGTGGACTGCTAACCCGGAACGATCCGGCGGGACCCATGCCTCCCGATTTCCTCCTCGAGTGCACGGCGTGCGGGCGCGAGGCCGTCTGGGACACTGAGGCTGTCCCCCCGGTCGGCGTGCCCGAGGTGGGCCACCCCGTCCTCTGGTTCTGCGAGGCCTGCGGGCGGGAGATGCGCCACGCCATCGTGGACCTGTACGTGGTCATCGACAAGCTGCACCACGAGATCTGCCTCAGCACCGAGCTTGACCGGTCCACCGTGGATCGGATCATGGCGGAGGTCTATCGCCATCGACATCAGGCCTCGGAGGAGGCGCCCACGCTGCCCCTGGACCCGGCCGAGGAGGTCGAGGACGTCGCCGAGAAGGCCGCCGTGCCGCTGGAGATCGTCGAACGGATCTCGGTGGCCGAGGCCGCCTGGATGCTCCGCCGCGGATACATCGTGGATGCCCCTGCCGATCGATGACTGCCGGCGGCGGGGGGGACGCCGGTTTCCGGGACCCGCCGCGCTCGCGGCTTGACTGTTTCCCGCGAAGCTGCTACCCGTATAGGCGTCCCGATCTCCTCTCTCGCGTGCGTGTTCCCGGGCGGCCGCCCGCTTTCCCGCCCAGGCAGCCGAGGCAGGCACCGGGGAACCCGCCGCGCGGAGCCATGGTGCAGAGACAGGCATGTCCTTACAGTCGGGGCCGGCGCTGTCGGCGCTGCGGCGAGCCCATCCGGTGGACCGCGGTCCGGTTGGTCGGGTGGCGAGCCTACTGCAGCGAGACCTGCGCCATCATCTCCCTGGCCGATGAGGCCTCGCGGACGGCATGGCGTCTGACCGCGCTGAAGCTCGGCCAGGGCCCTCGCGATCTCCGAGGCCGCCTGCATCTGCTCTTGGCGCGCCGGCACACCTGGCTGGTCCAGCGGCGTCTGGACCGGAGGCTGGACGCCGGGCCGCGCACGCAGAGTCTGCCCTGGGTCTGGCTGCCGCCGAGGAGAACGATCGCCGGGCTGGCGCTGACCCTCGCGGTGTGGGGCGCCACAGGAGGACCCGCACCCGAGTCGCGGGCGGTGGTCCCGCTGCCCTCCCCGGTCCCACCCAGCCTCGCCCACCTCCCTCCGCCTCGAGCGCATCCGGCGCCGCCGAGCGACATCACCCCGTCGGTGCTCGCCCCCGGGCGTGCGACAGCCCCGGCGCTCGACTCCCCCCGGCAGGTCGCCCCCTGGGCCCCTCCGCACCCGGCTCGCCCCCGGCCCATCTCTCTTGTCCGGGGAGATGACCTCACGCGCGGCAGCACGGCAATCCGGGAGGTCGCCTTCACCTTCGACGGCGGCGACGAGGCGAACGTCGCCGACGAGATCCTCACCACGCTGCGGACTCTGGGGGTCCGGGCGACCATGTTCCTGACCGGACAATTCATCCGACTGTTCCCGGACGTGGTGCGTCGCATGGCCGCCGACGGCCACGAGATCGCCAACCACCTGGACACCCATCCCCACCTCACCACCTACGCCCAGAACCACCGCCAGCAGACCTTGCCCGGTGCCACGCGGGAGTTCCTGCTGGGGGAGCTTCGCCGGGCCGAGGTGAGCTTCCGGGACGTGACCGGTCTGCCCCTGGCGCCGTTCTGGCGCGCGCCGTACGGCGAGCACAACGCCGAGATCCGCGCCTGGGCCGCAGAGGCGGGATACCGCCACATCTCCTGGACCCGGGGGGCCGGGACGGCCGAGGATCTCGACACCCGCGACTGGGTCGCCGACCGATCATCCCGGATCTACCGGAGTCGGCAGGAGATCGCCACCCGCATCCTGGAGTTCGGTCGCGGCCACCCCGAGGGGTTGAACGGCGGGGTCATTCTCTTGCACCTGGCCACCCATCGCCGGACCGATCGGCCCCACGAAAGCCTCCCGGAGATCCTGCAGACGCTCCAGCGCGACGGCTATCGTGTGGTGACCGTCTCCGAGTTGATCGGCCACCTGCAGCCCGTACGGGCAGAGGTGGGCCCGGCCACCCCGCCCCCCGTGCCGGCGCCAGCGGTCGTCCCGTAGGCACCCCCATCAGTCCGGGCGACGCCGGGGCCGTCCGCAGGCGCCCCGGTTCACGCGACGGATCGCAGACCGGGCTCTCTTACCGCAGGACGATGAAAGGAGGGTAGCATGAACGTGCAGGTCTTCGTGGAGCCGGTGGCGCGCCACCCAGAGCTGGCCGCGGTGATGAATGCCTGGCTGGCCGAGCACCCGCGCATCCAGATCGAGAAAGAGGCGGTGCAGATCTTCCACAACCATGGGACCAATGCCGACGATGTCCTCGTGATGTTGTTCTACACGGAGAAGCCGGCGCCGGAAGGGAGGGGCAAGAAGGTGCAGTCGAAGGGAGACTGAGAGGGACTGGCTCCGACGGGCGCCTGATCTGGCCTCCGGGGGAGAAAACGCAGCGCGGGGCGAGCGGCGACCCGCTCACCCCGCGTGTCTGTCTGGGCCGGGCGTGCGCTTGCCCGGTGCCTATTTCTTGCCGCGCTTCTCGATGGGCTCGAAGTCGCGAATTGCCACGCCCGTGTACACCTGCCGGGGCCGGGTGATCTTCTGCTCGGTATCGGTCACCAGCTCCTGCCACTGGGCCAGCCAGCCGGACATTCGCGGGATCGTGAACAGGACCGTGAAGTAATCGGACGGAAAGCCCATCGCCTCGTAAATGATCCCGGAGTAGAAGTCGACGTTGGGATACAGCTTCCGCTTGACGAAGAACTCGTCCTCCAGGGCGATCCGTTCAAGTTCCGTGGCCATCTCCAGGAGCGGGTTCTTCCCCGTCACCTCGAAGACCTGCTCGGCCAGCCGCTTGATGATCTTCGCCCGGGGATCGTAGTTCTTGTACACCCGGTGGCCGAACCCCATCAACAGGGCCTTCCGATCCTTCACGTCGTGGATGAACTGCGGGATCTTGTCCTTGGAGCCGATCTGCCGGAGCATCCGCAGGACCGCCTCGTTGGCCCCCCCGTGCAGCGGACCGTACAGGGCCGCCGTGGCGCCGGCGGCCGAGACGTAGGGATCGGCCTGGGAGCTGGCGACGCTTCGCATCGCATTGGTGCTGCAGTTCTGCTCGTGGTCGGCGTGAAGGATGAAGAGCACATCCAACGCTTTCTCCAGGATGCGATTCGGCTCGTACTTGGGCTCGGCCATCTTCCAGAGCATGTTCATGTAGTTGCCGGCGTAGCTCAGGTCGTTGTCCGGCATCACGTAGGGGAGTCCCTTGGTGTGGCGGTAGGCCATGGCGCCCAGGGTGATGACCTTGCCCATGAGCCGGTACATCTGGAGCATCCGGTTCTCCGCGTCCGTCACCTTCTTGGAGGCAGGATAGAACGTGGAGAGCGCGGCCAGGCCACTGACCAGCATCCCCATCGGGTGGGCATCGTAGTTGAACGCATCGAACAGCTTCTTTATGTTTTCAAAGACCATGGTGTGGTGCGTGATGTGATGCCACCAGTCGTCGTACTGGCTCTTGGTGGGTAGCTCACCGTGGATCAGGAGGTACGCCACCTCCAGGTAATTGCTCTGCTCGGCAAGCTGCTCGATGGGGTAGCCCCGATAGCGCAGAATCCCCCGCTCCCCATCAATGTGGGTGATGGTGCTCTTGGTCGACGCGGTGTTCATGAACGCGGGGTCGTAACTCAGCAGCCCGAAGTCGTCCTCGGATACCTTGATGTTTCGCAGCTCCGCGCCGCGGATCGACGCCCCATAGGTGGGGAAGGCCCCGTACTCGATCGGAAGCTCGTAGGTCTTGCCGGTGCGATTGTCGGTGATCGTCAAACTGTCCTTGGCCATAGCCCCCCTCCTTCCCACAAAGTGGGTCCCGAGAGTTATGGGAGATGAAGGCGTCCTGGTGGACACCCACGGTGGATGATCTCCGGATACCGGGGAATCGCGCAATGCCCGGAACGGAGCGACCCTGCCCATAGCCCGACCGACGCCACAATGGGGGTAAGCATACTCCAAGCGTTCTCGTTCTGGCAATAGAACTTCTCTGGACCGTCGATCAGGTTCACCCGCCGAGGTTTGGTCTAGCGGACATCCGTACCTTCAATTCCCTTCACCGTATCCCTTCCCCTTCCATCCGTTGCGGTGGCCACGGCTGGCACCGAATGGATCGCCTCGCAATACAGAAGGCGACTAGTCCAGGGAGTGACGCACAGGCCAACCCAATCTCACACCTCCGGAGGATTCTGTGACGCCTTTCACCTTCGCGACCCACGCACCTTCGCGGGAGTTCGACAGAAACGTCGAGCCGTCAGAAGATTTTGTCGAAGGCGGGAGATCCCAGACGGGTCTCCCGGATCCTGCCGGATACGCCTTCCCTGTTGAACTCTCTGATTCTACAAACCCCTCCGGGTTGGTGAGTGCCAGGGGGAACCCTCGAAGGGTCTGGCATGTGTGTTGCTTTTCTCTCAGGGCAGCGATGGTTCACCAATAACCTGCACTCCAGAAGGAGGGTCCGACGATGAGAAAGCTAACAGGTGTCGCACTGCTGGCAGTTCTGATCTTGGGTGTTTCCGGAGCAGCGTTTGCGTGGATGGGCGGTCCCGGGGGCCATGGCCCGGGGATGGGCCCCGGTCCAGGAATGATGGGGCGAGGGGCCGGCTGGGGTCCGGGGGCGATGATGGGACAGCGTGGCGGCATGGGTCCGGGGGCGGGCCCGTGCTGGAACCAGGGTGCCACGGGTGTCACTGCAACCGCCATCGACGAGGCCAAGGCCAAGGAGATCGCCACCGAGTACGTGACGAAGAATCTCCCCGGCTTCACAGTGGAAAAGCTCCTGAAGTTCGACCGGCCGCGGGGGGCCATGTACCAGGTCGAGGTGAAGGGGCCGAAGGACGAGGTTCGCTATCTCCACATCAACCCGTTCGGCGCCGTGATGCCCTTCGGGGCGGGACGCGCCCTGTAGTTCTCTCCGCGTCGCGAGGGGCCGGGTAGGCGTCCGGCCCCTCGCGGTCCTCTCGGCCAGGAATCCGCGTCCCCGGTTCGCCCCGGCCCACCCCCGCACCCCCGTGCCGCGTCCCCCCTCCGGTCCTGGTGAGTCCCGGGAGATTGTGTTAGGCTAGAGGCCAACCACACGATTCTCGCCCGCCTGCGAGCCTGCGAGGGCCGTATGACTTTTCCAACCCAACGCCGTGAACGATCCGCGCTGGCTTGGCCAGCCCTCCTGGCCACCGTGCTGCTGCTGATCCTCCTCCTCGCCGCCTACACCCTGGTGGAGACCCGGCGCCTGCAGCGCAACCTGAGCCGCGAGCTGGAGGACCGGGGGGTCGCCCTGATCGGCGTCCTGGAGGCCAGCAGCCGGAACGCCATCGCCAGCACCGCCCTCGTGGAGGAGATGGCCGCGCAGCGCCTGCTGGACAACGCACGCTTCATCGACTTCATCGTGGGGCGAAGCCCGCGGGCCCAGGAGCTGGTCCAGCGCATCGTGAGCGAGAACAAGCTGGCCAAGGTGGAGCTGCTCGACCGCACGGGCCAGCCCCTGCCCTCCCCGCCCGCCGAGGCGCAGGCGCCCGCTCCCCCGGTCGGAGGGCGAGGGCCGTTCGGTCCAGCTCAGCGTCAGGCACAAGGCATGATGCCCATGATGCGGGGGATGACGCGCCCCCGGGAAGGCGAGGAATCGCTTCCCCCCGGAGCCCGTCCGGGTCCGGGCATGCCCTTCATGTGGGGACAGCGCTGGGGCGGCTCCCGGGGGGATCCGGCCCTGCTCTTCCCTGCGCTTCCCAAGAACGCCAAGATCCGGCGATTCTGGGAGGGGAGCGCCTTCGGCGTCGCCGTTCCGGCGCAGAGCTTCGACGGCGTCATCGCGGTGCACGCCGACGCCGAGTATCTGCTGAAGTTCCGCCGCGAGGTCGGTGTCCAGCGGCTCATCGAGGACCTCGGGCGCGAGACGGGGGTAGCGGGCGTGACACTGCTCGATCGCGATCTCACCGTCCTGGCCAGCAGCGACCCGGCAGCGGTCGGACGGCGCGAGGAGAACGGATTCCTGCGCGGGAGCCTGCAGGCGGGCACGGTGCGGAGCCGGCGAACGGCCCTGCCAGGCGGCCTGGAGGTGTACGAGATCGTCAAGCCCTTCGCTCTGGAGAAGAACCAGCCTGGCCTGTTGCGACTCGACCTCGGCATGGAGGGCCTGACAGGCGTGGCGCGCCAGGCGGAGCGGGGGATCCTCTTCTACAGCCTCGGTCTGCTCCTGGTCGGCATCGGCGGGGCCGTGGCGATCTTCTGGCTCCAGGCCAGGCACGCGGCCGAGCGCAGGGCGCTGGAGGCGGCCATGGCCCGCGAGCAGAGGCTGGCCGCCGTGGGCACCCTGGCCGCGGGCGTGGCGCACGAGATCCGCAATCCGCTCAACGCCATCTCCATCGGTCTGCAGCGACTGCGGAAGGAATTCCCGCCCGTGGAGGCCGGCCCGCGCGCGGAGTACACCCGCTTCACCCAGATCATGCAGGCGCAGATCGGTCGCCTGAATGATATCGTGAACCGCTTCCTGACCCTGGCCCGGCCCGTGCGGCTCAGCCTGACCGAAGAGCCGCTGGCCCCGGTCTTGAAGGAGCTGCTGACGCTCCTGTCCTCGCAGGCCTCGGCGCAGCAGGTCCGGATCGTCGAGGATCTGGCCCTGGATGCGACGAGGGTCCGGATGGATCGTCCGCAGCTCACGCAGGCCTTCATGAACGTGCTCCTCAACGCCATGCAGGCCATGCCGACCGGCGGGACCCTGATCGTTCGCGCAGCCGTTGCGACGGGCGAGGCCGGCGACGCGCCCGCGGGAGAATCGGTGGCGAGGATCGTGATCTCCGACACCGGCCCGGGCATTCCCGCGGAGAACCTGGATCGCGTCTTCGAGCCCTACTTCACCACGAAGGAAGACGGGACGGGGCTGGGCCTGGCCATGACTCACAAGATCCTCCAGGACCACCATGGCGGCATCCGTGCCGAGAGCAAGGCGGGCGGGGGGGCGACCTTCGTGATCACGTTGCCGCTCGCCCCGGCCGCCCCGTAAATCGGGCCTTGTGCACGTCGGACGTTCAGCCCGGCCCATGGTGATGAGCAGCCCGTCTCCCCCTTCGTCATTCCGGCGGAAGCCGGAAGCCAGTTGCATTGAGGTCTCTTCTAGATGGACGCTCTGCGGATCGTGGTCGTGGACGATGAGCCATCCCAGCGGGAGCTGATCGGCGGCTTCCTGAAGAAGCAGGGGCATGAGGTCCTCCTGGCGGGGAACGGGCCCGAGGCCCTGAGCCGCGTTCGGGAGACGCGGGTGGACCTGGTCCTGAGCGATTTCAAGATGCCCCGCATGTCCGGGCTGGAGGTGCTGCGGGCCGTCAAGGCGGTGAATCCCGAGATCCCCTTCATCCTGATGACCGCCTACGGGACGGTGGAGACCGCCGTGGAGGCCATGAAGGACGGTGCCGCCGACTACCTCACCAAGCCCCTGGACCTGGACGAGCTGCTCCTGCGCATCGCCCGGGTGAGCGAGCAGGCGCGCCTGCGGACCGCCGTGCGCGAACTGCAGGCTCACCTCGTGGAGCGGCACCGGCTGGAGGGGATCATCGGCGAGAGCGGGAGGATGCAGGAGGTCCTGGCCCTGGTCGAGCGCGTGGCCCCCTCCGACGCCACCGTGCTCATCCGGGGCGAGAGCGGCACCGGCAAGGAGCTGGTCGCCCGGGCCATCCACTTCAACTCGCGGCGGGCGGCCGGGCCCTTGGTGACGCTGAACTGCGCGGCCCTGCCCGAGCAGCTCCTGGAGAGCGAGCTGTTCGGTCACGAGCGGGGCGCCTTCACCGGCGCCCTGGCCCAGCGCAAGGGGCGATTCGAGCTGGCCGATGGCGGCTCCATCTTCCTCGACGAGATCGGGGACCTCTCGCCCCCTCTCCAGGTGAAGCTGCTGCGCGTCCTCCAGGAGCGGCAGTTCGAGCGCCTGGGCGGCAACAGGACCCTGGCGGTGAACGTGCGCATCCTGGCCGCGACCCACCGCGACCTGGAGCAGGCCCTGCGGGAGGGGACCTTCCGCGAGGATCTCTACTACCGGCTGAACGTGGTGACCGTCCAGATCCCGCCGCTGCGGGAGCGGCGGGACGACATCCCGCCCCTGCTGGACCATTTTCTGCGGAAGTTTGCCGAGAAGAACAGGCGGGATGTGACCGGTCTCACCGCGGCGGCCCGGGACGCCCTCCTGAAATATGACTACCCGGGCAACGTGCGGGAGTTGGAGAACATCGTCGAGCGGGCGGTGCTGCTCTGCCGCGGCCGCGTGATCGACCTAGAGGACCTGCCGGTGACCCTTCGCCCGGGCGACCGCCGGCCGGAGGAGCCCGAGGCTCGCGCCCTGCCCGACATCCTGGCCGCCATCGAGCGCCAGGCCATCCGCGCCGCGCTGGAGCGCCACGGGGGCGTCCAGACCCAGGCCGCCGCCGAGCTGGGCATCAGCGAGCGCGTCCTGCGCTACAAGCTGAAGAAGTACGGCCTGGAGGGCCGGTCGGGGTGAGGAGCAATGGAAAGACTACAGGATTCGCAGGCCGATGTGGGGAGCCATCACATCGAAGTCCCGGCCGTAATGCGTGCTGACGTATCGACGACGACCACCTCAATCCCTCCGCATGGCGTCCAGGTCGCCCTCCCAGCGCATCTTCCCTTTCAGCTTGCGGAGCTTCCGCTGGCTTTAGAATCTGACTCTGAAGAGGTTGAATCTCGTTTTCTTCTCCCATGCCTCAACTCTATGCGCGACGCGCGCAGCTGTCCTGCTTTGAAATATTCCATTCCGCTACAGCCGAAGCCTATCCAAGGTGTTGCCAAGTGTCAATATCAAGGCCTCCCTCCGTTGCAGTAGGACGGGGATCTGAAAATACACGAAAGAGGGAAAAGAAGGAGAGGGGGGGGTGTGCGAGAAAGACGAGGGGCCCTGGACGAGGTGCCGCTTATTGGTGCCAATTGGTTCCCCGGGTGGGGCGAATCTGGGTACTGGGAGGAGAGGCTCTCGCTGGTTTGACGGCCCGGGGAGAGCTAGAGGCAGGGATTCCCAACCCATGCTGCAATGCTGTCGTAGCCAGCCAAGACCATGGCGATCGCTCGATGGCTGCCGTCCTCGGACGAGAAGCGCAGGGGTTTGCAACCCTCACGACCGTGCTGGTCTGCCTCGGCGACGAGGATGGACATTAGTGGACAGTCTCGAACAACGGGGGCAAACCGTTGGAGGGCCCGGATTCGGCGGACATGACAGGCATAGCGACGCTGCTGATTCGGACTTAGTTGTTTGGGAAGTGTATTGGGATAGCTTCTTAGAAATCTGGCGGCCTCAACAGCAGAATCACGGCAGGCTTCGATTGGGAGGGCGTCTCCGACAGTTCGCCAGGGGCCGAAGTCCTTGAGAGGGATAAGCTCCCATCGCCAGGACCATTGTACAAGGCGACGGTGTTTGTCCGGATCCGCTTCACTTTGGACCTTCGCTGCCAACTCCGATGAAGATAGCCCGTTGATCTCTTGTGCTTTGCGAACCAAAAAGGCACGGAGAGAGGGTCCGTCGAGCGCCTCAAGCGGTCCCCAATCGATACGCGCCATGAGCCAACAGCGGATAACTTGAAGATTCGACTCGGGGAGTATAAGAAGACGCTCGTCTAAGATGCGGTGACGTCAATCACCCAATCGGGGCCACGCGGCCTGGCCCGGAATCCGCTGACAGCCACGTCCCCTTGCACAGGTGAAAGGGAAGACCCCTAATCCTCTGGGTCGCAATCGCGGTGATGAATCCGGGATACCGTTCCCCTCTCCCCTGGCGGAAGAGTGGCGGGGTGAGGGGGGCCTTCTGGCCGCCTCGTCGCCTCCACCCTCTCCCTCCCCGCACCACGCCGAGGGGGTACCCGGTACCCGGGGGGAAGGGCAGAAATGAACGTCGCCGTACTTGCAGCGGGCAGTGCTCAATACACCGGCGTCAGCCAGTGCTTGTATTTTGGAAGGCGGCCGCGGATCGTGTCCTGGTAGAGCTGGCGGAGCTTCCGCGTCACGGGGCCGATCGTGCCGTCGCCCACCGGGAAGCGGTCCACGGAGGTGATGGGCGTGATCTCCCAGGCCGAGCCGCAGAAGAAGACCTCGTCGGCAACGTACAGTTCCGTCCGGTCCACCTCCCGCTCCAGGATCTCCAGGTGCATCTCGGCCGCGAGCAGCTCGACCAGCGTGCTCCGGGTGATGCTCTCCAGGACACCGGCGGTGACCGGAGGCATGATGGGCCGCCCGTCGCGCACGATCATCACGCACGCCCCGGGCCCCTCCGCCACCTTGTCCCGCTCGTTGAGGATGATCGCCCCGTCGTAGCCGTCCACGGCGGCCTGCACGTACACCAGGCGGCTCTGGTGGTAGTTCGCCCCCGCCTTGACCCGGGGGGGCATCACGTTGTCGGAGATGCGCCGCCAGGCGCTGACGCAGCAGGCGAAGCTCTTCTCGTCGTCCAGCGTGGAGCGGCGCGGCACGGCGAGGATGAACGCCCCGGTGGTCACCTTGTCCGGTGTGTGGGCGTACAGGCCCCCCTCGCCGAAGTACACGGTCGGGCGGATCTGGACGTCCTCGCGGAAGCCGTTCCTCCCCACGAGGCCCGTACACGCCGCGGTGAGCTCTTCGCTCGAATACGGCGGCGTCATGCGCATGACCTTCATGGACTGCCGCAGGCGGGCCAGGTGTTCCTGCAGCCGGAAGATGTAGACCTGCCGCTCGTCGGGGTTCGAGTACCCGCGGAGCCCCTCGAACACGTTCGCTCCCGTGAGCACCGCGGGCGTGCTCACGTGGATCTTCGCCTCGGCCCAGTCGACATAGTCGCCGTTCATCCAGATGTACTTCGCAGCATTGTTGGCCATGGAGATGCCTCCCTTATCCCGCGCGTGCCAGCATCACGATCCACCGGTTGCGTGATTAAGGTATTACCAGGAAATCCCTCGAACGGCAAGCCAAAGGCATCGGCGCGACCTCTCTCCTCTGGGGAGCCCCCGACGGAACGCAACCCCGATCTCGAGGATCCCGGCGGCCTCGGAGCGGGCAGGCTGAGCCCCCTGCACGGAACAACGAATCGGCCGACCGCCTGCTACTTGTTTCCGAAGGCAACTACTATGCTGCGAACCTCTGCCGTCATTCCGGTGAAAACCGGAATCCATCTCCTTCAGGGATTACTGGACCCCGGCTTCCGCCGGGGTGACGACCTTTGGGGATGCCAACTATTCGCGCAGTTCGGCGCTAGTCTTCCGCCGGCACGCTTCGGTGGATGTCCGTTGGCTGCCTGGCGTGGGCGACGCAGAAGGCCGCCACGTACCGCTCCAGGGAGCGCGCGAAGGCGAGGGACCCGGCGTTGGCCTCCCTCAGCCGGGCAACCGCCCGTTCGGCGTCGGCGCGCACCTTGGTCTCGTCGACCGTCAGCAGGCGTCCCCCCTCCAGAACCATCCGGCCGTCGATCATGACCTTCTCCACGGCGGCCCCGCTCTCCCCGTTGACGAGCTGCAGGGTGACGTCGTTGAGCGGGATGTACCCGATGTGGGACAGGTCAAGAAAGACGATGTCGGCCCGGCTCCCCGCCGCGATGCGCCCGATGCCATCGTCCATGCCCAGGACGCCGGCGCTGCCAGCCGTCGCCATCTCCAGCACCTCGTCCACCGTCAGCCAATCCGTGGGCGACGCCGACAGGATGCGAGAGAGGTAGGAGGCGAGTCGGGTGGCCTCGAACATGTTCTGCGTGTCCGAGGTGCTGGCCGAATCCGTGCCGATGCCGACGCGGAGCCCCCGCGCCCGCATCCGGCGCACCGGCGCCACCCCCGAGCCGAGCCGCAGGTTGCTGAGCGGATTGTGGGCGAGGCTGGCCCCGGCATCCGCCAGCCGTGCGATGTCGTCCCCGTCCAGCCAGATGCCATGGGCCGCGCTGAAGCGAGGGCCGAGCAGACCGAGGTCGGCGAGGTGCGCGGTGAGCGTCTTGCCGCCGTACCTTTTCCTTGCAAGCACGGCCTGGGTCCGGCTCTCGGCCAGGTGAGTCTGGAGCGCCACGTCGTACTCCCGCGCCAGATCACGGCAGGCCGTGAGGAACGCATCGCTGCAGTGGAGGGGGATGGTCGGCCCCAGGGCCGGGCGCACCCGGGTCCGGTCGAAGGGCCAGGACCGGAGGATTCCACGACAGGCCTCCAGGCTGGCCTCGGCGGGGGCGGTCCGGATGCGCTCCACCTCGGCCCGCACCCCCTCCGGCAGCGACTCCATGAGGCCGGGGAGGGCCTCCCAGAGTGTGCGATCGGCCAGCATGGGCGCGATGACAGCCCGCATCCCCACATCGTGGTAGGCACGGGCCACGGCGTAGACTCCCTCCGCCGAAGGCAGCGGGTACTCCACGAAGAGATCGTAGGCGGCGGTGCAGCCCTTGCGGACCATCTCGATGGCGGAGAGCTGGGCGGAGAGATACTTGTCCTCCAGCGTTCGGCTGCCGGTCGTGGCCCCCACCGAGACCAGGAAGGTCTCCAGGACGACGCGATCGGGGACCATCCCCTTCGCCAGCGCGCCGTGGGCGTGAGTGTGGGCATTGACCAGCCCTGGCACCAGGAGCCGGTCCCGCGCATCCACCTGGATCGCCCCTTCCGGCGCGGCCATGCCCGGGGCGCCGACCTCCTCGATCGTGGCGCCTGCCAGGAGGATGTCGGCGGGATCGGCCCGGTGCGCCCGGATGTCGAGGAGTTGCCCGCCCCGGATGATCGTCCAGGCGCTCACGCGTGGCTCCCCATGGCGCGACCGATGGCGTGGATGTCCGCCGTGTCGCGCGGCGTCTCGTAGACGAACCGGCCCTCGGACATCACCACGATCCGATCGGCCGCCTCCAGGATCTCCTCCAGATCCTCGCTCACCAGCAGGACCGCCGCCCCGGCGTTGCGGGCGCTCATGATCCGACCGCGGATCTCGGCCGTCGCCGCGAAGTCCAGGCCGGCGCACGGGTTCTGGGCGACCAGTACCGCGACCTCGCCCGACAGCTCCCGGGCCAGCACCAGGCGCTGCACGTTGCCCCCGGAGAGCGTATCCAGCCGCGCCGCCGGCGACTGGGTCCGGATGCGGAAGCGATCGATCAGACCGCGCGCCTGGCGCCGGACGGCGCCGCGGCTCACGAACCACCTGCCGACCGTGTTGGCGGGCTGGTCGAAGCTGCAGAGCGCGAGGTTCTCCTCCACCGACAGGCTGCGCACGCAGGCGCTCTGGAGCGGCTCCTCCGTCAGGACCGAGACCCGGTGCCGGAGCTTCTCCGCGCGGATTCCCGAGTAGGCCGCTCCGTGGACGCGGATCTCGCCGGACTCCAGTGCACGCTGTCCCGCCAGGACCTCCACGAGCTCGCGCTGGCCGTTTCCCGATACGCCTGCGACTCCCACGATCTCGCCCTCGTGGACCGTGAGCGAGGCCTCGCGGACGGCCTCCACGCCCCGGTCATTTCGCGCCGTCACCTCCTGCAGCTCCAGCACGGGGGCGCGTCGTGGCGTCGGCTGCCGCGGGGCCGGCGCGGCCAGCTCGGCCGACCCGATCATCATGCGCACCAGGTCATCCCGCCCCAGATCCTTCACTGAGCCTCCCCCAACCCTCCGCCCGGCCCGGAGCACCGTGACCTCCTGCGCAAACTCCAGCACCTCCCGGAACTTGTGGGTGATGATGACGACCGTGAGTCGCTTCTGGCCTGTCATATCCCGCATGACGCCGAGGATCTGATCGGCCTCGGCGGGGGTCAGCACGGTCGTCGGCTCGTCGAGGAAGAGGACCCGGCTCCCCAGGAAGAGCTGCTTGAGGATCTCGAGTTTCTGCTTTTCTCCGGCGGCCAGGCTCGCGGCCGGGCGGTCGAGGTCGATCCGGAACGGCGTCTGCCGCAGGAATGCCTCGAGCCTGGCCCGGGTCTCGTCCCAGTGGAGGATCGGGGGGAGGTCAGGCCGGCCCAGCAGCAGGTTCTCGGCCGCGGTCATGCTGGGCACCAGGGTGAAATGCTGGTACACCATGCCGAAGCCCAGCGCGTGTGCCTGCCGCGGGTTCCCGATGGCCTGCTCCCGGCCGTCGACGCGGATGTGCCCCTCATCCGGCCTGTGGTAGCCCATGATGCACTTGACCAGCGTGCTCTTCCCGGCGCTGGTCTCCCCCAGGAGCGCGTGAAACGTCCCCGGGGTCAGCCTGAGCGACACCCGGTCGAGGGCGACCAGGGCGCCGAAGCGCTTGGTCATCCCGGTGACCTCGACCAGGGGAGGCGCCGGAGGCGGGCTGACGGTGTCGAGGGTCATTTGCTGATGCTCAGCTCGCTCGGGGCCCCGACGAGCCTGTGCTTCGTGGAGGAGCTCCAGATGAGAAGCGCCAGCGTCAGCAGGTACGGGGCGGCCCCGTACAGATAGTAGTTGGCCGTGATCCCCACCGACTGGAGCGCCGGGCCCAGGGCGGTCGCGCCGCCGAACAAGAGCGCGGCGTAGAAGCACGCCACGGGATTCCAGCGTGCGAAGATGACGAGGGTCACGGCCATGAGTCCTTGCCCGCTGGAGAGCCCCTCGTTCCATGTCCCGGGGTAATACAGGGAGAGGAAGGCACCGCCTGCCCCGGCGAGAAAGCCCCCGGTCAGGGTGGCGAGCGCGCGCACCCTCTCGACCGGATAGCCGAGAGTCCGCGCGGCATCGGCATTGTCCCCCACGGTGCGAACGATCAGGCCCCACCGGGTGTTGCCGAGCCCCCAGCGCATCGCGGGGGCGCACGCCGCGCCGATCACGAAAAGGGGGGCGATGTCGAGCGCGGCGCGGATCTGGGGAGAGGCGCTCCAGGCCCCCAGGGCGAGCGACGGCAGCCGGGGCGCCATGGGCTCGATGAAGGGCTTGCCCAGGTAGAAGGCGAGGCCCGTGCCCAGCAGGAACAGGGCAATGCCGAGGGCGATGTCGTTGACCCGCGGCAGGTTGCAGATGACCCCGTGCAGCAGCCCCAGGAGCGCCCCGA
>DATIFO010000065.1:0-16560 GCA_035455275.1 Methylomirabilis sp. (SeqCode) | reverse complement strand
CAATGCGGAACTCGTGCACGAGCTCGCCATCGTTGACTGGTACGACGGCGCGCTCGATGCCGCCGTCGCTGAGTTCGAGCAGGCGCTGACCGCTGGAATCGACCGGATTACTGTGCTGCAGGGTCTGGGACAGGCACGGGTTGAGCGCGGCGATTTTCAGCTGGGAATTGAGGAGCTCACGGCCGTCGTTGAGCATCATCCTGATGATCTTGCTCGGGCCTACGCGCGGAGCACGCGGGCCGTCGGTTTCGGGGGGATCGGTCGCTTTCGGGACGCGCTCGAGGAGCTCGCCGCAGCAGAGCAGGTGACGCCGGATAACGCATGGTTGCACTTCAACCGGGCAAGAGTCCTCGACTGGCAGAGAGACCCTCGAGCGAGCGCGAGCTACATCCGCTCCCTTGTTCTCACCTCGCCACCCCTCAACCGACCGAAACGGCAAATGGCGCAACGCCGCCTCCTGGAGATCGGGTGGCCAGCATGACGACGCTAGTGACAGGTTTCGAGCCGTTTGGCGGATCAAGGACCAACTCCTCGGAGCTCGTCGTCACGGCGATGGGGGCCATGGGCGAACCCGGCGTCATCACGGCCATCCTGCCCACATCCTACCGCCGGGCAGAAGCGCGCATTGGCGATTTGTTGCATGCCCATCGGCCGAACACGGTGCTTCTGCTCGGGCTGTGCGACGGCGCGGCTCGAATACGCCTCGAGCAGGTCGCACTCAATCTGGATGACTCCGATGCTCCCGACAACGATGGGGAAGTCCGCTTACGGCAACGTATCGTCGAGGGAGCTCCCGTCGGTTACTGGAACTCGCTACAGCTTAACCGCATGGCAGATGCCGCCCGTGACCTAGGCGAGGACGTGGTCTTCTCGCACGATGCCGGTGGCTACGTCTGCAACCATGTCTTCTTCACTGCGGCACAAGTGGTGGCCACAGAGTTTCCCGGCACCCGCTGTGGCTTCGTGCATCTCCCTGCCGTGCAAGGATCAGGCGAGCGCCTGACCAGACTCCTCAATATCGTGCAGATTTGGATAGCAGAACAATAGAATCGGTACCGGACACCATTTGGGGGCTAAGTCCTTGATTTGCTTGAGGGGTGAATCCAATTCTTGGCGGGTGGCGCCCCGGGGGGATTCGTCCTGGAGCCGTCTCCGCTCGTGGGCGACTCGCGGGAGTCTGTCCGGCGGGTTGCCAGGCCCCGGGCCCCGCGGTTCGTGGGCCCCGGGGGCACGGGGTATGGGCTGGCCTGGTGTCATTGCCGAGAATTCTCCTTCACCGCTTTGCCTCGGTACCCTTTTCCGCCGCTGGCGCAGCCCGAGGATCCCGGCGTACGGTCCGCGGTCTTCAACGCCTACGTGCGCACAACCGGTGGCAGCTTTACGCCGCGACCTCGCACGGACCCGGGAACGTACGCTTCACCAGTTCCTGGGACGCCAAGGGGTGTGACGGTCCGGGCCGCGCACGCAACATGGGGGAAAGCGTGGGGCGCCACGCCGGGCGCGCCTGCACAATCGACCCCGCGACGCCCTGGTGAGTGACAGGCCAGGCGACGTGAACAAGAAGCAAGGAGGCAACATGCCGAAGGCGAATGCGGAGTGCCTGGCGCTGGATCGCTACTCGATGATGGAGGACGACTGGCAGGTCGAGAAGGAGGATACCTTCATCTCGCCGCTGGTGAAGGATCGCCCCGGTCAGACCGTCCTTTTCGGCAAGCGTATCCGCAACGGCTCCATCAGCGCCGACGTAACGATCCTCGAAAGCCTGCCGCGCCGGAGCGGCGGGGCGTCGATGGAGGTAGCCCTGATGGCCCGCTACGGCGGGCCCGAGGCCTACTACTACGCCGGCACCGGCGCCTTCTACGCCAAGTTCTTCATCGGCAAGGTGCTCGCCGGCCCGGTCTGGCAGGCGCGGCAGTGGATCGGCCAGCCGAGCTCGGTCTTCAAGAACAAGCCGTACCGGCTCAGGCTCGCGTTCAAGGGCAGCCAGATCGCGCTCTACGAGAACGACGTGCAGCAACTCGTCGTCGTGGACGACAGCTACCAGATCGGCCAGTGCGGGCTGACTGCCTGGAAGACGCGGGCGCGCTTCGAGAACGTGTGCATCAAGCAGAACGCGCCCAAGGCCTTCGTCATCATGCCCTTCGCCTCGGAGCTTGATTTCGTTCACAAGGTCATCCAGACTACCGTCGAGGATTACGGCATCAATTGTGTGCGCGCCGACCAGATCGCCATCTCACGGCCGGTGATGGACGACGTGAAGGCGGAGATCGCCGCCGCCGACCTCGTGATCGTCGACTTCACCGGCAAGAACCCGAACGTCTACTACGAGGCCGGCCTCGCAGACGCCTGGAAGAAAGACTGGATCGTGCTGGCGCAAAGCTCGGAGGACATGACCTTCGACGTGCGCCACATCCGCTCGATCCGCTACACCAATACCATGGGCGCCGACGCGAACCTCGCGAAGGACCTGGGCAACGCGCTGGTCGCCCTGGGCTACCGATACAGGGAAGACCCCTGGACCGCAGGAGAACGGAACGACCGCAGCAGCTCGGATCAAGGCGCCGGAGCCGAAGAGGAATCTCGCGCTGGAGGGCGGCGGAACCCGCGGGGTGATCCCGGTGGAAGTGCTCGCAGAAATCGAAAGCCTCCTGCGAAGAAAGCGTGAGCGCGGGGCGGGCTTCGTATTCGCCCGGGAATTCCGTGCACACCACCCCTGATTCCTGACATGGAGGATCGGGGGGTGGACTTCCGCGAGGGGTGGCGCGGTCAGCTCTGGCAAGAACGATTCGCCTCCTGTCCGATGGATGATACGTATCTCCTCGCGGCAGGGCGCTATCTCGAGCAGAACCCCGTCTGGGCGAGGTTCGCGGGGAGTCCGGGGGAGTATCCCTGGAGCAGCGCCAAGGCCCATGTGGCGGGGAGAGGCGACTCACTCGTCACAGTGGCGCCTTTCCTGAAACTGGTGGCCGGCTGAGAGGACCTCCTCTCCCTGGAGACGTCCGAGGAGGAGGCCAGGCGGCTTTGCCGCGATGAACGCGCCGGGCGGCCCCCGGGGGACTAGCCGTTCACCGTTGCAGTTGGAAAAGTGCTCCGTCGAACGCTGCGGCGGGGAAGGCGGGGGACCCACGGGAGCAGAGCTTCCTAGATAAGTATGGTTACCCCGGAATTCACACTAACGCGAAAGGGGGATTTGCTATGAAGAACACGATCATGGCAATGGCAGTAGTATTTGTATGCGTGCTCATATCTTCTGCGGCGATGGCTGGGGAACAAACGAAAGGCCTCACACTTTCCGCCAGTTCTTCCGTGGTGGATGTTCTCAAAGCCGCCATGAGTAACAAAGCCCATGTATTTATTCACCTCAAGAACGGGCAGGAATATTCAACGAAAATCATTCGGGATGTCAGCAACGCCGCCGTAGTTATCGGCGAACCGTCACGCAGAGAATTTTATGATGTTTTCATTGCGATCGAATCGATAGCGGCAGTCGAAGTCCGTGTTCGTGACAAATAGTCGGTATCGGCATGGCGCTCATCCTGAAGTGCCTTCTGGGCTTGTTCATACTTATCGGTCTGTTGATCTTGTCTTACAGCCTGCTTGAAATCTGGCACACAAGAAGTATTGTGCAGATCTCGACAGGCAGAGCTAAAGCTGTTTTTGCCGCCTATGAGCGGGAATGGGTCAAGAGCATCAGCTCCACTCCTAGCCCTGCAGATCCGGGACGCTATGATTTCCAGGAGTCCTGGTCAGTATTGAGCTATCCGCAGTTTGAATATCGGGCCAGGGACGGTCAGCTTAGAACCGTTCGTGATCCCAAGATACATTTGATGGAACGATTGAAGCCCGGGGAAGAAGTGGAAATCCTTGTTTTCCAGTACTGGGAGCCGCGCCTGGCCGATGACTATTCGCTCTACGGCAGGGATATTGCCATTGCAGTTTTCGGTCTGCTGTTTTTGCTTGTGCCCTTGCTGATCTGGCGAGTGGCTGTTCCGTCGCTTTCATCGCCGGCGGGCGCCGCGTTCAGCCAGAAAATAAAGGAGGCCTCACAGGAACTAGTGCAGACTAGAGTTGGCCCCGTTTCTGTAAGGTTTATTCTTGAAGCAGTGGCCATCTTCATTCTGTTCGTTGTGCTTGTGTCGCTGGCTTTCAGCGCGAAACCCTTTATCCATCAGCTTATTCCGGGAAGCAGCAATCCGTTGATAAACAGCAATTGAGGCAAGACAATTCGAGCATGCCCGGGAACTGATTCTGCAACGCAAGGGAATCAACGGCAACAATGGGGACGGCCAGACTGCGCTGCTCTTGGTGACGGAGGCAGGCAATACTGAAATGGCGAGCCTGCTCATCGAGGCCGCCGCCGATGTCCACGCTGGAAGCAAACTGTACAAGACTCCACTGATTGCAGCCGCCCGCTCGGGTCATCTGGAAATAGTGACACTCCTCTTGGCTAAAGAGGTGCATCTCGACGATCCGGCCGATGAATTTCCTGCGGCGTGCATGCGCCGCCGCGAGAGTGCAGTCTCAGCAGGCGCGCCCGCCGCGGCTGAACTCTTGGTCGTTCCACGGAGAGATCGGAGAGGAGCATGGCCAACTCAAGCGACCCTGGCAGCCCGGACGACCCGTACGACTTGAACCGCTTCCTGCGAGCGCAAGAGGACGCCTACCAGCAAGCCCTCTCGGAGATCAGGAGCGGCCGCAAGCGCACACATTGGATGTGGTACATTTTCCCGCAAATCGACGGGCTGGCGTTCAGCTCGACGTCGAGGCATTACTCGATCAAGAGTGTCGAGGAGGCCAAGGCGTACCTCGATCACCCGGTCCTCGGACCCAGGCTGCTGGAGTGTGCCGAGGCGGTAGTGTCCGTTGAGGGCCGTTCCGCGACGGAGATCTTCGGTTCCCCTGACGACCTGAAACTGCGATCGTGCGCGACCCTGTTCGCGTGCGTGTCGCCCCCGGGCTCTGTCTTCGATCGCCTGCTCGGGAAGTACTATGGGCGTAGACGTGACGACAAGACCCTCCGCCTGCTGGGTATGAGCCCCGGGGTCGAGAGGTCCGCTGGCGGGACCAGGAACGAGTAGTGTGGCGGCCCGCACTTGCGCATCCGCACTCCCGCTTTTCGGGCCGCTGTTAGAGGGGCGAGCGTGCTGAAGCAAGCGTTGCACGCGGCCGGGGCCGCATTCCGGTTCCATGGACTATACTGTGCAGTCGGGTGGTGGACTGTCGCCTGGATTGGTGGCCGCACAGTAACAGCCGAATGGAGCCGACCTTCGATTGGACCGGGTGCGGGCGGCTCATTCGGCAGCCGTGAGGCGCTCACCAGGAGACTCCCATGCTCGCCACACCACGGATCGTGCAGACCGTTGCCCAGCCAGCCGCCGTCATCCGACTCACCATTCCGCGGGAGGAGATTCGGAATGTCATGGGCCCGGGGATCGGCGAGCTGATGGCCGCCATTGCCGTCCAGGGCGTCGCCCCCGCCGGTCCAGTGTTCTCGCACCACTTGAGGATGGGCCCTCACATATTTGAATTCGAGATCGGCGTGCCCGTCGCGGCCCCGGTCTCTGCAACGGGCCGCGTGAAACCGGGCCAGTTGCCCGCCGCGACGGTCGCACGGACGGTGTATCACGGGGCCTACGAGGGCCTCGGCCCCGCCTGGGCCGAGTTCCATGCCTGGATCACCGCCCAGGGGTACACAGCAGGGCCGGACCTCTGGGAGTCCTACGTCGCGGGCCCAGAGTCGAGCCCCGACCCGGCCGCCTGGCGCACGGAGCTCAGCCGGCCGCTGGCCCGGTAGGGGCGGGTACTCGAGGACGAGCGGCTCGGCCCTGGAGCGCGTCCAGACCACCAACCACCCCCTCGACCGGTCCTTCGCGGGCAAGCCGGCGAAAGCGGGGTCTGCGAACCGTTCGGATCTCACGGTATGATGGCACCTGATACGGTCGAAACCGCCCGACTGCGCGGCGAGCGGCTGGCGTTCCGGCACTGGGACCTGTGGCGACGCATGGGGGAGGATCCCCGCCTCATGGCCACTCTCGGCGGCGTTTGGACCGAGGCGCAAGCCCGGGAGAAACTCGAGTGGAACTGCCGCCACTGGGAGGAACACGGCCACGGCCAATGGCTGTTCTTCATGAAAGACAGCGCACGCTTTGTCGGCCGGTGCGGCATCCGGAAGATGGTGGTCAATGCGAAGGCGGAAGTCGAACTCGGCTACTCCGTCCTTCCGGAGCTCTGGGGCCACGGTTTCGCCCCGGAGATGGGCGCTACGGCCTTGCATGTTGCCTTCGAGCAATTCGGGTACCCGAGCGTTGTGGCCTTCGCGCTGGTGAACAATGTACCCTCCGAGCGGGTGATGCGGAAGTTGGGCTTCTCCTTTGAGGACCACATCATCCACGCCGGACAACGTCACGTGCTGTACAGACGCCGCAATCCGAACCCTGCCATGCAGCCGACGGCGAAAGAGCCCCCCGCCTGATGCCACCGTTTGCTGCATGAGGGAGAATCAACATGGCAACCATCTATCACCAGGTTTCGATCAACGCGCCGGTGGCCAAGGTGTACGAGGCGATATCCACACCGGACGGAATCGGAACCTGGTGGGACAAACAAACGTCCACCCAAACGGATCGCGGCCTGGTCCTGGAGCACAATCCGGGTCCGGAACACGGCGTGGTGAAATTGAGGGTGGTCGAACTGGTCCCGAACAAGCGGGTGGAATGGGAGTGCATCAGCACCCATCCCAAGAGCAGCCCCGCTTCGGCCTGGACAGGTACGCACTTCATATTTGAGATCGCCGAGCGCGGCGGTAACGCGGCGTCGTCCGGCTCGGGGCGCAATCAGGATTGCACCACCACCCTGGATTTTCGCCAGACCGGCTATGACGAGCAGAGCGAGTATTTTGGATCCAACAATTTCGCTTGGGGGCAGGTGCTGCAGAACCTGAAGCAGGTCGTTGAATCGCAGCGCAGTTAACCAGGCGCTGCACCTGCCCGGCGGGGCACGAGGACTTTTCGCGCTTCAATGCCCCCTCAGCCCCGCCGGCAGTCGAGCGTGGTTGTACGACCGACCCACGATCACGTGGGAGATCCCGGAGTGGCGATGAGTGGTCTCGGACTCGAACTGACGTACATCGGCGGCCCGGCGGCCCGACGGCCCTGCTCGTGCTCGGCGGGCTGCGACTGCTGACCGACCTGACCTTCGATCCCGGCGGGAGTGAGTATCGCACGCCCGGCTACGTGCTCCGCAAGACACAGGGCCCCGGGCTGGCCGCCGCGGCGGGACTCGCCCATCGGCTGCGCTGGCCGGCACCGGGCCAGGCGCTCGACCTCTCGCGCACCTGATGCGCCGCTGGCCCACGGCCGGCCGGCCGAACCGCGCCGTCGAGCTGACCGTCCGCGCGTGTCTCGCTTCGGCTTCCAGCCGCGCCTGATGCCTCGCGTTCGTGAAGGACGATGAAGATGGAACACCGCTTCGCAACCGACAGCCATCTTGACCTGCTCGCCGAGTGGAATCATCAGCTCATCCGCGACGAAGGCCACAGGAATTCCATGACGGTACCGGCGCTTCGGGAAAGGATGAGGGGATGGCTGGCCGGCGAGTATGTCGCTGTGCTTTTCGGTCCCCAGACGGAACCGGTGGCGTATGCGTTGTACGAGGAAAACGCGACCGAGGTCTACCTCCGGCAATTCTTCGTCAGGCGGGACCGTAGACGGGAAGGGATAGGGCGTGGAGCGATGGACGTCCTGCGGAGTCGCGTGTGGTCCCGGCGGAAGCGGCTGACCGTGAAGGTCCTGGCGGCCAACGTCCGGGCGGTCGCATTCTGGCGCTCCATCGGCTGCAAGGACTACTGCCTCACGCTGGAGATCATTCCGGAGAAGGACGGCGAACAACCCGCTGCTGCCGTCGCGCTCCCGCGCGCGGCAACGCGGTAGCGTCATCCGGAAGGGAGCGCGCAGCCGATGGCCGACACGTATCCAGACAACCTGAAGGCTCGCGACGCCTGGAACACGAACGCCCGGTTCCGGGATGAACGGATGGGCGAGGGGAACGACTTTTTCAATGTGCTCGTGTGGCCGGCAGTTGAGCGGCTGCTTCGCCCCCGACGTGGTGCGCGGCTCCTGGATATCGCGTGTGGAAATGGCGTGGCATCTCGACGGCTCGTCGAGCTCGGGGCGAGGGTTGTCGCGGTGGACTGTGCAGAGGAGCTCATCGCGCTGGCCAGGGAGCACCGCCACGGGCGGGAGATCGACTACAGGGTCGTCGATGCGACCGACCATGACGCGCTGGTCAGTCTCGGCGAGGCGACATTCGAAGGAGCGTTGTGCAACATGGCGTTGATGGGCCTGGCCGATCTCCGGGCACTCATGCTGGCGTTGGCCAGGCTGTTACGGCCGGGTGGACCGTTCGTTTTCTCCGTCCTGCACCCGTGCTTCAACAATCCTTCAACCGTCCAGGTGGCCGAGCTTGAGGACTGTGAGGGGACGCTCAAGACGACGTACGCAGTGAAGGTGTCGCGGTATCTGACGTCGCACACTCGGATGGGTGCAGCCGTGCACGGGCAACCAGTCCCCCACCCCTACTTTCATCGATCGCTGGGTGCTTTGATTGGCGCCGGCTTGGACGCCGGCTTTGTCCTCGATGGTCTTGAGGAGCGCGCGTTTCCTCCAGGCCACCCGGGAGGCACCACCCCGCTTTCCTGGAGCGGCGGCTTCAGCGAGATCCCACCGGTCCTCGTAGCCCGCATGAGGCAAGCCGCCGGATGACGGACCGCCTCAGCAGGCCGACACCCGCGAGAGACCGAATACGACCAGGGTCACGTTGCAGGGCGCGGATGGCCACCGGCGAGTGATCAGGCCCTAGCCTCTCTGGGAGTTTCGGTAGTGGGCCGCCTCACTCATCGTGCGAGCGGACCGCGAACCAGCTTGGCTCCGATGGAGGTCGTTGCTCGGCCGCTCATCCCAGTCGTCGTGCCCCACAGGGAGTCCGCGCATGAAGCCTCGAATCACCCTGATCACTCTTGGAGTCGATGACCTGAAGAGGTCGCTCCGGTTCTATCGCGATGGGCTTGGCCTGAGAACGGAAGGCATTGTTGGCACAGAGTATGAGCATGGCGCGGTGGCCTTCTTCGATCTCCAGGCTGGTCTCAAGCTCGCGATCTGGCCGCGCAAGAGCATTGCCCAGGATTCTGGAATCCCTCTTGGCAAACCAAGCTCCACCGAATTCACACTTGGGCACAACGTGTCCTCGCAGGCAGAAGTGGATGCGGTAATGGAGCAGGCGAGAAAGGCTGGCGCAGTCATCGTGAAGGCAGCCCACGAGACCTTCTGGGGAGGGTACGCAGGCTCCTTCCAGGACCCTGACCAGCATCTCTGGGAGGTCGCGTGGAACCCGCAATGGGTTGCCCCGGAATGAGGCAAAGCTTCGAAATAGTCTCGACCCTCAGCGGGCAACCGCGAGTCGTCACGTGCCGTCGGGCGGCAGTCCGGGGGAAGCATTGTGGCAACGGTTGACCAGTGGCTCTTCGCCTTGACGCTGGTCGCGGCGCTCGGCTGCGGGGTGGTGGCCGGGGTCTTCTTTACCCTTTCCGGTCTTGTCATGAAGGCCCTTGCTCGCCTCCCCCCTGGCGAGGGGATTGCCGCCATGCAATCCATCAACATCGCCGTCCTCAATCCCTGGTTCATGACCGCTTTCCTTGGAACGGCCGCGGCTTGTATCCTCGCGTTGATCGCCTCCCTGGTCCGCTGGCACGAGCCGGGCGCCGCTTTTCTGCTTGTCGGGAGCACGCTCTATCTGGTCGGCAGCCTGCTCGTGACGATCGTGTTCAACGTGCCCAGGAACAATGCGCTTGCATCGGTGGCGCCGGCCGACCCCAACGGTGCGAGCCTGTGGGCCGGCTACGTCGCGACGTGGACGGCCCGGAACCACGTCCGGACGGCAGCCTCCCTTGCAGCGGCGGCAGCGTTCAGCATCGCGCTCGGCTATTGAGTGAGTGGCCGCCTGGAGGCGTTTGCCTCCCGCGGGGCGCGCCCCGTTCGACTCTCCGGCCTTCCGGCGGCGGGGACTGTCTCCCCGGGCCTCGGTCCACCCCAGGCGCCCACGGGTGCCCCTGGAGCTTGGGCTCACGAGTCCCTTCCATCGGCCCCCGGGTTCGGCTACAATCCCCGGAGCCCGTAGGTCAGCGGTTCAGGTTAACTCGGTTTACCCGGCGTGCCCCCTCGTGCCATGGGGGACCTGTGTTCCACGAGGCCCGCCGAGAAGAGTGCATTCACCAACCAGGCCCGGAGATGGACCTTCAACTTCGTCCCGCCACCATCGCGGATCACCCCTTCCTGCAGCGACTCAATCGGGAGGCCTACGAGGAGCTCGTGACGAGACAGTACGGGGCCTGGGACGACGAGTTCCAGCGCGCTCGATTCGGGAAGAAGCTTCAGTCGGCTCGGTTTCGGATCGTCCTGCTCGACGACCAGCCGGTGGGTGCCGTTGCATCCACGGAGCACGACGATCACATCTTTCTCAACGAATTGCTCATCCTTCCCGAGTTCCAGAACCGTGGGATCGGCTCACGCGTCCTGGTTGGTGAGCTGCGACACGCGGACCTGCTCGGAAAGCCAATGCGGCTCCACACGCTCCAAATGAATCGAGCGCAGGAGCTTTACAGGAGGCATGGCTTCATTGAAACCGGTCGCGACGAGCTCTATGTCAACATGCAGAGAGGCGGCTGACACCGGGTTCACGGGAACGGACAGCCGCCCCGTGACCCTTGACCGTTCGCCAACCTGTTCACCCGAGGACAAGCATGCTGTCAATGAAGCCGATCGGCACCATCCGCAGCCCCTACGCGAGCACGGCAGAGATCCCCAAGGGGGCAGGCGCCAAGCATGAGGCCGAGGGAGTGCTCACGCTCCTGCCGGAACTCGAGCTGGGCCTGACCGACATCGAGGGCTTCTCCCACCTCTACGTCATCTGGGTCTTCGATCGAGCCGAAGGCTACGACCTGCTGTCACAGCCGCCGACCGATAACCGGCCGCACGGCGTCTTTGCCACGCGGGCGCCGCGGCGTCCCAACCCGATCGGGCTCACCGTCGTCCAGCTCCTTCGACGCGACGGCCCGAGGCTGCACGTCCGCGGGCTGGACATGCTCGACGGCACGCCGATCCTCGACATCAAGCCGTACCTGTCGAGCGTCCCGGCTGCGGACCTGCGGCGTGGCTGGCTGGCCGAGGCCGAGGCCCGCGCTGGCACGTAGAGCGGCGCGCGGCCCCGGGGAGGGCCGCGTCCGCGACCGTCCACGAGGCAGGGGCTCCGATGAGGGAGTCGGAATTCCACGGGGTCTTTCCGTACCTGGTTTCCCCCATCGATCCCTCGGGCGAGGTGAAGGGGGACGTGCTGGGCCGCCTCTGCCATGACCTCGTCCAGGCCGGCGTGCACGGCCTGACGCCCTTGGGCTCGACTGGCGAGTTCGCCTACCTTCCTGGGCGCAGCGGCGGCGCATCGTCGAGGTCGTGGTGGAGGCGGCGGCGGGCCGCGTCCCCGTGGTGGCAGGCGTGGCCTCCACGACCATTGCCGATGCCGTGTCACAGTCACGCGAGATCCAGCGCCTCGGCTGCAGCGGCATCCTCGCCATCCTGGAAGCCTATTTTCCCGTCCCCGACGATGGCGTGTTCGCGTACTTCAAGGCCATCGCGGACGCCGTCTCGATTCCGGTGGTGCTCTACACGAACCCGGCGTTCCAGCGGTCGGACCTGAGCCTGCCCGTCCTCGACAGACTGAGCCGCGTCCCGAACATCCGCTACATCAAGGACGCCTCCGTCAACACCGGACGCCTCCTCTCGATCCTCAACCGGGTGGAAGGGCGGCTCGGCGTCTTCGCCGCCTCCTCCCACGTTCCGGCCTGCGTGATGCTGCTCGGGGGTGTCGGGTGGATGGCAGGCCCGGCGTGCCTGGCGCCACGCCAGAGCGTCGAGCTGTACGCATTCTGCCGTCGCGGGGCCTGGGAAGCCGCCATGACTCTCCAGCGGCGTCTCTGGGCGCTGAACCAGGCCTTTGCCAGGTACAACCTCGCCGCCTGCATCAAGGGAGGGCTGGAGTTGCAGGGCTATCCCGTGGGTGCCCCGCTGCCGCCGCAGGCACCGCTACCGCCCGAGGGCGTCGAGGAAGTCAGAAGTGCCCTGGTCGCCGTGGGGGCACTCTAGCGGCCCGCGATCAGCGGCCCGCCCGCGGGCAGGCCGGGCGTCGCTGAGGCGGAGCGGTCGATCAGGCGGGCGGCCCCGCCAGGTACCGGCGGGCCTGCTCCAGCTTCTCCGGCGAGCCGATGTCCTGCCAGTCGCTCCCGTCGGCCCGGTAGGCGATGATCCGCTCCCCGTCGCCGGCGAGCCGGAGGTAGGTCCGGGTGATCGGGAAGGCGCCTGTCTCGGTCATCCTCGGGAAGATGGCGGGGTCGATCACGTGAATCCCGGTGAAGGCGAGCCGCTCGGCGTCGCCGATGGGCCCGGCCGCCCACTCCACGCCGGCCGGCGTCTCCCGCCCGCACAGCCGCCCCTCCCGGTCGAACACGAGCTGGCGGGCGCTGGGCCGGCGCTGCACCGCGAGGGTCGCCAGCGCTCCGACCCTCTGGTGATAGCGGAGCAGCCCCGTGAGGTCGATGTTGCTCAGGACGTCCACGTTGTGGAGGAAGAACGGGCGACCGTCGTCGAAGAACCACGCCGCGTTCTTCAGACCCCCGCCGGTGTCCAGCAGCTCGGGCTCGCGCGTGAAGGCGATGCGGAGCCCGAAGTCCCCATGCGACGCCAGGTAGTCGGCGATCCGCTCGCCCAGGTGGAAGAGGTTCACGATCAGCTCGGTGACGCCGGCCGCCTGGAGCCGCCGGATCACCCGCTCGATCATGGGCGCGCCGCCGACCTCGATCAGGGCCTTCGGGGTCTCCTGGGTCAGCGGCATGAGCCGGCTTCCGACGCCGGCGGCGAGGATCATCGCCTTCATCTGATGTCGGGTTCCTGCGCCAGGTGACGGACCTCCACGTGCACCGGAAACGTCTCCTGGAGGTGCGTGGCCAGCGTCTCGGCGCAGTACACCGAGCGGTGCTGGCCGCCCGTGCAGCCGAAGGCGACGAACAGATCGGTGAAGTTGCGCGTCTGGTAGTTGGCCACGGTCTGATCGATCAGGGCGAACACGTGGCCGAGAAATTCGCGCACGCTGGGCTCCCCTTCCAGGAACGCGACCACGGCCCCGTCTCGACCCGTGAGGGTCGCGTACTGCTCGAGCCTGCCGGGATTGGGGAGCGCCCGGCAGTCGAACACGTAGCCGCCGCCGTGCCCCTTCTCGTCGCCGGGCACGCCGTCTTGATACGAGAAGCTCTGGATCCGGACCGTGAGCCTGAGCGAGGCGGCGCCGAACTGCCGGAGGGCGGAGGACGCCACCAGGCGGCGCCACACCTGCGTCAACTCGGGCAGGTCGACGGGCAGCTCGGCCGTCCGCAGCAGGTACTCCAGATTCCGGATCGCGTACGGGATGCTGGCCAGGAACTGGTGCTTCCGCTCGTAGAAGCCGCGCAGGCCGTAGGCACCCATCGCCTGCATGATCCGGATGAGGACGAAGCCGGGGTAGGAGGCCAGAAAGGCGGTGCGGTCGATGGGCTCGAGCCGTGCGGCGGCCTGGAGGTACCGCTCCAGCAGCTCGTCGCGGACGTCCACCGGCAGGTCGGCCTTCGCGTCGAACAGCAGCGACGCGATGTCGTACTGCAGCGCCCCGCGCCGCCCGCCCTGGTAGTCGATGAAGCACGGCCCCCCGGCCCGCACCATGACGTTCCTGGACTGGAAGTCGCGGTAGAGGAAGAAGCGCCGGTCGGCCTGGAGCAGCCACGCCGTGAACCGCTTGAAATCGTCCTCAAGGGCCTGCTCGCTGAAGGGGATCTTGGCCAGACGCAGGAAGTAGTACTTGAAGTAGTTGAGGTCCCACAGCATCGACTGCCTGTCGAAGCTCCCCCTCGGATAACACACGGCGTAGTTCAACGTCCGGCCGGCCTCGATCTGGAATCGGGGCAGCCATTCGACGACCCTCCGGTACAGGTCGAGCGTCTCCCGGGAGAGGTCGTCCTTGACGCGGGTGGCCGTGAGGAACTGGAAGAGCGTCGTGTCGCCCAGATCCTCTTCCAGGTACAGCCCCCGCTCCGGATCCTCGGCGTAGATCTGGGGGACCGGCAGACCGCACCGGTGGAAGTGGCGGGAGAACTCCAGGAAGGCCCGGTTCTCCTGGCCGTCCGGATTGACCACGCCGATCGCCGTGCGTGACGCCGCCGAGAGCCGATAGAGCTTCCGGTTCGAGCCGTCCCCCTTGAGGGTCGCGACCTGCTCCACCGGCTCCCCGAACCGGCTCTCGAACAGGGCCTTGAGTGGTTGGGCAAGCAGTGTTTGGCTCATCGCCGCACCGGAGAGGAGGCGAGCTGCCTCAGGCCCATGGGGAGTAGCTACCGCCCGACCAGGGCCTTGGCCTTCTCCACGATGGCCTGGACCGAGATGCCGTACTTGGTCATCAGGGCGGCGTAGTCGCCGGACTCGGCGAAGCGGTCCTGGATGGCCACGTAGTCCATCCGGGTGGGGGCGTGCCTCGCCAGCACCTCGGCCACGGCGCCGCCGAGGCCGCCGTACACGTTGTGCTCCTCCACCGTCAGCATCCTCTTCGTCTTGGCGGCCGACTGCACGAGGGCCTCCACGTCCATCGGCTTCAGCGTGGATATCTCCAGGAGATCCACGGAGATGCCATCCCTGGCGAGCCGCTCGGCGGCCTCCATGGCCATGGAGGTCGTGACGCCGCAGGCGCCGATGGTGAGGTCCGAGCCGTCGCGGAGCTTGCGGATCTTGCCGATCACGAGCGGGGACGCGTCCTCGAAGAGGACCGGGGTCTCGTTCCGGCAGATCCGGAGGAACGTCGGCCCGTCGCGCCGGAGGGCGGCCCGCACGGCCTGACCCATCTCCACGGCGTCGGCCGGCGCCACCACCGCCATGTTGGGCAGGGCGCGCATCATGGCCATGTCCAGGATCGCCTGGTGGCTCGCCCCGTCATAGGAATCCGAGAGGCCGCCGTAGTTGCCGGCCAGCACCACGGGCAGGTTGTTGTAGCAGATGGTGTTCCGGATCTGGTCGGCGCACTTCAGCGTCAGGAATAAAGAAAAAGTGCTGATCACCGGCCGCAGGCCGCAGGTGGCCATCCCGGCGGCGATGTCCGCCATGTTGGCCTCGGCCACCCCCACGTTGAAGAAGCGGTCCGGGTGGGCCTTGGCGAAGGCGGCGGTCTTGGTGCTGGAAGACACGTCGGCGTCCAGCACGATCAGCTCGGGCATCTCTGGTCCCAGGTCCACCAGGGCCTGACCGAAGGCGTCTCGCATGGCAACGGTCTTGGTTGCAGTGTTCACAGCGCCGCCTCCAATTCTGCCAGGGTCTTCATCAGCTCGGGTCGCCCCTTGGCATAGCTGTGCTCGTCGATCACCGCGCCGTGGAACTTGTGGGTGTCTTGCGTGAACGAGACGCCGCGACCTTTCTGGGTCTTGTAGATAACGGCGACCGGCCACTCCTGCTGCTGCCGCACCCAGTCCAGCGACTTCAGGATCTCCCGGATGCTGTGGCCGTTCCACTCCGTGGGCGACACGTTCCACCCGAAGGAGACGAACTTCTCGAACAGGGGGGCCAGCGGCATGATCTCGTTGCTGGAGCCGTCGAGCTGATACCCGTTGTAGTCGATGAGGGCCACCAGGCGCTCGGGCCGGTACTTGGCAGCGGCCATCATGGCCTCCCAGGTCTGCCCCTCGTCCAGGCACCCCTCGCCCATGATCACGTAGGTCCAGTAGCTCCTGCGCTGGATCCGGGCGGCCAGGGCCATGCCCAGCGACACGGACATGCCGTGCCCCAGCGCCCCGGTGGACATGTCCACCCCGGGCGTCTCGTTCATGCAGGGATGGCCCTGGAGGCGGCTGTTGAGCTGGCGGAAGGTATCCAGCTCCTCCACCGGGAAGAACCCCCGGTTCGCCAGGACCGTGTAGAGGATGGCGGAGGCGTGGCCCTTGCTGAGGACGAGGCGATCCCGCTCGGGCCAGCGGGGCTCGTCCGGCCGGAGGTTCATCACGTCGAAGTAGAGCGCGGTCAGAAGCTCCGCCACCGAGGACGCGCCCCCCCAGTGGCCCGTCCCCTTGTCGTGCAGGATGTCGAAGACGTCCACCCGGAACTTCTGGGCCAGGCACTGCAGCATGGCCGCTTTCTTCATCCGGCTCTTCTCCGCCAGGACCTTGGCCGGATCCACCCGTGTCTCCAGCAGTGTTTTCATGGCTCCCCTTTCTGCGGATGCACTCGGTGGCGCCGGTGTCCCCGGCGCGCCCGGGCACGGGGGATGTCCCGGACGGCAGCCGTCCGCCTCCCCGCCACCGAAGTGCGATCCGATCGATACCAGTGTGCCGGCCGGGACCAGGTCATCCGGCCGGCAGCCATCGCAGAGCCCACACTATGCCCTCTCCTCCCCGGCCGGTCAATCTCCCGGATGACCTCGGACCGCAATGGCGGACAATGCCGGAGGAGTGAT
>DATIFO010000064.1:0-95303 GCA_035455275.1 Methylomirabilis sp. (SeqCode) | reverse complement strand
AGGGTATGAGTCGGACCGAGTCGAATGGGGACGTGTGAGAGGGTGGCTGGTGTCACCGGAGAGGCAGCATGTCGGATAGCGAACACGATTTCGGACGGATCTACGCGGAGTACCGGCCACGTATTCACCGCCATGTGGCTCGGATGGTTGGGGAGCACGACGCCGAGGACCTGACGCAGACGGTGTTCCTCAAGGTCAGCCAGGCGCTGAAGGATTTCCGGGGAGAGTCTACCCTCTCGACTTGGATCTACCGAATCGCCACCAATACTGCGGCGGACTGGGTGCGCAGCTCTTCCGCCAGGCGGGCAATCCAGTGGGTGCCTCTGGACGTTCCAGTTGATGGGGACGGGGCGGAGCACGCTACCGGAGAACGCGGCGGGCTGCCCCCGGCAGACCAAGCCTTGGTCCGTCGGGAGATGAATCGGTGCATCCGCCAGGTAATCGACCGGCTGCCGGAGAACTACCGAGCGGTGATCGCGCTGAGCGAGGTCGACGGTCTGAAGAACGCTGAGATTGCGGAGATCCTGGGTGTGAGCCTGGACACCGTCAAGATTCGTCTGCATCGGGCCCGAGGAATGCTTCGAAAGGCGATGGAGACCCGCTGCGACCTCTATCGCGATGAGCGACTCGGGCTCGCGTGTGATGTCAAGATGTGCTCACAATGAGAAGCAGTGCCAGGCGTATCCTTTCCCGGTCGACTGCCGTCTATATGGGGTGAAGGAAGGCTGTGCTGCGGTACCCCATCAACCCCAACGGCCTGTCGGAAGGCCACACACACCGAGAGAGGAGCCAATGAGCACACAGGATAGCGGAGTGGACACTGGGTCAGCCGTGAACCTTGATTACGAGATCGCGCACGTGGAGAAGACGCGGAATGTCTGTCCGATGTGCGAGGACTATGCCAAGCGACAGGCAGCCAAACCGGTGGCAGTCATGTGCTGCGAGGGCGCGTGCCTGCGGGGCGAGGTGGCCCGCCAGGCCGCGAATCTCCTGTGCCATTCGCTCGCCCCGAACCAGACGGTGCGGATCTGTCTGGGCAGCGCCTTCACGAAGGACACGGGCCAGAGGAGCCTGGTGAGAAGTGCTCCGAGGGTGATCGCCCTGGAGGGGTGCTTCCTGAACTGCTCCTCCCGTATGATGCGCGGAGTCATCAGCGATCTGGAGCCGGAAGTCATCATTGCCGACCGACTCTACCACTTTGACAAGCGCCTCTTCGGGATCGACGAGATGCCCCGGGCCGACATCGAAGCGCATGCCCGCACCGTTGCCGAGAAGGTGGCCGAGCGGCTCCGAGAATCGCGCTAGCCCGGGTCTCCCGTCCGCTGCTGTGGTTCGATCGAACAGGAAAGAATCCCCCGGGACAGCGCGCGACAGGTGCCCAAGAATTGCCACGGGGGCAATCGCGCGGGAACAGGTAACGCCGAAGCACCACTGGATGCCGCAAAAGAGACGGTTCCAGAGATCTCGGCCACATTCGAGAGAGCCGGGACGAGATCGAGGCCAAGGTCCCGGAACGAGTGGGAAGTTACGTCTCAGCGACCCCTCGCATCCTAGTTGTTTCTCAGGCGATCCCGAAGGAAGGTAGCTGCGGGCACTTGACATGTGGTGATGACTGACATATTATATGAGTGTTGATTTATATGTGGGAGACTTGAACTGTGGCATTCTCGGTAGCGGCCGTGGAGCGGCTGTTCAAGGTCCTGGGGGACGAGAGTCGCCTGCGCATCCTCCAGGCCCTCGCCGACGGGGAGCGCTCGGTCTCGGAGATTCTGGAGCGGACCGGGCTGCCCCAGACCCTCGCCTCGTTTCACCTGCGCATCCTGCGGGAGGCCGGGGTGCTTGCCACGGAGCGCCGCGGACCGTTCATTTACTACCGGCTGGCCGACCCCTCGCTGCCGAACCTGCTGGAGGCCTGTGCGAAGTACGCCGAATCGCTGACGAATGCCAAGGCGACCCCGGATTTCCAGTGGCCGCCCTGGACGCGGATGTGTCGGATGATGCCGAACCGAAGGAGGTGAGCGGTGATGCCGATGTGGGGCGGATACTGGGGAATGCCTTGGGGCGGCTTTGGATGGATCTTCCCGCTGATCGGCCTCGTTTTCATGGCGGTGATGGCTGTTGTGTGCTTCCGCATGATGGGCGGCTGCATGGCCGGTCATGGTAGCCACACGACCGGCGAGGTCGAGGAGTTGCGCGGGGAGGTCCGTGAGCTCCGGGAAGAAATCCGGAAGCTCCGCGAGCGGGGCTAAGGAGGGTCGACCGATGGATCCCAAAGAGATGAAGCCGCCGACGGCGGGAATGGGCTTGCCGCCCATGATGCAGGAGATGATGCAGAAAATGATGGGAGGCACGAAAGAGTTCAACCCAATGGCCATGTGCCAGGCCATGATGACCTCCGTGTCCAAGTCGGCCGAGATGGCTGCCTACGCCACGCCGGAGATCCGGACGCTCTTCGAGGAATGGGCGCAGAGCGTCGGGGCCGAGGTCCTGACCGTCTTGAGAACCCGGGGTCGCGTGGACCTTGCCGAGCTGGCCTCGGCCTTGAAGATCAGCCCGGAAGGCGCCCTGTTCTTTCTGGGGCGGCTGGTGCGGGAAGGGAAAGCCACGATCTCGGGGATCCAGGCCACTGACGCTGCGGCAGGGGCCTGATGCGCGGCTCGGAAGCTGGCGGCGCTCCTCCAGTGGGGAGGGGAAGAACCCACTCGGCTTCGCTCATAGCAGTCTCTCGTCTGGGCGGAGGAACATTTCCAGGAATTGGCCTTGACAAAGCGGTGAGAGGAAATTACCTTATGAGTAACTCATCATATAGGAATTGATTTATGCCCGACGATCGGATGCGCCAACTGAAAGCCGACCTGCTGAAGGCCCTGGGCCAGCCCACCCGCCTGAAGATCTTGGAACTTCTCGTGGAAGGCGAGCGCTGCGTGTGCGAGATCTTTCCGGCCATCGGGGGGGAGCAGTCGAACGTCTCGAAGCATCTCGGCTTCCTGCGCAGCCAGGGGATCGTCATCGCGGACCGCCGAGGGATGCGGGTCTTCTATCGGCTGGCGGATAAAAAGATTGCCAGGTTGCTGGAGGATGCGGAGGGTTGCGTGAAGGGGAGCCTCCGCTCGCGGTATAGCGACGTGGCGTGATTTTTTTGAGAAGCATGATGAAGTTCTGGTCATAAGGTGATGATGAACGAACAACTCGACTCACTGGTGGTACCCATTCTCACAGGAGGAAAACCATGAAGATTCAGATTGCAGGACCCGGATGTCCGCGATGCCAGATGACAGAGAAGAACGTCATCAATGCCTGCGCCGTGTTGAACCTGGCCGCGGATATCTCCCATGTCACCGACAGGAAGCAGATCCAGGATTTGGGAGTCTGGACGACGCCCGCAGTCATCGTTGACGGGAAAGTTCTCCTATCGGGGAGGATTCCGTCAGTGGAAGAACTGAAGAAGATTCTATCTGAAGCCGGCCAGGCGGCCTGACGGCGACCCGAGAGTAGCTGGTCACTTCTGCCGCAAGCGAGGACATCATGAACTGGGGAGCCTATCTCATCCAACTGCTGCAGAGCGGCCTGGGCAGCCTGGCCTCATATCTTGCAGCCCACGTCTTGCTGTGCTTGCTCCCCGCATTCTTCATTGCCGGCGGGCTTTCGGCACTGGTTCCCAAGGATTCCGTCACCCGATTGCTGGGGCGGAAGGCATCGAAGGCGGTCGCCTATCCCTCGGCGGTCATGGCGGGAAGCGTCCTGGCGGTCTGCTCGTGCACCATCGTGCCGCTCTTTGCGGGGATCTATTCCAAGGGGGCGGGGCTCGGACCGGCGATCACGTTTCTCTTCTTCGCGCCGGCGGGGAACGTCCTCGCTCTGGCCTACACCGGTGTCGCCCTCGGCGCAGACTTCGCGCTGGCGCGGGTCGTCCTCTCCCTCACGTTCGGAATCGGGATCGGCATGATCATGGCGCTGATCTTCAGCCGGGACGACCAAGCGCACGCCGAGTCGGCCGATACCGGTTTCGTCGGCTCCGAGGGCCTGACCGCCAGGACGATCATCTTCCTGGTCCTCATGGTGGGCCTGCTCATCTTCGGGACGCTGCAAGTGCGCCTGCTCCTCAACACATACGCCTCATTCACGCTACCGATCCAGGGGCTGGATCGGGTGCAGGACCTGCTCGTCCGCCTCGTGCCGTTCGACGCGACCAAGGGGGAGGAGGGGGTGTCTGTGCAAGGGGCGATCCTGATCGGCCTCCTCGTGCTCATCGGGCTCTCGGCCTGGAAGGGGCTCGGGCAGGTCCATGAAGGGTACAACCGCTGGACGTGGCTGTCCCTGGGTCTCATCGGGGTGACCTTGTTCGTCGCGGCCATGCGAATGGAGCCGAAGTCGCATGGGCTGGAGATCGCGCTGCCCGGAAAGTTGTTCGGCGTCGTGCTGACGATGCTCGTCCTTGCCTACATGGCGCGGACATGCTTCGAGTCCTATGAGATCCAGCAATGGCTCTGGGAGACCTGGCGTTTCGTCCGCCAGATCTTCCCGCTGCTCGTCGTCGGGGTGTTCGCTGTCGGGATCATCCGGCAACTCATCCGCCCCGAATGGGTGCAGGCGGTGGCCGGCGCCAACACGCTGTTCGGGAACCTCACCGGCGTCGTCTTTGGGGTCTTCATGTATTTTCCGACCCTCGTCGAGGTGCCCATCGCCAAGATGTTCCTTTCGCTTGGCATGCATCCCGGGCCGCTCATCGCCTACCTGATGGCCGATCCGGAGCTGAGCCTGCAAAGCATCCTGATCACAGCCAGCATCATCGGGCGGACCAAGGCGTGGACGTATGTCGGCTGGGTGGCGCTCTTCAGCACCATCTCCGGTCTACTGTACGGGGCCTGGGTGGACGGGGTCAGCGTGAGGATCATCGGAGGGGTGCTGGTGGGGTTTATCGCCGTTCTCGCCGTCAGCCTCTGGGGAATCAGCCGGCGACAATGCGTCGCAACCAGTCCGCACCCGTCGTTCTAGTGCTGGACAGGAATAACGGGGTTATCGGACCGACATGGCGAAAGACGAAACCGGAACCGCATGCACTCCGGTTTCGTCTTTCGATCGAACAGTCCTGCCCCGCCGAGGGAGCGGGGAGATCACGCGGCCAGGTTTGCCTGGAACTTTCCGGCCCCGTGGATGGCGGCGATCATCTGATCCGCCGAGGTGGCGGATCCCTCCAGGCTGACGCGCGCCTCGTTCCGGGTTCGATCTGCGGATGCGCTCTTCACGCCGGCAAGCCTCTCCAAGGCTTGTTTCACTTCCCTTTCGCATCCCCCTCAGGTCATGCCCGTGACTGTGAACCGGATCTCCCGCGTCTCCGCCATGGCTTCCTCCTCGGGTTGGCACTCATCAGGACCGCGAATCGAAAGATCGTGCCGGGCGGATCAATCCATCCGTTCCAGAGCATATGCGCCGAACTCGTAGGTCACCCGTTGCCTCACGCCGTGGCACTCGATGACGTCTCCGGGCTGCACATTGTCCGGGAGAGTCACCATTTCCTCGCCCACGACGCAACTGGCCTTCTTCACCTCGGTCACTGACCACATGCCAGACTCGCCGCTCACCCGGAGCGTGAGACCCGCTCAGTTCGGACAGTCAAGGCTCTCACCGCGCCCGACGCCCGCCGGGATCACGATCCGTTGTCCTCACCCCGCGCAGAAAGCCCGTGGCATCCTCTGTCCCTTCAGTGAATCCAGACCCAATGCTGCTCACTCAGGACGTCAGCCGGACGAAATCCCCCCTCCGCCCCCCTTTGACAAAGGGGGGGAACGGGGGGATTTGCTCGAACGCTACGGCTATTGTCAAACCTATCGGGACAGCATCGGAGCTAGGTCAGGCCCAGCAGCCGTTCCAACTTGCCGCGATCAAAACCTACGACAGCTTCGCCATCGATCATGGTTACCGGGGTCGCCCTGAAGCCGAGCTTCAAGAGTTCCTGGAGGGCTGCCTGGTCTTCCCGGATGTTCTTCGCCACGAAAGCGATGCCCTTTTGAGAAAGAAACTCTTTCTCCTGGTCGCAACTGCCTCAGCCGGGCTGCGTGTACACGACGACTTGTTTCGGCATGGCCTCCTCCCAGGCAGCGGGTGCCGGCATCGTCTAGCGTGACAGACCGCCGGTCGCCGCCGCGGTCATCCCCTCCCTGCACCGTCCTCCCGTCCGGCAGTTCAGCGGGCGAAGGCCCGGTCGATCCGGTTCTTGATCTCCGCCACCGGCAATCCCTGCTTGTGCAGCCGTTGCGCCTCCAGCGCAATATCGACGCAGATGCTTCACCCCGCGCCGTGATCGTCGGCAAAACAGTCCAGGTTGTTCTGGTGGCCGGGGTTCCGATCGCATCCACAGTAGCACATGATGCGCTCCAGGACCTCGGGGATTTCCTTTGCCACCTGATACCCCTGGGCGGCGTACCCGGTGAACAGGACCGGGGACAGCGTGGCCGGTCGGGGCACCCGCGGGATCGCGGGCTTCACGCCCCGGACCGGGGCGGCCTCCCGGCCGCTCGTCCACCAGTAGCCGCCGATCGCCAGCGCGACCGCTATCAGCAACACGCCGGCGATCAATGGCCCCCGGCCTCGAGGCCCGGCCGGACCGCCAGCCGTGGGATTGCCCGCCCTCCGATTCCCCATCAGTTTCTCCTATCGATCATGCCTCACGTACTGGACCGCTTAGTTCGCGGGGAAGGCCCTCGCGCTTGCATTGGGACAGGCAACCGCTCGGCCCTCCCCGCCCACCCACGCCTGCGGCGCGGGTACCCGACCGAGAGGAGTGGGCCGCCACCCCTCCTCGGACTCTCCCCCGGACTGTGCGGTCTGGTGGTGGACTGTCGACTAAATTAGAGACCGCACAGTAAGCGCCCCCGTCCTCCGCTCGGATCCATGGCGCCCATGAGTCAGCCGGATCACCCTCATCGAGCCCAGGTCGGAGCGCATCTCAACCTGGGGACACTATATGGGATTGGGGAAATCAGGTCAACGGAAGCCGAACGACCGGACGAATGCGGAGGCGCCTGTCCATTTGACCGGACGTTTCCGGGGAATTCCGGGGATGGCGAGCCTCCGCGTCCTGGGCGTCACTCGAAGGAGACCGCGACCTCTGCCGGCACCTCGCTCCGCCCTGAGCATCGGACAGTCACGGAGCTCCCGAGCCAGGGGGGAATAGGGCCAGAGAAAAGCCGCGGGGCCCCTTAGGGGCCCCGCGGTGTGATTCGAGAGCTGGGGGCGAATGCGGCTCACTTGGACCCCACCACCGGAATGCGCATCGCGTAGAAGGAGCGCCACACGAAGACGACGGCAACCAGGAAGAAGACCGCCGCGGCCGCATGGCTTGTGGCGGCGGGGAGCTCGATGGCCAGCTCCACGGCCAGGAGCCCGAACAGGGTCGTGAACTTGATGACCGGGTTCATGGCCACGGACGAGGTGTCCTTGAACGGGTCGCCGACGGTGTCGCCCACGACGGTGGCGGCGTGAAGCTCGGTGCCCTTCATCTTCAGCTCGGTCTCGACGAGCTTCTTGGCGTTGTCCCAGGCGGCGCCGGCGTTGGCCATGAAGATCGCCTGGAACAGGCCGAAGATCGCGATGGAGATGAGGTACCCGATGAAGTAGTAGTGGTTCACGCAGGCAAAGGCCAGGGTCGAGAAGAAGATCGCCACGAAGATGTTGAACATCCCCTTCTGGGCGTACTGGGTGCAGATGGCGACCACCTTCTTCGAGTCCTCGACGGAGGCCCGCTCGCCGCCCCCCTCGAGCTTGATGTTGCGCTTGATGAACTCCACCGCCCGGTAGGCGCCGGTGGACACGGCCTGGGTGGAGGCGCCGGAGAACCAGAAGATCACCGCGCCGCCGGTGATGAGGCCCAGCAGGAAGAGGGGATTCAGGATGGACAGGCCGGCGGAGACGTTGGCCTCGCCGAACATCTTCGTGAGGACCTGGATGATCGAGAAGATCAGGGTGGTCGCGCCCACCACCGCGGTGCCGATGAGCACGGGCTTGGCCGTGGCCTTGAAGGTGTTGCCCGCGCCGTCGTTCTCCTCCAGGAAGGCCTTGCTGTCCTCGAAATTGGGGGTGAAGCCGAACTCGGACTGGATGTTCTTGCCGATGTTCGGAATCGTCTCGATGGTGGAGAGCTCGTACACGGACTGGGCGTTGTCGGTGACCGGACCGTAGGAGTCGACGGCAATTGTCACCGGGCCCATGCCCAGGAAGCCGAAGGCCACGAGGCCGAAGGCGAAGATGGCGGGAGCCGCCATGAGGTTCCCCAGCCCGAACGTGCTCACGCCGTAGGCGATGGACATGAGGGCGATGATCGCCATGCCCATCCAGTAGGCGCTGAAGTAGCCGGCCACGATGCCGCTCAGGATGTTGAGGGAGGCGCCGCCCTCACGGGAGGCCGAGAGGACCTCGCGCACATGGCCCGAGTTTGTCGACGTGAAGACCTTGACGAGTTCGGGGATCAGGGCGCCGGCGATGGTCCCGCAGGTGATGATGGTGGACAGCTTCCACCAGAGCGTGGAGTCGCCGCCCAGCATCGGGATCAGAATCGCGGACAGGGCGTAGGTCATGCCGATGGACACGATCGAGGTGAGCCACACCAGCGTGGTCAGGGGGATCTCGAAGTTGAACTTGGGCGCGCTGGCGTAGGTGGCCGTGGCCCAGAGGTTGTTCAGCCAGTACGAGACGGCGCTGGTCACGATCATGCCGACGCGCATCACGAAGATCCAGACCAGGAGCTGGATCTGGACGGTGGGGTCCTTCACCGCCAGGATGATGAAGGTGATGAGCGCCACGCCCGTCACGCCGTAGGTCTCGAAGCCGTCGGCGGTCGGGCCGACCGAGTCGCCGGCGTTGTCGCCCGTGCAGTCGGCGATGACGCCGGGGTTGCGGGCGTCGTCCTCCTTGATCTTGAAGACGATCTTCATCAGGTCGGAGCCGATGTCGGCGATCTTGGTGAAGATGCCGCCGGCGATACGCAGGGCCGCGGCGCCCAGCGACTCGCCGATGGCAAAGCCGATGAAGCAGGGGCCGGCCGAATCCCCGGGGACGAAGAGCAGGATGAAGAGCATGACCACCAGCTCGACCGAGATGAGGAGCATGCCGATGCTCATCCCGGCCTTGAGGGGGATGGCCATGGTCGGGAACGGCTTGCCGCCGAGGCTGGCAAAGGCCGTCCGCGAGTTGGCGAAGGTGTTGATCCGGATGCCGAACCAGGCCACGCCGTAGCTGCCCAGGATGCCGACGATGCTGAAGATCACGATGGTGATCACCTGGCCGGCCGAGAAATGGAGCAGGAATCCGAAGTAGACCACGATGACCACCGCGATGAAGGCCCACAGGATCGCCAGGAACTTGCCCTGGGTGATCAGGTAGGTCTTGCAGGTCTCGTAGATCAGCTCCGAGATCTCGCGCATGGCCCGGTGGACCGGCAGATTGCTGATCTGCATGTACTGGACGAGCCCGAAGGCCATCCCGCCGACGCAGATGATCAGCCCGAACAGGAGCAGGTTGTGTCCGGACATTCCCACGAAGTTGACGGAGCCCAGGTCGGGGATCTTCAGCTCCGCCTCGCTGGCCCCAGCCGGACCGGCAAGGAGCATGGCGGCCAGCGCCGAGATTGACGCGAAGATCCGCCGTGCTGTGGCAACCAGGGGATGCATGGGCCCCCTCGGCCCGAACGTCGGGAGCAGAATGCCGGATTCGCTCACGATACGACCCTCCTGACAGCCCGCCACGCGGGTGAAGTGAAGAAAGGATGGAAGAGAAGTGGTGAGTGGTCCCAGAAGGGAAGAAAGAGATCTGCCGGCAAAGCTGGACCGTCCGGCAGGAGACCACATTTTCAATCGTCACCGTGCCCAACCGGCGTCAGCCATTGACCCCAATGGCGGAAGGAACCTAGCAAGGCGGTCGGAATGTGTCAAGCCGAATGTGAAGACCGCATCGGTTCGCCCCGGGGCGCCCCTGGAGCGACCATCTGGAGGGTTCGGGGGCCCGTCCGGCACCTGGGGGACCGGCCCGTGCCAGGGGCTCGGGATCTTCTCAGGTTCACCGGTTTCCCATGACCCTTTCCCATTGACAGCCCCAGGGGCCGGGTCTATCCTTCCCCTGCGTGGACGGCTCGGAGCGAGCGGAGGGTGACGCCACTCCTGTATGGCTGAGAAGGGAACCGAAGCACCGAAGCGCATATCCTTGGCCGTCGGGCCGGAGATGCAGGCCCTGTTCGGCCAGGGGGATGAGCATGTCCGGCTGGTCGAGGACGGGCTGCACGTGCGTCTCCTGGTCCGGGACGGCATGCTCATGATTTCCGGCGCCGAAGGGGGCGTCGGCATTGCGCAGCAGGTCATCGGGGAGCTGGTGGCGCTGGTTCGCCAGGGGCGCTCCGTGGGCAGTCAAGAGGTTCGGCTGGCCCTGCGTCACTTCACCCAGCACGAGGCGGAATCCTTCCGAGAGCTTCAGGCCGAGGTGATCGAGGTCTCGGCACGGAAGCGTCCGGTCCGTCCCAAGAGCGTCGGCCAGAAGCGCTATATCGATGCCATCCGGAAGCACGACATCGTGTTCGGCATCGGCCCCGCCGGCACGGGGAAGACGTACCTGGCGATGGCCATGGCCGTGACGGCGCTGCTGCACAAGGAGGTGCATCGGATCATCCTGGCGCGGCCCGCCGTGGAGGCGGGGGAAAAGCTCGGCTACCTTCCCGGCACCCTCTCCGAGAAGATCAACCCCTACCTGCGACCGCTCTACGATGCGCTGTACGACATGCTCGAGACCGAGCGGGCCACGCGCCTGATCGAGCAGGGCACGATCGAGATCGCCCCCCTGGCCTTCATGCGCGGGCGGACGCTGAATGACTCCTTCATCATCCTGGACGAGGCCCAGAACACGACCTCGGAGCAGATGAAGATGTTCCTCACGCGGCTGGGCTTCGGCTCCAAGACGGTGATCACGGGGGACATCACCCAGGTGGACCTCCCCGCCGGCCGGGTCTCCGGGCTCATCGAGGTGCGCGCCATCCTGAAGGACATCCCCGGGATCCGGTTCATCCACTTCACCGAAGAGGATGTCGTCCGCCACGAGCTGGTTCAGCAGATCGTCCGGGCATACGAGGCCTACCAGGGACCCCCCGCGGACCAGGGCACATAGCATGGACCTGCAATTCTTCTCCAACACGGTCCGCCAGGAGACGGCGGATCAACCGCCCGCGCCTCTCCGCACGGGGTGGCGCCCCTTCGCCCCTGTCCGCCGGGCCGTGGCGACCCTGGAGCAGCAGCGCTGGTTCGTGCCGGCCATGACCGGCGGGTTCCTGCTGGCCACGGCCGAGATCCTCAGCTCCAACCTGGCCCTCCCCATGGGCCCCCTGTCGGTGCTGGGGGTCTTCTTGCTGGTCGTCTTCCTCTTCGGGGCGCTGTATGCCTACCTGCGCGCCCTCCAGCCGAAGGAGGTCCGCCGTCCCCGCAGCCTTGCCCTCTTCGGGGCGGTGCTGCTCACCGTGCTGCTTCTCAATCGGTACGGCCTGGTGGTGATCACGGCGCTGCACCAGAGCTTCCCCCAGATCCCGGTGTCGGCGCTGCGAGCGGCCTTGCCGGTCCCCCTGGGGGGCGTCCTGCTCACCGTCCTGTTCAACGCCCGGCTGGCCTTCGCCGGGACGCTCAGCCTCACGATCGTCACGGGCCTCATGCTGCAAGCCCCCATGGAGTACTTCTTCTTTGCCTTCGTGGGGAGCCTGGTGAGCATCTTCAGCCTGGTGGGACGCCAGAATCGGACGGCGTTCTTCCGGGCGGGGAGCATGCTGGGGCTGGCCAACGCATACAGCCTGCTGGCCCTCGCCCTCATCCAGGGCGACCTGGGCACGCTGCGCGCCGACGTGGTGGGCGGCCTGGTGAACGGCCTCATCGTGGCCGTCCTGGCCACGGGTCTGCTGCCGCTCCTGGAGCAGTCCTTCGGGCGGACGACGAGCTTCACGCTCCTGGAGCTGTCCAGCCTTGACGAGCCCATGCTGAAGCACCTGATCCTCACGGCCCCGGGCACGTACAATCACAGCATCATGGTGGGCACCCTGGCGGAGGCCGCGGGGGAAGCCGTGGGGGCGAATGCGCTCCTCTGCCGGGTGGGGGCCTACTACCACGACATCGGGAAGACCCGGCACCCGTCCTACTTCATCGAGAACCAGCCCGACGCCGTGAACCGCCACGACAAGCTGGCCCCCAGTCTGAGCCGGGCCATCCTCATGTCGCACGTGAAGGAAGGGATCGAGATGGCCCGGGCCTACGGCCTGCCCGAAGTCCTGGTGGACATGATCCCGCAGCACCACGGGACGCGGCTGGTGAGCTACTTCTACCAGCGCGCCAAGGAGACGTGCGATCCGGGGCTCCAGGCCGTGAAAGAGGAGGACTATCGCTATCCCGGACCAAAGCCCCAGACGCGCGAGGCGGCCATCATCATGCTGGCGGATGCGGTCGAGGCGACGACCCGCACCCTGACCGATCCCACCCCGGCCCGCATCCGGGGGTCGGTGCAGAAGATCATCAACACCATCTTCGTGGACGGTCAGCTGGACGAATGCGATCTCACCTTGCGGGATCTTCACCTCATCGCCAACAGCTTCGTCCGGATCCTGACAGGGGTGTTCCACCATCGGGTGGAGTACCCGGATGCCGTGGCTCAGGACGCCACCAGAAGGCGGAGCGAGAATGGCGATCAGCCTGCGAAACCGGCAGCAGAAGGTCCCCGTCGAGACGAGGCGGCTAAGAAGCCTGGCGGGAAGAGCCCTCTCCGCCCTGAAGCGGGAGAGGGCAGAATGTAGCGTGGTGGTGGTGGACGACGCCACCATGGCGATCCTGAACCATACCTACCGCGGGGTCGCCGGCCCGACCGATGTCCTGGCCTTCCCCATGACCGAGGGGCGCTTCGGCGGGCTCTCGCCGGATCTGCTGGGGGACGTGGTGATCTCGGCGGACACGGCCGCGCGGCAGGCCCGGGAATCCGGCCGCGACCTCCAGGACGAACTGGCCCACCTCCTGGTTCACGGGCTCCTGCACCTCATCGGCTTCGATCACGGCACGGCGGAGGAGCGGCAGCGCATGCAGCGGAAGCAGCGAGCGATCCTGGCGGCGTGCGGGACGGCCCCCGCGGCCCGCGGCCGAGGCGGGTCGACGGCGACGCCGCGGTGATGCCCGGCGATGCCGGCTCGCGGAGCCACGTGGTCCCGACCTCTGCCGGATTGGCCCTGCGCTCCCGGGCGCCACGATTCAGCCCGAAAAGCGGCGCCTGCTGCCTTCTTTTCCTCGCTCTGCCTTTTCCGGCCTCCGCGGCGGTGACATCCCTTACCGTCCACCTGACGCCTGGTCGGGTCGCGCAGGGTGGGATCTTCACCCTCGAGATCGAGTGGCCCGGCCCCATCCGCGCCCTCCGCATCCGGGTCGGCCAGCGCCAGACCCTCGCCGTGGCCCCCGAGGGGCAGACCCGGACCACGGTCCTTGCCGGCATCGATCTGGAAGAGGCGCCGGGCTCCCTGGAGGTGCGGGCCGATGCGGAGGATCTGGCAGGGCGCGCACTGACGGCCCGGGGAACGCTTCTGGTCCGGGACGCCGGGTATCCCATCCAGCGCCTCACGGTTCCACGGGCCTTCACGGACCTGGACGCGGCGACCCTCGAGCGAGTCAACCGGGAGAAGGCGGTGCTGGACCGGCTGTGGGAGGCGCAGACCGGGACGCGGCACTGGCGCGGGCCGTTCCGGTCGCCCCTGGAGGGGGCGGGCCCCGGCTCCGGCTTCGGCGTGCGGCGGATCATCAACGGCGAGCCGCGGGCCCCGCACACAGGCCTCGACTTCACGGCGGCCGAGGGCACGCCGGTCCTGGCGGCCAACGCGGGCGTCGTGGCGGCCGTGGAGGATCAGTTCTTCGCGGGCAAGGCGGTGATCCTGGATCACGGCCTGGGGCTGTACACCATGTACTTCCACTTGCAGGAGAACCTGGTGAGGCCCGGGCAGCACGTGGAGCGAGGCGAGCGCATCGGTCTGGTTGGGAGCAGCGGCCGCGCCACGGGCGCCCACCTTCACTGGGGTGCGCGACTCCTCGGGGCGCGGATCGATCCGCGGGAACTGCTGAAGGCGCGGCTCTCGGCATAAGGACAAAAACGTTCGGCTGTACGGCTGTACGGCGGTTCGGCAGTTCTCGGTACAGCCGACCTGCCGAACGGTCGAACAGCCGAGCGCTCTTGAGCTGCCAGTGAGAGCATGGATACTCCGCAGGTCAAGAGGGTAGGCACCGACACGGCGGGGGAGGCGTTCCGAGCCGGCTACGTTGCCATCATCGGACCCCCGAACGCGGGCAAGTCCACCCTCGTGAACCGGCTGGTGCAGCAGAAGCTCTCGATCGTCTCGGCGCGACCGCAGACCACGTGGCATCGGATCCTGGGGATCAAGACCCTCCCGCAAGCGCAACTGCTCTTCCTGGACACTCCCGGCCTGCACCGGTCGGACGCGGCATTCAATCAGGCCCTCGTCCGGTCCGCCCTGGCGGCCATGACGGACGCCGACCTGATCCTGTGGGTGAGCGATGTCTCGCGGCCCGGGGACCCCGACGACGAACTCATCCTGGAGCAGCTTCGCGAGAAGGGGCTTCGGGCCACGGTGATCCTGGTCCTCAACAAGGTGGATCTGGTCGCGAAGCCGCTGCTCCTCCCCCTCATCGCCCGCTGGCACGAGCTGTACCCCTTCGCCGAGATCGTGCCCGTGTCGGCGATCCAGGGGGACAACGTGGACCGGCTGGAGTCGCTCCTCGTCCGGTACCTGCCCGAGGGCCACCCGTTCTACCCCCCGGAGGAGCTCAGCGATCGTCCGGAGCGGTTCTTCATCGCCGAGGTCATCCGGGAGAAAGCCTTCTCGCTGCTCCGCCAGGAACTGCCGTATGCCGTGGCCGTCGAGGTGGAGGTCGTGCGGGCCCGGGAGGGGCGGGACCTCACCGATGTGGAGGCGACGATCTACGTGGAGAAGGAATCCCAGAAAGCCATTGTCATCGGGACCGGCGGGAAGATGCTGAAGCGCATCGGAGAGCAGGCTCGTCCCGAGATCGAGGCGATGCTGGAGACGCGGGTGTTCCTGAGACTCTGGGTGAAGATCCTGGAGGGCTGGAGCAAGAATCCGGCGGCGCTCCGTCGCTTCGGGTATCTGGAGCACTGACTACACTTCATATTGCGGGTTTCAAATTCGAAATCCGCAATCCGAATTCGAGGACCCATGCCGCTCCACTCCACGGAGGCGATCATCGTCGGCGGCCACGACTTGGCGGAGGCGGACCGGATCGTGGTCTTTTACACGGAGACCCTGGGCAAGGTCCGCGCGGTCGCGGAGGGGGCGCGTCGGATTCGCTCGAAATTCGGCGGGAGCCTCCAGCTCTTCACGCAGGGGCGGCTCGTGTACTTCGAGCGGCCGAACCGGACGCTCCACAAGGTGAACGAGTTTGCCGTGATCCGGTCGCATCAGCCGCTGCGCGAGGACCTGGACCGGATCGCCCTCGGGTCCACGGCGGTCGAGGCGGTATCCAGCGGCGTGGAGGAGGGGGAGGCGCATCCGGAGCTGTACCGCCTGCTGGCCGAGGGGCTGGATCTCCTGGAAGCCGCCGCGCGCCCGGCCCTGGTCCTGCAAGGCTTCATGTTGCACCTGCTGCGCCTGCTGGGATATCGTCCTGAGTTCGCGATGTGCGTTCGCTGCCACCAGCCCCTCCCCCTTGCCGCGAGCGCCCATATCAGCTCCGGCCAAGGTGGGCTCCTGTGTCCCGGGTGTCGGCCGGGGATCGCCGATGCGGCCCCGGTCTCGGCTGAAGCCCTGGGCTTTCTGCGGGGGGCCGGCGGCTCGAGCCTCCGCCTCATGGATCGGATCGCCATTCCTCCCCAGGTTTTCCGAGAGGTTAGCGATCTCCTGGGGGCCTTTCTCCAGCACGTGCTGGGCCGCCGCCTCAAGTCCGCAGACTTCCTGAGCAGGCTGTAACTCCCCATCAACAAAGCCATTACATCAACTCAGGGGTGCGGGTGCACGGCCGGAGAGCCGGGCCTTTTCCCTTGACACTCTCTCCGTGTTTTTGTTAGTTTGTCCATTCGCATCTCCCACCGAGAACCCACACGGAGGCCGGCAATGACGTTCCAGGAGCTGATCCTCGCCCTGGAAAGTTTCTGGGCGAGACACGGGTGCGTGATCCAGCAGCCATACGACGTCGAGGTCGGCGCGGGGACCATGAACCCGGCCACGTTCCTGCGGGTTCTGGGTCCCGAGCCGTGGAACGTCGCCTACGTCGAGCCGTCCCGGCGCCCCGCCGACGGCCGCTACGGCGAGAACCCGAACCGGCTGCAGCACTACTACCAGTACCAGGTGATCCTCAAGCCCTCTCCCCTGGATATCCAGGAGATCTACCTGCAGAGCCTGAAGAGCTTCGGCGTTGACCCGCTGAAGCACGACATCCGGTTCGTGGAGGACGACTGGGAGTCGCCCACCCTCGGCGCCTGGGGTCTCGGCTGGGAGGTCTGGCTGGACGGCCTGGAGATCACCCAGTTCACCTACTTCCAGCAGGCGGGGGGCTTCGAGCTGCGTCCCGTGGCGGGGGAGATCACCTACGGCATCGAGCGCATCGCCATGTTCCTCCAGGGCGTGGACAACGTCTATGACCTGCGATGGAACGAGCATGTCACCTACGGCGACGTTCACCATCGGGGCGAGGTGGAGTGGTCGGTTCACAACTTCGAGGCGGCGGACGTCCCGCTGCAGCTCCGGCTGTTCGAGGATTACGAACGCGAATCGGCGCGCCTGATCGAGAAGGGCCTGGTGCTCCCCGCCTACGACTACTGCCTGAAGTGCTCCCACGCCTTCAACCTCCTGGACTCGAGGGGGGCCATCGGAGTCACGGAGCGGACCCACTTCATCGGCCGGGTGCGCGCCCTGGCCAGACGCGTGGCCGAGGCCTACCTCAAGCAGCGCGAGGAGATGGGTTTCCCCTTGCTGAAGACCGCACAGCCGGGCAAGCCGGGATAGCCCGAGCCGGCGAGGGCACGGGGAAGGGACGGCGGCGGGGGTCGCAGTGCGCCGGTGACGCCCGCATCGGGGCCCATCGGCGCCGGATTGGTCTCGGGCAGCCTACATCGCCCGCAGGTGAGGGCAGGGGCAAGGGACGCCATGGGAAAGGAACTGGTGTTCGAGATCGGCACGGAGGAGATCCCCTCCGGCTACATCCCCCCCGCCCTGGAAGAGCTGAAGGCGGCGGCGGGGCGCCTGCTCCAGGAGCAGCGGCTCAGCTTCGCCACGGTCCAGACGCTGGGGACGCCGCGGCGACTCACGCTGTTCACGGACGGCCTGGCCGAGCGCCAGGCGGACGCCCGGCGCGAGGTGGTGGGCCCGCCCAGGGCAGTGGCCTTCGACGCGGAGGGGAAGGCCACCCGGGCGGCCGAGGGATTCGCCCGCGCCCAGGGGGTCCCGGTCGAGCGCCTGGAGGTCCGGGCGCTGGACCGCGGCGAATACCTGGTGGCGATCCACGAGGAGAAGGGAGCGCGGACCCCGGAGGTCCTGGCGAGCCTCCTGCCCAGGCTCCTCGGCCTGCTCTCCTTCCCCAAGTTCATGCGCTGGGGTGAAGGGACCTCCCGCTTCGTCCGGCCCATCCGCTGGCTCCTGGCCATCTATGGCGGCAAGGTTGTCCCCTTCTCCGTGGACGGCCTGGCGTCCGACGCCAAGACATACGGGCACCGCTTCCTCGCGCCGCGGGCCGTCCGGGTGCGGAGCTTCCGGGAATACCTGGACAAGCTGGAGGAGCGATACGTCATCGCCAGCACGGAGCGCCGGCGCACCCTGGTGCGGAAGCTGGTGACGGAGGCCGCAGCCGCGGTCAATGGCCGGCCGATCCTGGAGAGCGACCTCCTGGAGGCGGTCACGAACCTGGTCGAGTTCCCCGTTGCCGTCTGCGGCTCCTTCAAGCCGGAGTACCTGGAGCTGCCCCGGGAAGTCATCATCACGCCCATGCAGAAGCACCAGCGCTACTTCCCGGTGGTGGACGCCGCGGGAAAGCTGCTCCCGCACTTCGTGACCGTGTCGAACATGCGTGCCAAGGACATGGACCTCATCCGGCAGGGGAACGAGCGCGTGCTCCGCGCGCGCCTGAATGACGCCGAGTTCTTCTACAAGGACGACCGGAAGCACCCGCTGGCAGAGCGAATCCCGCAGCTGCAGCACATCATCTTCCAGGAGAAGCTGGGGACGGTCCACGACAAGGTGCAGCGGGTGCGACGGCTGGTCGGGCTGATCGCGATGCGGGTCGACCCCGCCTGCCGCGCCGCCGCCGAGCGGGCCGCGGAGCTGTGCAAGGCGGATCTCGTGACCAGCATGGTGAAGGAATTTCCCACGCTCCAGGGGGTCATGGGCGGGGACTACGCCCGCCTGTCGGGCGAGCCCCCGGAGGTGTCTCAGGCCATCGTGGAGCACTACCTCCCCCGGTACGCGGGTGACCGGCTGCCGGAGTCGAACGCCGGGGCGGTGGTGGGGCTGGCGGACCGGCTGGATTCCATCGTGGGCTGCTTTGGCATCGGGCTCATCCCCACCGGGTCGGAGGATCCCTATGCCCTCCGCCGGGCGGCCCTGGGGGTGGTCCAGACGATCCTGCATCGGGGCCTGCGCGCCCCCCTGGCGGAGCTGGTGGCCGAGACCCAGGCGGGCCTCGGACGGCTCCTCACGCAGGATGCCGAGAAGACGCGGCGCGAGGTGCTGGACTTCCTCCGCAGCCGGACGCAGGCGGTCCTGGTGGAGCGGGGGCTGCCCGCGGACGTGGTGGAGGCGGCCCTGTCGGCCGGGTCCGACGACCTGATGGATGCCGCGCGGCGCGCCGAGGCCCTGGCCGCCATGCGGCGGGAGACGGATTTCGGAGAGCTATCCGCCGCCTTCCGGCGCGTGGTCGGGATCATCCCCAAGGGGTTCGACCGGGCCGTGGAGGTCGGGCGGCTCGTCGAGGGGGCGGAGCGGGCCCTGTACGCCCAAACCGTGGAGCTGAAGACGGAGGTCGAGCGGCTCGTCGCCCAGCAGGATTACCTGGGGGCCCTGCAGCGGATCGCCGGCCTCAAGCCCATGGTGGACATGTTCTTCGAGGAGGTCCTGGTCATCGGACCGGATGAGGGGCTCACCCAGAACCGCTTCGCGCTCCTGAAGGCGGTGTGGGACCTGTTCGCGCGGATCGCGGACTTCACAAAAATCACCGGGTAGGGGGACATCGGAGGATTCCATGGCAACGGCGAAAAAGTGGGTGTTCTTCTTCGGGAACAAGAAGGCAGAGGGACGGGCGGAGCAGAAGAACCTCCTGGGAGGCAAGGGGGCCAACCTCCACGAGATGACCCGTTTGGGCATCCCGGTCCCTCCCGGGTTCACCCTATCCACCGAGGCGTGCATCTATTACAGCACGCACAAGCAGCAGCACCCCCCGGGCATGTGGAGACAGGTGGAGGACTGCCTGAAGAAGCTGGAGAAGGCCATGGGGACCACCTTCGGGGATGCGAGCAATCCCCTGCTGGTGTCGGTGCGCTCCGGGGCCCGGGTCTCCATGCCCGGCATGATGGACACGGTCCTGAACCTGGGGCTGAACGACACCTCGCTCAAGGGCCTCATCGCCCGCTCCAGGAACGAGCGCTTCGCCTACGACTCCTACCGGCGCTTCATCCAGATGTTCGGCGACGTGGTCCTGGGGATCGAGAAGCCGGCCTTCGAGCGGCTCATCGAGGCCCAGAAGCACGCCAAGAAGGTGAAACTGGACACGGAGCTCACGGCCGCGGACCTGAAGGAGCTGGTGGAGCTGTTCAAGCGGGTGGTGAAGGACAAGTCGGGGAGGGACTTCCCGCAGGATCCCAAGGAGCAGCTCCGGCTGGCCATCAACGCCGTGTTCGAGTCCTGGAACAACCCGCGGGCCGTCACCTACCGGAAGCTGAACAAGATCCCGGGGGACTGGGGGACCGCGGTCAACGTCCAGGCCATGGCCTTCGGCAACATGGGGGAGAACTCCGGGACCGGCGTGGCCTTCACCCGCGACCCCGGCACGGGCGAGCGGCGCTTCTTCGGCGAGTACCTGATGAACGCCCAGGGCGAGGACGTGGTGGCGGGGGTGCGCACGCCGGCCCCCATCAGCGAGCTGAAGAAGGGCATGCCCAAGGTGTACGCCGAGCTGGAGCGGATCTACCAGCGGCTGGAGAAGCACTACCGCGACATGCTGGACATCGAGTTCACCATCCAGGACGGGAAGCTCTACATGCTGCAGTGCCGGGTGGGCAAGCGCACGGCGGCCGCGGCCGTGAAGATCGCCGTGGACATGGTGAAGGAGCGGCTGATCGACCAGAAGGAGGCCATCCTGCGCGTGTCGCCGGGGCAGCTCGACCAGCTCCTGCACCCGCGTGTGGACCCCGGCGCCAAGGCGCAGAAGATCGCCAAGGGCCTCCCGGCATCGCCGGGTGCGGCCGTGGGCAGGGTGGTCTTCACGGCAGGCGAGGCGGAGGACGAGGCGGCCAAGGGTGAGCGGGTCATCCTGGTCCGGACCGAGACCTCGCCCGAGGACATCGGCGGGATGCACGCGGCCCAGGGCATCCTGACCGCCCGGGGCGGCATGACCTCCCACGCGGCCGTGGTGGCCCGCGGGATGGGCAAGCCCTGCGTGGCCGGCTCCGGCGACATCACGGTGTACGAGGAGCACGGCTACTTCTTCGCCAAGGACCTCAAGATCCAGCGGGGAGACTACATCACCCTGGACGGCGCCGCCGGCGACGTGATGCTGGGCGAGGCGAAGCTGATCCAGCCCGAGCTGTCCGGCGATTTCGCCACGCTGATGAACTGGGCCGACAAGTACCGGAAGATCGGCGTGCGGACGAACGCGGACACGCCCACCGACGCCCGGGTCACCATGAAGTTCGGGGCCGGCGGCATCGGCCTCACCCGGACCGAGCACATGTTCTTCGAGGGGGACCGCATCGACGCGGTCCGGGAGATGATCCTGGCCGACGACGTGGAGGGCCGGAAGCGCGCCCTGGCCAAGCTCCTCCCCATGCAGAAGGCGGACTTCAAGGCCATCCTGGACATCATGGGGAACCTGCCGGTCACCATCCGCACGCTGGATCCCCCCCTGCACGAGTTCCTGCCCAAGACGGATGCGGACATCGAGGACCTGGCCCGCAAGACCAGCATCCCGGTGGAGCGGCTGAAGGCCAAGGTGGACGGCATGCACGAGTTCAACCCCATGCTCGGCTACCGCGGCTGCCGCCTGGGGATCGAGTATCCCGAGATCACCGAGATGCAGGCCCGGGCCATCTTCGAGGCCGCCTGCGAGCTCCGGAAGGCCGGGAAGAACCCGTACCCCGAGATCATGATCCCGCTGGTGGGCACGCTCCAGGAGCTGCAGCTCCAGCAGGACATCGTGGAGCGGGTGGCCCAGGAGTGCATGAAGGCGGCCGGCGTCAAGGTCCGCTACATGCTCGGGACCATGATCGAGATCCCGCGGGCCTGCCTGGTGGCGGACCAGATCGCCAAGCTGGCGGAGTTCTTCTCCTTCGGCACCAACGATCTCACCCAGACCATCCTGGCGCTCTCGCGCGATGACGCCGGCAAGTTCCTGCCCCTGTACGTGGAGCGGGGGGTCTACGCCGAGGATCCCTTCGTGAGCATCGACCAGGAGGGTGTCGGGGCCATGATGAAGATGGCCATCGAGAAGGGCCGGAGCACGCGCAAGGACCTGGAGATCGGGATCTGCGGCGAGCACGGGGGCGAGCCGCGGTCGGTGATGTTCTGCCATGACATCGGCCTGGACTACGTGAGCTGCTCCCCCTACCGCGTCCCCATCGCCAAGCTGGCCGCCGCCCACGCCAACCTGAGGGGCAAGGTCAAGGTGAAGGAGATGGGGGAGAAGTAAGGCTGGATCACAATCGGGAACACCATGCGGGGGGCCGATCGTTCGGCCCCCCGTCGTTTTCTCCAGCTTTCCCCATGACTCGTCCCGCTTGCGCCTTGGGCCGGAGCTTGATATAAGCCTCCTGTCGCCAAGAGAGAACAAGGCGTGACATGTTCCGGTACCGGACACCGGAAGGCAGCTAACACGTTGGATTTCCACGGTGGTATCTTCGGTTTCTGGTGACTTGACCGCATCACTTGGTGCCAGGACTGCTCCAAGGTGCCGACTTGTGCGTGGATACGTGGGGGAGAGTGGTGGGAATCGGAGCTGTCGGGCCTGATGAACTCCAGGCTCGATTCGGGATTCCAGAGATCCTGCGGTTCGAGGCGGGGGCGAAGGGGTTGGTCCGCGCGGTCGTGTGCGCGCCGCAGGCTGAGGCAGAGGTGTATCTCCAGGGGGCGCACGTGACGCACTACCAGCCGCGGGGGGATCGGGCCGTCTTGTTTCTGAGCGAGCGGAGCCGGTTCGACCGGGGCGCGGCAATCCGCGGCGGGGTGCCGATCGTGTTTCCGTGGTTCGGGCCGAAGGCGGGCGAGCCGTCTGCGCCCATGCACGGGTTCGCACGACTTGCAGAGTGGGGTGTGGAGTCGGCTACCCAGGCCCCGGACGGCTCCGTGACGATGGTTCTCGGCCTCGATTCCGAGAGCGCGGCGCTCCCGAACTGGCCTCGCCCTTGTTCCCTCCGGTATCGGGTCGTCGTTGGGGAGACGCTGGCGCTCGCCCTGGACGTTCACAACCGGGGGGACACGGCGATCAGCTACGAGGAGGCCCTGCACACCTATCTGGCCGTGGGTGATGTTCGGCAGGTCTCGGTGACCGGACTCGCGGGTGCCCGCTACATCGACAAGACGGACGGCATGAAGCGGAAGCTGCAGGAGACAGCATTCGTCCGGATCACCGATGAGACGGACCGGGTGTACCTCGGGACGAAGACGACCTGCGTCCTGGACGATCCTGTGGCGGGACGGCGCTTCACGGTGGAGAAGTCGGGCTCCGATGCGACGGTGATCTGGAATCCCTGGACTGCCAAGGCCAAGGCCATGCCGGATTTCGGCGATGAGGAGTGGCCGCGCATGCTCTGCATCGAAACCGGCAACGTGGCGGACCACGCCATGACGCTCGCACCCGGCCAGCGCCACGAGATGCGGGCCATGATCCGCAGCCTGCCGAGATGATGCCGGGATGAGAACAGGGATTCCAGGAAAGGGCGCCAGATGCAGGTAGCCTTCCAGCAGGTGGATGTGTTCACAGACCGGCCGTTTGCGGGGAATCCTCTGTGTGTGGTCCCGGATGCGACGGGGCTCTCCACGGAGCAGATGCAAGACATCGCGCGGGAGATGAACCTGTCCGAGACGACCTTCGTCCTCCCGCCCACCGACCCCCAGGCGGCCTACTGGATGCGCATCTTCACGCCCGCCAAGGAGATCCCGTTTGCCGGCCACCCGAGCGTCGGCACGGCCCACGTCATGGCGTGCGCCGGAAGGTTTCCCCTCAAGGAGCCGGTCACGCGCATCTTCCAGCAGGTGGGGATCGGGACGCTGCCCCTTGACATTGAGGTCTCGGGGGGGAAGCCCGGACGCATCATCATGACTCAGGGAATCCCGCAGTTCGGTCCCGTCATCCGCGATGTGCACCCGATCGCGAAGGCGCTGGGGGTGGATCCCACGGTCCTGGCGCGGGCCAAACTTCTGCTCCAGGTCGTCTCGACCGGGCTGGAGCATCTGATGGTTCCGCTCCCCGACCTGAAAACGGTGGGTGCCCTGCGGCCCAACCTGACCGCCCTGGATGGGGTACTCAGGGAGTGCGGCGCCCTCGGGTGCTTCGTCTTCACCCTCGCGACCTCGAGGGACGCATTCGCCCATGCCCGGATGTTCGCCCCGGGGGCGGGGATCGTCGAGGATCCCGCGACGGGCTCGGCGGCGGGGCCGCTCGGGGCATATCTTGCGGCCCATGGCGTCCTGCCGCGCGAACGCGCCAGCTTCGTCATCGAGCAGGGGATCGAGATGGGACGGGCCAGTCGGCTCTGGGTCGAGGTGGGACGGGACGCGAGCGGCGCGCCGGTCGCGATCCGGGTCGGGGGCACGACCGTCCCTGTGATCAGCGGAACGATACAGGTGTAACAGTTTGCTGGAAAACTCAATTTCGCCCAGGCTGCTCAAAAAGGCCCAGGTGCAAGGCGGCGTGCCGGGTACCCATCCGCAGGATGGGTGCAGGCGCGAGGCGTACTTAACGCGTACGTCGCAGTGCCGCGCGAGCGCGCGGGCACCCACCGGAGGTGGGTCACCGCAGATGGGCCTTTTTCAGCAGCTTGGTAGGGGCGACCGGTCCGTCGCCCGGACCACGGCCGGAGGGGAGGCGCATGCCCACGGCGGACCTGTATTACCGCGACGGCTGACCCGCCTGCATCCAGGCGAGGGAGTTTCTCTCGCAGCACCGGGTCGCCTACGCGGCTCATGATGTGGCCCAGAACCCCCTGAATGCCGACATGACGCTGGCGCTCGTCCGCCCGTGTCGGAGGTTTTACGTCAAGGCAGGCGAGGATGTCTTCCTGTGGGATCGAGATGAAGAGGAGGTCCCGAATGAGGCCCTGCGCCGCCACTTCGTGCACACGGATGGCTTCATCCGCATCCCGGTGCTGATCGTCGGCCCCACCGCCGTCCGCGGCTTCCTCCCCGACATCTATTCGGAAATCTTCAAAAAGTAACCGCCAAGGCGCCAAGAACGCCAAGATCGGATCGTCTGAAGTCCGGGTATGGAAAGTCCCGAGGTGGGAGACTTGCGTCTATCCGGACCCAAGGAGGGGAAATCGGTCCTTTGGCGGGCTTGGCGTCTTTGCGGTTCAAGTTGGATTTTCGGGGAGGGGCTAGGCGGGCCAGCCGATGTACTGGCCGTCCTCCCAGAGATCGATCATGCGGCCCAGGATGGCCATCGACGTCTCGAAGCGTTGCGCCTGAGTCATGCGACGGAGGGCCGGGGGCCCGCTTTCGAGACGCGGGCGCTCCTGCTCAGGAAGCCGGTAATAGGCCTTTCGCAGGCGTTCGAGGGTCGTCTGGTTGCACACGTCCAGGTTTGAGGCGGGGGCGATCAGCGGTCGCGGGCTGTCGTGCAGCGGACCCCAATGGAGGCAGTCGCGCAAGTTGATCCCGAGGAGTGTCTTCGCGATACGGGCGAACTCCATGAACCAGTCGGTCGTGCCGGCACAGACGAGACAGCCGCGGCAGCCGTCATGGACGACGACGGCCCGGTAGGCCGTGACCATGGGCCCATCGCCCGTCATCCAGTACACGTGCTTGTAGTGACGCAGGCGAAGCGGCGGCGGTGCCGGGGCAGTCTGCTCTGTTTGCTGGCGAGTCACCCGGACACGACGAACGGCAAGTGCAGGCTTCATGGTGGGTAAGTTTAGCCGACGGGCAGGAATTCGGGCAAGGGAAAATCGGAGGCTGTCTTACCCTCCGAACCTCGCCGACGGTCCGCCTCGTGCAACAGGGGTCGCAGGACCCCGATCACCCGTTCGGCGATGAGCCGGTGCCCCTGGGCGTTCGGGTGGATTCCGTCCACCTTCAGGTCCGGGTTGCTCAGGATCCCTCGCAGAATGTCCTCGACCAGGACGGCGCCGTGCCGCTCGGCCACGGCCCGATAACCCGTCAGGTACGGGTCGCCCGCCAGTCCGACGTTCACCTCCAGGATCATCACCATGCTTCCCTGGGCGATCAATCGGCTCACGATGGCGTCCAGATTCCGCAATGTCTCTTCCAGGGGGACCCGGCGGAGGAAGTCGTTCCCGCCGAACTCCACCACCGTCAGGCGCGGCCGGTGGGGGAGGACGTCCCGGTCCACCCGTGCAAGCCCTGCGGCTGTGGTATCCCCCGGCACGCCGGCATTCACGAAGGCAATGCCCACATCGCGAGCCACCAGACTGGGGAAGCTCTCCCCATCGGGGACGCCGTAGCCCTGGGTGATGCTGTCCCCGAAGAAAACGGCGAGGTCGCCCTGGGCGTCCAGGTTCGCCGCCCGGCGGAAATCCGGCCGGCGCTCCCACGCCAGATACCAGCCCCCGGCCGCAGCCACGAGGCACAGCACGGCGGCCACAAGGATCACCTGGCCGCGATTGTGCCGGGCCGGAAGCCGATGGTTGGAGCGAGGGAGCTTCGGCTGGACCTCTCGAACTGCCGAGCGGCCGAACGGTCGAACTGCCGAACGTCCTGGTCTGTTGCGATCCATCATGGGGCCTCGCCAGCCGTCGCGACCTCCAGCCGCAAGGCCAGCTCCTCCCACTTGCCGTACAGGGATCGGACCTGCTCTTCCAGTGCCTTTCGTTCCCTGGCCACCTCGCGGGCCCGGTCTCCGTCCTTGTACAGGTCCGGGTTGGCCATCTGGTCGGTGAGGTCCTGGATGCGGGCCTCGACTTTACCGATCTCCGACTCCAGCTCTTTCAGCCTGGCGCGAAGGGGGGCGACCTCCCGGCTCTTGCGCTGGCGGACCTCGGCCTCCGCCCGCCGGTCTTCCTTCGAACGTTTGCCGCCCGCCGGCTGCGGTGACGCCGCCACCCCTGCCTTTCGCGGCTCGCGGCTCGCGGCTCGCGGCTCCTCCTTCAGGGTTATGGCTGCCTGCAATCCAGAGGGCGCCCGGCTGCCCGCTGCCACCTGCTCCTCCGCCTTCTTCTCCAGGTAATAGTCGTAGTCCCCGGCGAACTCCCACAGCCGCCCGTCCCGGACCTCGACGACCTTGGTGGCGATCCGGTTGATGAAGTAGCGGTCGTGCGAGATGAAGAGCATGGTGCCGTCGAACTGGTCCAGGGCCTCTTCCAGGACTTCCCTGGCCGTCACGTCCAGGTGGTTGGTCGGCTCGTCCAGGCAGAGCAGGTTGGCCGGATGCAGGAGCATCTTGGCCAACGCCAGCCGGCTCTTCTCGCCGCCGGAGAGGACCGCCACCGGCTTCTCCACGTCGTCCCCCGAGAACAGGAAGGCGCCCAGGATCGTCCGCAGCCGCGTCCGTGTCTCGGCGTCGGCGATCTCCGCCAGCTCCTCGAAGACCGAATTCTTGGGATTCAATGTATCGAGCTGATGCTGGGCGTAGTAGTGGACGGAGACGTTGTGGCCGAGGATCCGCTCCCCGGCCTCGAAGGGCAGGATCCCCGCCATGATCTTGAGGAGGGTGCTCTTGCCCGCGCCGTTCACTCCGACCAGCGCCACCCGATCCCCTCGCATGAGGCGGAAGTCGATGCCCGCATACACCACCGTCTTCCCATAGGCCTTGTGGAGCCGGCGAAGCTCGCTGACGATGGTCCCGCTCCGCACCGGCTGGGGAAAGCGGAAGTGGATGCGCTTGGGCGCGCGGATCATCTCCACGCGCTCGATCTTGTCGAGCTGCTTGATCCGGCTCTGGACCTGGCGGGCCTTCGTCGCCTTGTACCGGAACTTCCGGATGAAGTGCTCCATCTTCTCGATCTGCTCGGCCTGGGTGCGCTGCGCCGCCTCGATCTGCTCCTGCCGGGTGAGCTTCTGCGCCTGGTAGTCGTCGTAGTCGCCGGTGTAGAGCGCGAAGCGTCCCAGCTCCAGCTCCGCGATGCGCTCCACCACGCGGTTCAGGAAGTAGCGGTCGTGGGAGATGATCACTACCGTCCCCTCGTAGGCGGCGAGGAAGTCCTCCAGCCACTGGAGGGATTCGAGGTCCAGATGGTTCGTCGGCTCGTCCAGCAGCAGCAAGGCCGGCGCCTGCAAGAGGAGGCGCCCCAGGGCCACGCGCATCCGCCAGCCGCCCGAGAGCTTCGCCAGCGGCGCGTGGAACTCGTCGGGCCGGAAACCCAGGCCCCCCAGGATCGCCTTGGCCCGCGCCTCCAGGCTGTACCCGCCGAGCACCTCGTACTGGTGCTGGAGATCGCCATAGCGGCGCATGAGGTCTTCGGACCCATCATCCTCGGCCTCGGACATCTCGGCGGCCAGCAGCTCCAGCTCGTCCTCCAGGCGCTGGATCTCCGGGAATCCCGCCAGGAGGTGGCCCAGCACCGTCCCGTCGCCCGCCGCGGCGATGTCCTGCGGGAGGTATCCGATGGTCGTGGCCTTCGCCCGGCGCACCTGGCCCGAGTCCACCTCCATCTCCCCGGTCAGGATCCGGCAGAGGGTGGTCTTGCCGGCCCCGTTGGGCCCGACCAGGCCGACCCGCTGCCCCCGCGTGATGTGCCACGTGAGGTCCCGCAGGACGACCTGCCCCCCGAAGGCTTTGCCGATGTTCTCGATCTGGATCATGGGTCCCCAATGCATGGAAACACTTGAACCGCCAAGACGCCAAGCAAGGTCAACGGGCGGCAGATGGTACCACGAGATCTCGACGCGCGGAAGGAGCGAGGCAATGAGAGCAGGCAACCGGGCAAGTGGGCGGTCGGTGAATCAGGGGAGCAGGTCGTCCAACGCCCTGACGCATAGCGCATAGCGCCAGGCGGTTTGCGCTCTGCCCGCTTCCCCAGAGTTCTCGTACAGCCGTACAGACGAACCGCCCTACAGCTGTACGCTTTCCCCCCTCCCCCCGTTCGCTGCCAACTGCCAGCTGCCCCCTGCCAGCTTCTGCAAGCTCCTCGCACAGTCGTACAGTCGACCCGCCGTACAGCCGTACGCTTTTTGTTCTCTCCCCCTCCCCCACCTTGACCGGGTACCACGGGAGTGATACTCTGCCTTCACAAGCGGGAGCCCGGGGCGCTGGGCTGAGAGGGTGGGGCGGTTTCCTCACCGACCGTTCGAACCTGACCTGGATAATGCCAGCGTAGGGACCAGTCACCATGTCGAAACCGCCCCTCAGGGCGGTTTTCATTTGTGGACCGGTGTCCGCGGCGAGTGCGGGTGCTGCACCACGAGGGGTAGGCGGAGATTCATGGCCAGTTTGGCGGAACAGGTAAGGGCGTATGGGATTCAGCCCGTCCCCGTGGCGGAGCGGCGGCTGGGATTCCTCGACACGTTCGTCTTGTGGTGGGACCTGGGCGTGAGTTTCCTGGTCATGGTGGTCGGGATGTTCCTGGTGCCTGGGCTGAGCCTCGGGCAGGCGTTCGTGGCCATCCTGTTGGGCGCCGTCATCGGCAATTTCCTCCTGGGCATGGTGGGGACGATGGGCGCCGACACCGGGCTGCCCACCATGGTCCTGTTCCGCCCGGTGCTCGGCCCGCGCGGCTCGGTGGCGCCCAGCATCCTGAATGTCCTGCAACTCCTGGGATGGGCGACCTTCGAGGTCATCGTCATGGCGCAGGCGGCCGCCCTCCTGTCCGAGCATATATTCGGCGCGGGAGGCTACCTGGCCTGGGTGGGGTTCTTCACGCTCCTGGGCACACTCATGGCCGTGGGCGGGCCGATCGTGGTGGTGAAGCAATGGATGGAGCGGTTCGCCGCGTGGGTGGTGCTGTTTACGATTGCGTGGGTCAGTGTCGCGGTGCTGACCGGCTACGATGTGCGGGGATGGCTCACCAGGCCGGGGACCGGGGAGATGTCGTTCTGGCTGGCGGTTGACCTCGTTGCGGTGATGCCTATCTCCTGGGTCCCCCTGGTCGCCGACTACAGCCGCCTGGCCCGCAGCCGGCGAACCGCGTTCTGGGGGACGGGCCTCGGGTACTTCGTCTCCCACGTGTGGTTCTATGCCCTGGGCGCCCTGCTGGCCCTCTCGGCCGCGGTGCCCAGCGACTCGAACGCCCCCATCGCCCCGCTGCTCACGACCATCGCCGGCCTCACCGCGGGGTGGGTGGCCCTCCTCGTGCTGCTCGTGGCAGAGACGGACGAGGGCTTCGCCAACATCTACTCGGCCGCCGTCTCGGCACAGAACGTCCTCCCGTGGGCGAGTCAGCGGACGCTGGCCCTGCTCGTGGGCGGGGTCGTGTTCTTGCTGGCCGTGGCCGTTCCGCTGGTGCAGTACGAGAGCTTCCTGCTTCTGATCGGCTCCGTGTTCGTTCCGCTCCTGGGGATCCTGACCGCGGACTACTTTCTCCTGCGAGGCCGGCAGTACGAGGCGCAGGAGTTATTCCGGAGTGGCGGCCGGTATTGGTATCGGGGCGGGGTCAACTGGACGGCCATGGCCGTCTGGTTCGTGGGCTTCCTCCTGTATCTGCTCATCGCGGGGCTGCCTCAGCTCGGGCTGCCCGGGCTGGCGCCCTGGATGGGGGCGACCTTGCCGACCTATCTGTTCGGCCTCGTGGCGTACGTCATTGTGGGTCGCATGTCTGACCGACCGGTCCCGGCGGTCGCGCACGGTCTCGAATAGCTGCGGGAGGCACGACCATGACCAGCGCGCGTGACCTGGTGTCTCGGCTCCGCAAGGAACTGGCTGGGGTGGAGCAGCGCCTGTTCACTCACCCCTGGATCGGCGCCGTCGAGGCCGGCCGGCTGGGCCGAGGAGAGCTGACGCGGTTCGCCGCAGAGCAGCGACGGATCATCGCCAGCGATCAGCGGAGCGTCGCGCTATTGGTCCACCGCTACGGCGGAACCCCGAGCGGCTCCTTCTTTGCGGAAAGCCTGAAGACCGAGACGGCCGCTCTCGAGGCCCTGGAAGCCTTCCTGCGAGCGCTGGGGGTGGACGAGGACGCCCTGGCCTTGCTTCCGCCGCTGGCGGGCGCGCAGGCCTACACCCATTACGTGGCCTGGCTGGCGCTCTACGGCTCGGATGCGGAGTTCGCCGCGGCCTTCCTGGTCAACCTGCCAGCCTGGGGGAAGAACTGTGGCCGGCTGGCGAAGGCGCTTCGGGTGGGGTACAAGATGAAGGAGGCGGACGTGGCGTTCTTCAGCCTCTTCGCGGGCGAGGCGCCAGAGTTCGAGACGGCGGCCGTGACGGTCATCCAGGCTGGAATGGATCGAGGCGTGCCGGTCACCTCCATCCGGGAGGCAGCGCACCTGCTCCAGCAATACGAGCTGATGTACTGGGACGCGCTTCACACCGCCGCGAATTCGACACCGTCCTGACGCATAGCGCATAGCGCTCTGTCCCTTGCGCTTTGCGCTGTCCCAGCCGTTCGCTGCCAGTTGCCTGCTGCCAGCTTCTTCGGAGTCTTCGTACAGCCGAACCGCCGAACAGCCGTACGCCCCCCCCAGCTTCCCCATGGAGCCAGCGACCAGGAACTGGTTTTCAATCTCACACGGACTCCTGCGATGCTGCCCTGAGCTGCTGCCAGAATGTGAGAGGAGAGTCATCAATGAAGACTTCAATGCGGCGTTTGGACGCGTCGGCTGGAGGCAGAGGGAGGTTCTATATATGGGGTTGCCCCTGTGGGCAATTCTGGAGAATGAGGAGCGGGTCGCGCTGATCGCCCATGAGTTGGCGCACGGGGTCAACGGTGACCCGGTGCGCGGTTTCTTTGTCGGGAGCGCAGCAGCGGCTCTGGCGAGGTGGTACACGCTCTTCCGCCCGGACCGCATCTGGGATGAAAGCAAGGGCATAGCGGGACTCCCCGCAGTACCGTTCAACATCGCCATGTTGATGCTGGCGAACCTCGCCTGGATCGCGGCCGTTGCGCTGAGCCACCTGCTCTGGCGCGACTCGCAACGTGCGGAGTACCTGGCGGACCGCTTGGCGGCTTCCATCAGCGGCACCGGGCCCTCGCGCTCCTTGCTGAGGAAGCTCCACTACGGTGAGACATTTGCCCTCGCAATCCATCGGGCGGTTGTGAGCCAGGGGGCACGATCGGACATCCTCGACAACCTGCGTGAACTGGGCCTGAAGGCTCCGCCCAGGGAAGTGGAGCGGGTCACAAGAGTGCAGCAGCTCGAGGGATCCCGCTTGGATGCCACGCATCCGCCGAGCGCATATCGTATCGAGCTGCTCCGAGCACATTATGTGGCACACCCAAAGGTGGAGTTTCCCCCGCCGGAGTTCGAGGCAGTGGAGAAGGAACTGTTGCCGTTCAGGAATTCGGTCCAATTGAAACTTGAGGACAAGTACAGGGCGGGCCTGTATTCCTAGCATGCAAAGAAAGGTACCGGGTACCTTTGGAAGGATAACTCGTTGATTTCCCTCACACCGCATTCCAACTCTTTGGGGCGGAGGTCCACGTCGGGGACATGAAGGGCTATCCGCTTGCCGACGACCTGCTCCGGCCCTTACACCACGTCGCGATGCCGCGTGCCCCGCGGCTCGTCGCGCTTCCGCACTTCGTCCGGAATCTTCGACGGGCGGGACGATCCACGTGGTGGCCCGCTGCAATAACCGAGCGTTCCACTTCACGAGCCCCGAGGACTTCGCCGTCCTCCGCGAGCACCTCCGGGAGATGGACCGGAAGTATGAGGTCGTCCTCTTCGCGTACACGCTCATGGCGAATCACGTGCACCTGCTCCTCCAGGCACCGACCCAGGAGGCGCTGGGGCGCCCGCTCCGCTGGCTCCTACTCCAGCCCACCAGAGAGAAGGCGATAGGGAGCACGGGCGCATGATGGCCTGGGGACAACAAGAAGAGGATGAGGAGCCCGAGAACCCAAGCGCGCAGACGAAGGGTGCTACTTCTGGGAGCGCTCGTGCTTGCTCCCCGAGGCGCGCGATTGTGGTGGAGGTTTGCTTCCAGCAACCGGGACTGGTAAACTGCGTCCCGACCCGCGAGTCGAGGCGGGTGGCGAGAAGTCTGGGGACACAGCCTCTCTAGGTCCGTCCCGCAAAGGCATGACTTTCATGATGTGAGGTGTGGATGGACTTCGAATGGGACGGCGCGAAGGCGGCCGCCAACCGTCGGAAGCACGCCGTCTCGTTCGATGAGGCCGCCAGTGTCTTCGATGATCCGCTGGTGTGCATCTTCCACGACAAAGTGCATTCGGTGGTCGAAGATCGCTGGATAGCCATCGGGATTTCGGGTCGAGGGAGACTGCTTGTGGTGAGCCACGCATATCGTGGACATCGCACGCGGATCATCAGTGCCCGAAAGGCGACTGCGAATGAGGTGCGAGAGTATGAGGAACGCTAGACATCGATCTGTGAAATTCACCCCGCGCGAGATGGACGAGGACCTGCCGGCCGAACTGGATTTCCGCAAGCTGAAGTTCATCGGGCGTGGGCCCAAGGCGATTGAGGCTGCTTCGCGGCGCAAGGTCGTGCCGCTGGATCCAGATGTTGCCAGAGTCTTCGACAACGCGGAGGCGGTCAACGAAGCGCTGCGCGGCCTCATTCAGCTCGCGAAACAGTCCGCACGGAAGCGAAAGAAGACCGCCTGACCGGCAACAGCGCTATAGCAGCCCGCCGCTCCCTCGGCGTAGGGCAATAGTACCGCCTAGCTTCGAGGAGACAACTGGCTGATTTCCGCCAGATCGCAGGACAACTCTTTGGGATGGGGGATTGAGGAGTGGTACCTGGTACCGGAGACGGGGTAGGCAGCGGAGGGCGCTGATGCGACCTCCAAGTTTCTCCAAGCGGAGGCAGAGGAGCCCGGGTGCGGCGGCGTACCTGGTGGCGGCCGACCTGGTGTGACCGGGGGACCGCGTCGCCATGCCGCGCCTACCGTGGCTCCAAGCATCCAGGTGCACCGTCCACGTATTCGGCCGGTGCAACAACCACGGGTTCTCAGAGGGAACTCGTTGGTGCTGAAAGATGCTTCCGGCTCCTGCGCATTGCTCGGGATTGCTGCGTGACCCCGTCCTCGTATCGGTGCCAAGCTGGCCACCCAGAAACTGCCAAGCGACTCGTGCGTGGTCGGCGGCCGTGGCTTCATGGCTCCTGTTCGGGCCGCGGGAGGAGGCGTTCCAGGGCAGGCTTCAGTGCCACCAGGTCACGCGTTACGATCTCCCACGCGCGACATAGATCGGCTCCGCGTGCTCCAGGATGTGCTTCCGGCGGATCCAGTTCTCGCTCGTCTCGACGGCTGCGCGCTCGGCCAGATCCACCTTCCGCCCGAACAGCGCCTCAAACTCGGACTGCAGCCTCACGAACTCCCATCCGGACCACGTGGCGTCCGGGGCGAAGGTCACGAGCAGATCGAGGTCGCTATCGGGTCGGAAATCCTCCCGCAGGGCGGAGCCGAACAGGGATAGCTCGGTGACGGACCACCGCCGGCAGAGCTCGGCGAGGCGCTCCGGCTGGACAAAGCTGTCGATTCGGGTAGTCATGCTTGGCAGCATACAACCCGTTCCCTTGGGGTGTCAATTCACACGAAGGAAAGAAGGAGAGTACCGGGTACCTTTGGAAAGATAACAGGTTGATTTCCCTCACATCGCATTCCGACTCGTCGGGACGGAGGTCTACGCCGGGGACATGAAGGCCTGTTCGCTTGCCGACGACCTGCTCCGGCCACTTTGCCACGTCGCGATGCCGTTTACGCCCTGGATCGTCGCCCTTGCGCACTGCGTCCGGAATCGTCGACGGGCGGGACCGTCCACATTGTCGCCCGCTGCAATAACCGAGCGTACCACTTCACGAGCCCCGCCGACTTCGCCATCCTCCTCGACCACCTCCGGGAGATGAGCCGGACGTATGAAGTCTTTCTCTACGCGTACACGCTCATGTCGAATCACGTGCACCTGCTCCTCCAGGCGCCGACCTGCGAGGCGCTGGGGCGCCCGCTCCGGTGGCTGCTCACCGAGACCGCGAAAGCCTTCCACCGGTCGCGGGGCGACCAGGGCCACTTCTGGGAGCCCCGCTACCGGGCCATCCTCGTGGAGGACGACCTCTACGCGCTCGCCGCCCTGCGGTACCTTGACCGGAACCCGGTCCGCGCCGGCCTCGTCGAGGATCCCGTCGCCTATGCGTGGTCGAGCTGCACGGCGCACGCGGCCGGCACCCGGAATCCGCTGATCACCTACCACCCGAGCTACCTCGCCCTGATCCCAGACGCCGCCGTGCGGCAGCGCCACTACCGCACGCTGCTCGCCCCGAGCGATGATCCTCGCGCGGATGGGCGGGATCCCCGCTGGACCACCGAGCGGGCAATCGGCACCCCGACCTTCCTCGCTCGCTACGGTTTGCAGCACCGTCTTCCCGGAAGCATTGGACATCCTGGTGCCCAAGAATCAATGACTCTACCCCCGTTCGGTACCAGGTACCGGGAATAACGCTCGGACCGTGAAGGTGCCCCTCTACGCCCGCGCCGGGCTCCCCGAGGCCCGGATTTTGGATCTCCCGTTCCCTCATCCCCTGAGCGCTTGACGGAGGCTCCGTCGTCGCCTGTCCGCTCTGCCCGGGTCACGACCGGGCGCGGAGAATCCCGGTTGGGCAGCCGCCAAGCCGCCCCGATTCCACCTTGACACGTCCCTCGGCCGATGGTAGCGTCTGCGCTGTCCCTGCTCCTCGTAGCATGCCTTGCCGGGTCGGCCGTCTCTTCGGCTGGCTCCTCCCCTCCGGCCGCGGCGTCCGGCCGAATCCGACTTCCAAGCTCCGATCCGTGTGGGGAGCCCACGCCGGACACGGGTCCGTAATGCGGTACGACGCGTTCATCTCCTACGCCCACGCCCGCGAAGGCGCGCTCGCGGCGGCACTCCAGAAGGAGCTGCAGCGGCTCGCAAAGCGCTGGTACCAGCGGCGCGCCCTCCGAGTCTTCCGCGACGAGACGAACCTGGCCGCCGCCCCGGGACTGTGGAACGTCATCGCCGGAGCGCTCGACGACTCGCGGTACCTCGTGCTCCTGGCGTCGCCCGAGGCGGCGGCCTCGCAGTGGGTCGAGCGCGAGATTGTCCACTGGAGGACACGCAAGGACTCGCGCGCCGTGCTGATCGTCCTCTGTGCGGGCACGCTCGCCTGGGACCCCGAGCGCCGCGACTTCGACTGGGAGCGCACGAATGCGCTGCCTCGCGCCCTCTCGAAGGCCTTCTCTGATGAGCCGCTGTTCGTCGATCTCCGTGGCGAGGCGGCGCTCGATCCGGCTCGGCTGAGAACGGCTGCGGCACGGCTCGCGGCGCCGATCCACGGCATCCCGTTCGAGGATCTGCTCTCGGAGGATCTCCGCGCGCACCGGCGCGCATTGCGGCTGGCGTGGACGACGGCCGCGGTCCTCCTCGTGCTCGCCGCCGCAGCCGTGGTCGCCAGCATCCAGGCGGTCCGCTCCCGAAACGAAGCCAGCCGGCAGCTCCAGACGGCGAACGCGCGCCGCCTCGCGCTCCAGGGGAGCGTCGCCGAGCGCATTGAGGAGCGGGCCGACCTCGGCCTGCTGCTCGCGATCGAGAGCCTGCGCCTCGAACCCAGCCGGGAGGCCCTGCGGGTCGTCCTGGACACGCTGAACGGCCTCCTGGACGCCGAGGTGTACCTTCGCAGCGCCGGACGCAAGATGCGGGGCGTCGCCTTCTCCGAAGATGGGGCCCGTGTGTCGGCGGTGGACGAGGCGGGCGAGGTCTTCACGTGGGAGGTGGCCTCGGCTCGCCGAGCACCCGTCACGACCCGTCACCCGGTCGCGGAGGCTTCGCTGCACCTGTCGAGGGACCGGCGCGAAGTCGTCGTCGAGTTCGAGGGCGAGGGCGTCGCCGTCGACCGAGCGTCAGGCCTCGCAGCGCGGGCAGAAGAAGATGGCTCCGTGGTGGTGTGGAGGTTCGACACGCGGGCGCCCATGGCGCGGATCGTAGCGCACGGGCCGGCCGTGAACGCGCTGGCGTTCAGTCCCGGCGGCGATCTGCTCGCCACGGGTGGGATCGACGGCGCCCTGAGGGTCTGGAGCGTCCGAAGCGGACGCCTCGCAGCGGGACCGTTGCGCGGGCACCGCGCCGGCGAGCACGGCGTCGGGATCCGGGCAGTGGCGCTGAGCCCCGGTGGACGTCGCCTGGCGTCCGCAGGCGACGACGGGCAGGTACTCCTGTGGGATCTCGCGGCGCAGCCCGTCACCCACCGGCTGGTGAAGGTGTTACACTCGACGGCGAACCGGCTGGTCTTCAACTGGAACGGAACGCTGCTCGCGGGCGCAATCGGGAACTTGGCCGAGCTGTGGGACGCCGAGAGGCTCGAGACGCGTTGGGTTCTCGGGGCGCAATCCGCCCTCGTTCAGGACCTCGCGTTCTCGCCCGACGGGAGGCGGATTGCGACTGCCAGCGCGGACGGTTCTGTCGTGCTGTGGGCGCTCGACGATCATTCTTCCCTCGTCCGCCGCTTCCCGGGCCACGACGCGTCGGTCGTGGCGGCAGCATTCATCGGGGGCAGCCTCCGCGCGCGGACGCTCGACTACTCCCGGTCGTTGCGCGAGTGGGACCTGTCCACGGTTCCGGCGAGCTCGCGGGCGTCCCGCCTGGACTCCACGCCGGGCCCTCTCGCCGCCTTCACCGCCGACGGGCGATGGCTTGTCACCATCGAGAATGGCGGACGAGAGCTCGTGCGGTGGGACGTCGAGCGGCGTCCGCCCGAGCGGCGACTCGTGGCCGAGCTTCCCGGCGCAGCCGCGAGTGTCGCCGCGTCCACGTCGCGCCCCTGCGTGGTGGTCGCGACGGAGGAGGGAGACCTCCGCGTCTTCGACCTGGGCGTGATCGACGACCCGAAGCACCTCCTCGCCGCCCGAGCGCAGCACCCACCGGTGGTCGTGGCGGTGACCCCGGAATGCGATCATGTCGCTGGAGGGTACCTGGGGGCTGGCTTCTCGCTGTGGGATGTGACGACCGGGGTGCGCCGGGACATCCCCGAGGCGCACGGTGGCGACGTGCTCGGCTTGGCCTTCGACGGTCGCGGCCTGCTCGCCACCGGGGGGCGCGGAACCATTCGGCTCTGGCGCCTCGCCGACCTCGATCCGCTGGCCCCTGCCTTCCCGGCCCACGCGGAAGGAGGCCCCCTGGCGCTCCTCTTCGACTCGCGCACGCGGCGGCTGGTTTCCTCGGGCGGCGACGCGCGCATCCACATCTGGGACCTGGATGCGATCGCCGCCGGGCCGTTGACGTTCTCCGACCTTGAGCGCCCGGCCCATGCGCTCGCATTGAGCGCCGACGGAATGCGCCTGCTCGCCGGAGACAACTCCAAGACGGTGTCGCTGCGGGAGGTCGAGCCCGGTTTGTGGACCGCGCGCGCGTGCGCACTGGTGAACCGGGACCTCACCGCGCTCGAGTGGGATACCTATCTGGCGCCGGCGCCGTACCGACGTACCTGCGGCGGGGCACCCTCGCCCGGGGAAGGCGGCACGGGTAAGGAGAGCGAGGCGCCGGTGCGCTGAGCCGGGGATCGCCCGCTCCCCCGCGTCGGCGGGGAGTAAAGGGGGACCCTTTGGTGCCGAGGCAACTGCAGGGCAAGTGGCGTGTTCAAGAACGGTACCTGGAAGAGCGGTACCTGGTACCGGAGAGGGGTTAAGTAGCGGGATTCGTTGATGCGACCTTCAAGTTCTTCCAAGCGGAGGCAGGAAGAGCCGGACGCCGCGGAGTATCCGCTGGCGGCCGACCTCGCGCGACTCGCGGGGCGCGTCGCCATGCCACGCCTGCCGCGGCTCCAGGGGCCGGGGGAGACCGTCCACGTGGTCGGCCGGTGCAACAACCGCGAGCTCTGCTTCACGGCGCCGGACGATTTCGGTCTGCTGATCGCGCACCTCGGCGAGATGTGCCGGACCTACGAAGTCATTCTGTATGCCTACACATTGATGGCGAATCATGTTCACCTGCTCCTCCAGGCGCCACACACGGATCCCTTGGCTCGGCCGCTCCGCTGGTTCTTCCGGGAGACCACGCGGGACTGGCAGCGCACGCATGGTCACCGGGGGCACTTCTGGGAGCGCCGGTACTGGGCCTGTCTCGTGGACGACGACCGCTACGCCCTCGCCGCCCTCCGCTACCTTGACCGCAACCCGGTCCGCGCCGGTCTGGTCGAGGACCCGACCACCTACCCGTGGTCGGGCTGTGCCGCCTACGCACTGGGCGCGCCGAATCCGCTGATCACTCTCCACCCGAGCTATCTGGCGTTGAGCCGATACCCCAAGGTCCGGCAGCGCCATTACCGCACCCTCCTTGCGCCGGGCGACGATCCTCGCGCCGACGCGCGAGATCCTCGCTGGACCACCGAGCGGGCCGTCGGCACACCAACGTTCCTCGCTCGCTACCGGCTGCAGCACCGTCTTCCCGGAGGAATCGGAAACCCTGGTGTCTAGAATCAATAACTTTGCTCCTGTTCGGTACCAGGTACCAGGATAGTTAGAGACGTTCCAAGAGGCTCGCGGCCGCGGCTGCCTCGCAAGTCATCGTCTTGACCTTCATCGACAACAAGCGGGGGTACACGCTGTCCATTCCTGGGCAAGGGGGGAGCGATGGACCGGATCGACTCGATATTCCGTGGGGACCGGCTGATCCAGGACTTTGGGATCCAGCTCCTGGAGGCACGCGAGGGGTACGCCAAGGTGTCCGTGGCGGTGGAGGAGCGGTTCCTGAACGCGCACAACATCGCCCACGGGGTCCTGCTGTTCGCGGCGGCAGACGCCGCCTTCGCCATCTCCGTGAATGCCGCCGTAGACGCGGTGGGCGTCCAGTGGAGCCTGAACATGTTCCGCGCCGCCAGGCCTGGCGAGACGGTGATCGGCGAGTCCCGCATCATCCACGCGGGTCGCCAGTCGATGGTGTGCGAGTTGACCGTGACGGCCGGCGATGGTCGAGTCCTGGCTAAAGGACAGTCCACCGCACTCCCCATCTCTCGGGATGTCTTGACCAGGGGAGGGATGACGGTGCCCTCATAGGACGTGTGTCGCAGGTCCGCATCCAAAGGCTTCCCTCCTTCTGGAGGCGGCCGATCCGGCTCAAGGAACTTTTTCCCTCCTGGCTGGTCTGAATGTTCAAGGCTCTGGCCGGGCATCATAGGCATGCCGGGGCATTGGCTGGCCCAGGAGGGACATCATGGGAACAGATCGGCGGGAATTTGTGCGGTGGCTGGGGATGGGCGTCGCCGGGGCGGCCTGGGTGCGCCCTGTGGCGGCCTGGGCGGAGCGGCTCAGGATCCTCGGGGGTGGGGGAGGACCGGAGCCTCAGGTTGGAACCTCCGGGCAAAGCAGCCCGGTCTTCCAGCGCTTCTTGCGGGACGTACGCGTGGGACACACCAGGAGCTACGGGGCGTTGCGGGTCTTCTGGCTTTTCGGGGGATCGCCAACCCCAGCCATGATGGTGTCTGCACTGGAAGAGGCACGAGCGCGAGGAGACATCCTGATCACGGAGCGGGAGCAGGCCACGGTCCCCGAGCTCAAGGTAGAGAACCGAGGCAAGTCGTTCGTGCTGCTGCTGGCTGGTGAGATCCTCTTGGGAGGGAAGCAGAACCGGGTGCTCACGGAGGACATGCTCCTCGCCCCCGGGAGTGGCCCCCGCCATGTCAGAGTCTATTGTGTAGAGCAAGGACGGTGGGCCGGCCGGGGGAATGACTTCCAGGCGAAAGGAAGCTTCGCGGCGCCCGGGCTGCGGTCCAAGCTGATGGAGAAGGCCCCGCAGGCGAGGGTCTGGGATGAAGTCAACCGGTATGCTCGCCGGGCCGGGGCAGCCTCGCCCACGCAGAGCTACCAGGAGATCTACGAGAAGCCGGAGGTCAAGGCGCACCTCGACGTGGCAGAGCGGGAAATCGATCATCGGTCCGCACCCGGGGCACTGGGTGCTGCCGTGTTCGTCGCGGAGAGCATGGCCGGCCTCGATCTCTTCTTCGATGCCGAGCTGTTTGCCCGGGAGTGGCCGCAGCTTCTGCGCGCGCAGGCCCTGGATGCGTACCGGCTACCCCGTCGCTCCGATTCGGACGAGGCCGATTCGCGGCAACGGGTCGAGGATGTGTTGCAGGCGGCCGGCAAAGCGGAGGGAACCCTCCGGTCACACTCTGGAGTGGGTCAACTCTTCGAGTGCCGTCTCAAAAGCCAGCGGGCCACCGCCCTGCTCTACGAGGGTCTGGTCGTGCACGCCGCCATCCTGTGAAGGACCGGTCCTTCCCATGCGGGGTCGGAGGGCCTGTCTAGAGGGCGGCGCCGAGTCGCCAGAGGGTGGGGGCCTTTGATAGGATGGCTACCAGCAGCAGGAGACCGGCACCCGCTGTCAGCGTGAGGGCAACGGGTGCGCCCACGGCGGAGGCCAAGACCCCGATCAGGAGGGTCCCGAGCGGCCCGAAGCCGATGGCGAGCATGAGCGCTCCCATGGCCCGTCCGCGCATGGCGTCGGAGGCGCTGGTCAGGATCAGGGTGGCCTGCATGGTGGCGAAGCCTGCCAGGCCCGCCCCCGCCAGGGCGAACAGGGCGAAGGAAAGCAGGTACTGTCGCGAGATCGAGAAGGCCAGCACCGCCGCCATCAGGAGGACGGAGCCGATGACAAAGAGCCGACCCTTGTAGCGCACGTCCCGCCGGGAGGCGATGAGCAGCGACGACGCAAACGCGCCAAGGCCGTCGGCCGACACGAGGAGTCCGGTGAGCTGTGGGCCCAGCTCCAGGATCTGCTTGCCCATGACCGGCGCCAGTTGCTGGTATGGGAAGCCCAGGAGGTTCATCACCGCGGTGATGGCCAGGACCCCCAGGATGACCGGGTTGCGGAAGGCGTAGGCGACTCCCTCCGCCAGGTTGCGCATCACGGGGCCGGGGCTTGTCGCGCGCGCGGGTGGGGCGGGCGGGACCCCAAGGTAGAGGTAGAAATTCACCATGTATCCGATTGCCAGCAGGAGGAGGCAGCCGCCCGTCCCGATTACCGGCCAGAGCAGCCCTCCGAGCGCAGGACCCAGCATCTTTGCCCCATCCATGCCCACGCGGTCCAGCGCCATCGCATTCACCACCCGGCGCGGGCCGATCATGTCGTAGATGTACGAGCGCCGAGATGGCATATCCAAGGCCCACGCGAAGCCGAGGGCGGTGACGAGGATCGCCAGGTGCCAGAGCGCCAGTCGGTCAGTCAGGGCCAGGATGCCCAGGCTGGCCGAGGCGGCGGCGTTCCAGAGCTGCGCGAAGAGCAGCACCGTGCGACGGTCAAACCGATCGGCGATCAGGCCGGTGAACAGCCCGAGGACAAACATGGGGAGCATACGGTAGAAGCCGACCAGCGCCACCTGGAGCGCGGAGTCGGTTGTGACCAGGACCTGCCACTGGAGGACGAAGAGATCCATCCAGCGGGCGGAGTACCAGACCATGCTGCCGGTCCAGATACGCCAGAAGCCGGGGGTGGAAAAGGCGCGGAGCGTCTGCCCCGTGATGAGGGAGCGGGCCCTGGCAGCCCGGTGGGGATTCATCCGGCGAAGCCGGTGCATGGGGAGGCCATGGTGCCGGCATTGTACTTCAACCGGCTGGCCTGCGTCACGGGTCTTTGAAGCGGCTGCCGCAGGAGTTTCCCCCTAGGTCGGCCATTTCCGAACGAGGCAACGCATTCCCGCTGGACGATCGGCGAGAGCAGGCGATCAGTATTTGGCCTTGATCTTGTCGAGCTGTTCCTTGGTGATGCCGGGGACGTTGCCGCGGGTCTCCCAGCGGTTGAGATTCCATGCACCTTCGCCGAGCCACGCCTTGATCGTCTGCAGGTTCTTGGCCCGCTCCGCTTCGGCGCCACCCAGGAAGTTGAACATGTTGCCGGGCTTCTTGTCGGCAGCGGCCTTGCCATCATCCAGACGCCGCATCACTGCCCCGGTGGCGGGCCAAACGACGTGGCGCATGAAGTCGGGGTACGTGTCCATGCGCGGGCCGGTGTTCTGCTTCGTCCACTTATCCCGGTCCAGGTTCCACTCCTCGTAGACAGGTGCCTTGGCGCCATGACAGGCACTGCAGTTGGCCTCGATGATGGGCTGGATGTCCTTGCGCCACGTCAGTTCCTGCGCGTCCGCCGTCGTGGCCACACCGACCAGCGCTGAGATCGCGAACACCAGTCTGCGCATCTCGTCCTCCCCGTGAATGATGTGAGCGGATGAATCGGAATCTGCGCGTGGGGGACAGGAGTCGACCTTTCCTCCAGCCGCATGGCCAGACGAAGGGGATCCAGCCCGGCGAGCCATCCTGTCGCTGTGATCCCCCGTGCCGCACCCCCCGAACGCACAGATCTTCTGGGGGTAAGATGCACTTGTCAAATCAATAAGGAGGGCGCAGAGAGAAGGAGCTCGCCCCGCAACTTACGATCCATGCTCCAGCCTGGTGGCCTGACGTGGGTTCTGCTGAAGGGAATCCTGCACCCGGACGACGCGCTGCAGGCGGCCATCCGGAGGGTGGACGGGATCGTGGTCTGCCATCACGGCGGGCTCCAGGTGGAGGGCGCCATCGCGGCTCTCGACGCGCCGAGCAGGCGCGTCCCCGTCCTGTCCGACAGCGGCATCCGCGGGGGCTGCATGCCCTGAAGGAGGTCGCGCCCGGCTCCTCCGTGTGCGGCTCCGGCCGCTCGAAGGTTGGGTGGCTAGCCCGCGTTTGGCACAAAGGCAGCCGGCCCTTCCATGTTCCCTTTCTCAACCGATGGCCGCGAAGGAGTCGTCCATGATCTGGAGAGCCTGATCGATCTCGGCTCGCGTCATGACCACAGGGGGGATCATGCGAATCGTGTTTCCCAGCCACCCCATTCCCGCGGGCAGGAGCAGGCCCCGTCTCGCCGCCTGGTCTTTCAGCTTCAGCGACTCCTCCTTCGCCGGCTCCTTGGTGGTCCGGTTCTTCACCAGCTCCACACCGATCATGACCCCCTTTCCCCGAACATCGCCGATCAGCTCGTACTTGTCCTGCAGCTTCCGGAGGCCCTGCATCCAGTAGGGGCCGAGCGCGGCCGCCTTTTCCCAGGGCTTCTCCTGCTCGATGATGTCGAGCACGGCCAGCGCGGCGGCCGCCATCAGCGGATTGCTCCCGAAGGTCGTGTAGTACTGGATGGGCTCCGGCGGCGCGAAGGATTCGGCAATGGCCTCGGTGGTCAGCAGGGCGGAAATCGGCAACCCGCCTCCCAGCGTCTTGGACATCGTCAACAGATCGGGCGTGACGCCGTAGTGCTCGAAGGCGAATTTCCTCCCGGTGTTTCCGAAAGCCGTGAAGATCTCGTCCATGAAGAGCAAGATCCGGTGCCGGTCCAGGATCTCCTTGATGGTCTGGAAATACCCGTCCGGCGCCGGGATGTTCCCGGCGGTGCCCTGAAGCGGCTCCGTGACGAACACGGCCACCTCACCGGCCGTGTCATAGCGGAGGGCGTCCTCCAGCAGCTTGGCGCACTGGAGGCCGCACGCTGGGTACGTGAGCCCCAGCGAGCACCGATAGCAGTAATAGGCCGGGATGCGGGTCACACCCGGCAAGAGCGGTCCCATCCCCGTCCTGAGGGGAGCGTATCCCAGGAGGCTTCGCGAGCCGTGGCTCCGCCCGTGGAAATCGCCGTACAGGGAGACGATCTCGTGCTTGCGCGCGTGCTTCTTCGCCAGGAACAGCCCCGCTTCGACCACCTCGGTGCCGGCGCTGGCGAAGAAGACCTTGCGAAACGGCTCGGGGGTGACCTCGATCAGCTTCTCGGCCAGGGCGATCACCGGGGCCGTGGGGAATTCCATGGAGAGCGAATACAGCTTCCCGGCCTGCTCCTTGAGGGCCTCCACCACGGCGGGATGGTTGTAGCCGATCAACCCGGCAAACCCGTGGGAGGCCAGCAGATCGATGTACTCCTTTCCCTTGGCGTCCTTCAGGATGGCACCTCTGCCGTCCACGAAAAGCGCGGGCTCGCTTCCGAGGAATCGCCGCACGCACGGAAGGAAAAGGCCGGCGCTGTCCACGAGCCGAGCGTCCGAGAAATCGACTTGCTTCATCCTTCCTCCTCCCTTCCGGCCACGGGCCAATCACAGGCAGGTGTCAGGGGGCCATTGGCTCAGGCCGGGCGCCCGAACGGCGGAATGACGCTGAGACCCCCGTCCGTCACCAGCGAGGCCCCCGTCAGCCAGGACGCCTCCTCCGAGCACAGGAAGACCACGGCCCCCGCCAGATCCTCGGGCTGACCGATCCGGCCCAGGGGGATGGTCGCCAGGCGGTGCGCGAGATTCCTGGGATCCTTGAGCGCGGGCCGCACCATGTCGGTCTCCACCGAGGCAGGACAGATCTCGTTGACGCGGATCCGGTAGGTACCCAGCTCCAGCGCCATGGATTGGGTGAGCGCCGATACCGCCGCCTTGCTGGCGTTGTAGTGGGCTGCGTTCGCGAACGGCCGGGTGGCCACGAGGGAGGAGACGTTGAGGATACAGCCGCCGGTCCCCCGGGCGACCATGCTCTTCGCCGTCGCTTGGGACGCATAGAAGACCCCCGCCACGTTGACCTCCAGGACGCGCCTGAACTGCTCGCCGGTGATCTGGAGGAACGGGGCCGGAAAATTCACGCCCGCATTGTTCACCAGGATGTCGATGCCCCCGTAGGCGTCCACGACCTGGCGCACCATGGCGTGGGCCGCCGGTTCTGCGCTCACGTCCGCCTGGACGATCATCGCCCTGCCATTCCCGGCATGGATGGCTTCCATGGCGGCCACTGCACCGTCCTTGCTCTCGTGATAGTTGATCGCGACGGTCGTGCCTTCCCGGGCCAAGGCCTCGACAATGGCCCGGCCGATCCCACGCCCGCCTCCCGTCACCAGCGCCACCTTGTGTGTGAGCTTCATCGGGGTTCTCCTCGACCGGTCGGCTTTGATCGGTGCCAGAGGGTTTCCGCGTCGACCAGCACCGGTGACTACCGCTGCCGCGCGCGAGGGTCCAGCCAGTCCCGCAGGCCGTCGCCCAGAAAGTTGAACGCCAGCACGACGCTCAGGATGGCCAGGCCGGGCATGCCCGAGACCCACCACTGGGTGATCAGCAACCGGCCCGCCGAGACCATGGCGCCCCACTCCGGCGTGGGCGGGACGGCGCCGAGCCCCAGGAACGAGAGGGACGAGAAGGTGATGATGGCGTTGCCGACATCCAGCGTGAGCAGCGCCACGATCGGCCCGGCCGTGTTGGGCAGGATGTGCCGGAGCAGCGTGCGGGCCGGCCCGTGCCCCAGCGCGCGGGCCGCGTGGACGTACTCCTGGTCCCGCTGGACCAGGATCAGGCTGCGGCTCAGGCGGGCGTACTGCGGCCACCAGATGGCCACCAGCGAGAGGACGGCGTTGCCCACCCCCACCCCCCGCGCGGCGGCGATGGCCATGGCCAGGATCAAGGGCGGGAACGCCAGGACCACGTCGGCCGTCCGCATGAGCGCCTCCTCCACTTTCCCCCCGGCATAGGCGGCCACGGCGCCCACGCCAATCCCCAGGAACCCGCCGATCAGCACCACGGCCAGGCCGGTGGGCAGCGAGAGCCGCGCGCCCAGGAGGACCCGCGAGAAGACGTCCCGCCCGAGGTCATCCGTCCCGAACAGATGGGCGGCCGAGGGGGGCTGGAGGCGGGCGGTGAGATCCACGGCGGTCGGCCCGTACGGGGCGATGGCCGGGCCCAGCACGATCACGACCGCCCAGGCCGCCACGACCGCCGCCCCCAGGATTGGCAGCCAGTAGCGCTTGAGCCGTCGCCTGGCGTGGCTCTCCACGGCGACCACGGGGAGGGCGGGCGCCTGCGCCTCGGCCTGGATCACCGCCGCACCACCCGCGGGTCGATGGCGGCGTAGCTCAGGTCAACCGCCAGGTTCACGATCAGGTAGGTGAGCCCGACGACCAGCGTGATGCCGCTGATGGCGGGGAAATCCAGGACCACCGCGCTTTGAAACGCGTACCGGCCCATGCCGGGGAAGGCGAAGATCGATTCCGTCATCACGGCCCCGGACAGGAGCTGGGCATAGGCCACTCCGCCCAGGGTGAAGATCGGGATCAGGGCATTGCGCAGCGCGTGGCGCAGGAGGACGCCCCACTCGCGCACCCCCTTGGCCCGGGCGGTCCGGATGTAGTCCTGATCCAGCGTGTCGAGCATGCTGGCCCGGGTCGTCCGGGTGATCACCCCCGTGGTCGTGGCGGCCAGGACCATGCCGGGCAGGAGCAGGTGGGCGAAGGCGCTGGCGAAGGTGCGGAGGTCGCCGGCCGCGAGGCTGTCCAGCAGGTAGAGACCCGTGAGATGCGGGGGCGGCGAGGCGCCGGCGTCCAGGCGGCCCGGCGAGGGAGCGATCTCCAGCCCCCCGTAGAAGAGCGCCAGCGCGATGAAGGCCAGCCAGAAGGTCGGTGCGGAGACGCCCACCAGGGAGATGCCGCGGGCCAGATGGTCGAGCCAGGAGTCCCGCTTGATGGCCGCCAGCACCCCCAGCGGGATGCCGATGACGACGGCGAGGACGATCGCCAGCGTCGCCAGCTCGAAGCTGGCGGGGGCGTACTGCTTGATGTCGTCCAGGACCGGCCGGCGCGTGGCGATGGACTGCCCGAGATCCCCGCGGCAGAGCTTCTGCAGAAAGACCAGGTACTGCTCCCAGAGCGGCTTGTCCAGGCCCCAGTGCGCGCGGTAGCGGGCGACGATCTCCGGCTTGCTCGAGGCCAGGTCACCCAGCTGGGCCTGGATGGGATCGACCGGCACGAAGTGGGCGACGAGAAACACGACCAGGGTGGCCGCGAGCGCCATGAGCAGGGTGACGCCTATGCGCGCAACGACGTATTTGCGAGACATGGAGGTCGGCAGCCCGGACCAGTCACGAGACTCCCCGTGACTGATCCGGGCTCAATGACCAATGACCAATTCCCGATGACCAAAAGGGGGTGGGGCATCTATCGGACCGGGCAGTGCCATAGGTCCCGCGACGCGCTGTCATATCCAAGCCACGACTCCCCTCCGCGATTGATCATTTGTCATTGAGACTTGGTCATTCCCGCACCATTCGTGAAGCCTCTTCGCGAAGGGTGCGGGTCAGCGGGGTTTGATGTCGTAGAGATCCACCTGCCAGCCGGCCGCCGTCAACTGATAGCCGGTGATGCTGTCCCGGATGGCGTGACTGTACACCGGCTGGAACAGCACGCAGAGATTGGCCTGGTCTATGAGCAGCTTCTGGAATTGCACGTACAGGGCGTCCCGCTTCTGCGGATTCGGCTCCCCGGATGCCTGCTTGGCCAAGGCAAGGGCAGACGCGTCAGGATCCCAGCGCACCCTTTTCGCGACGCGCTGTACGGTCGGGTCGGCCCAGAGGGAGGGATCCATGGCATCCGGGTTCCAGAACGTGATCGTCGCGGCCAGATCGCCCTTGCGGTAGGCGGTCCGGAGGTTCCCCTGCTCCATGGGTTTGAGATTCGCCTGGATCTTCACCCGGGCGAGGTCCGCCTGCACTTTCTGCGCGACCACCTCGTAGCTCACCCCGCCGACGTCGGCGCCCGATCCGTAGGACAGGTCGAAGGCGAAGCCGTTCGGGACTCCTGTCTGGGCCAGGAGGGCCCGCGCCTTGTCGAGGTCCTGACGGTACCCCACCTCCCGGGTCAGGTCGGCGGTGGAGCCCCCCAGACCGATCGGGATGAAGCTCGCCGGTCGGATCGCATCCCCCCCGATCAGGCCCTTGATGATGCCGTCGTAGTCGATGGCGTACATGAGCGCCTGGCGGGCCAGCTTGTTGCTCAGCGGCTGCGAGAGGGCGGAGGCGCTGGTCAAGGCGATGTACATGAAATCCAGGCTCTGCCCCTTGACGATGCCGATGCCCGAGGTCCCCCGCAGGGAGGTGAGCTGATCGAACGTCAGGTTCAGCGCGGCGTCGATGTCTCCCCGCTTGAGCTGCAGCACCTGCGTGGCGCTGTCCGGGATGTGCCGGATGAGCACCCGCTCGAAGGCGGCGGGCTGGCGCCAGTAGCCGGGATTCCGCACCAGCTCGATCTCCGTGCTGCGCGACCAGCGCGTGAGGGTGTAGGGTCCGGTCCCCACCGAGCGCTGGTCCAGGTACGCCGTGGCCTTGTCGTTCTTGTCGGCGTCCGGGGTGCTCAGGCCGCCCTGCTGCCTGACGACCTTGGAGTCCACGATGCCGAAGTTCGGCGCGATCAGGAACGGGAGCAGGGGCTGCGTCTTGTCCTCCAGGACGACCTTGACCGTCAGGGGGTCGATCACGTCCACGCGCGCGATGTTCTCGGCCAGCGCGCTGGCGTCGTCCTTCAGGTACTTCAGCCGCTCGAAGGTGAATTTCACGTCGTCCGCGGTGAGGGGATTGCCGGTGACGAACTTCACGTTCGGCCGCAGGTGGAACACCAGCCCGGCGCCGCCGTCCACCGCCTCCCACCGGGTGGCCAGGAGCGGCTTCACGTCCTTGTAGTTGCCGGGAGTCATGGTGACCAGGGTCTCGTAGATGGCGTGCTCGGTGATGGGGGCGGAATACACGAACTGGCGCTGCGGATCCAGGGAGTTGGTGTCGCTGATGTCGGTGCCGAGGACGAGCACGGTCTTCGCCCCCGCAGCGGCCCGGCCAACGCCCCAGACCACGCAGAGCAAGAGGGTAAGCAGTCCGATGAGGATGATCGACGAGCGGACGCGCCGGCTGCTGTCGCGCTGGGTCATGGCTCCCCTCCTGGCTGTCGGTTGCTGATCGGCCGTCTCAACGGGAGGACGCAGGGCAGGGCGATTCTTCCAGGGCTCCCCTGTCCTGTCAAGTGGCAGTGTGCCTCGCGTGTGCCTCGCGCCCGCGTGACGACCGGACGCGATGTGATTGCGAGCCGGATACGACTGCGGTATAGTGCCGGCACGAGTTGCTGGTCGCCACGCCAGGGAATCGCAGAGGAGGAGAGACATGGCAGAGTACACGGCGTATTTTTGCGGGTCGTACATGCCAGCCGGCCAGGTCAAGATCGATCCGATGGATCGAGGGTTCCTCGTGGGGGACGCGGTCTTCGATGTCTTCCGCACGTTCAACGGCAAGAGCTTCCGGCTGCAGGAGCACGTGGATCGACTCTACCGGTCGCTGAAGTACGTCCGGATCGATCCCGGGATCACCCCGGAAGAGATGGTGGAGATCAGCGAGGAGGTCATCCGACGGAACGAGCCCTGGCGGGCCGAGGTGGGAGACTTTGCCATCTGGCAGTTCGTGACGCGCGGGCGCGGTCGCTGGGCGCACAGCGCGGGCCCGGCGGCCGTGGGCGTCTTCATCCGCTCCCTGGGCCTCGGCCGGTTCGCCCACCTGTACCAGGAGGGGGCGCACGGCGTGATCGTCCGGAGCCGCAGCTATTCCCCCGACGCGATCGACCCGAAGGTGAAGAACTTCAGTCGGATGAACTTCAATATGGCGGAACTCGAGGCCGGCGACATCGACAAGGCCGGCTGGCCCATTCTCCTGGACAGCCGAGGCAACGTCACGGAAGGGGTCGGGTACAACGTCTTCCTCGTCTCCGGCGGCGTCATCCGCACCGCAGGGGACCGCAGCGTGCTCCAGGGCGTCTCCCGGGGCATGGTCTTCGATCTCGCCAAGGGCCTCGGCATTCCCATCGTCGAGGAAGAGGTGCAGCCATACGACCTCTACAACGCGGACGAGGTCTTCTTCTCCAGCACCAGCCCGTGCGTCCTGCCGGTGACCCGGGTGGATCGGCGGCAGGTCGGCCCCGGGGTGCCGGGACCGGTGGCCCACCGACTCCTCGCCGCCTGGAGCGAGGCCGTGGGATTGGACATCGTGGAACAGGCCCTGACGTATGGGCCGAAAGAGGCGCTGGAGTCCAGGGCGGGCTCCTAGCCCGTCCTGGCCAGCTGGATCGTCGGTCGAGCGTTCCTGCCGGACCCGCCCGGCGACTTTTCATGCAGGTGGCAGGGGCCGGCCCTAGGCCGCCGTGGGGATCGGCTTCCGGTGGCGAAAGGGCATGAGAGGCCGGCGGATCTTCTGGACCTGCGGCGCCTGACCCAGGGCGGCCCTCTCGGCCTCGATCTCGGCCCGCGTCCGTCGCTTGCGCTTGCCCGTGCCGAGATTCATCTCGGCCAGCGCCAGCTTGATCTGCCATGTCGCGTCCAGGATGGCGAGCAGGCTGGGGGCGTAGAAACAGCGGACCGTGTAGCCGCAGACCGCGCAGCGCTTGTAGTAGAAGCGCCAGTTGGCATCGATGCCGGATCGGCCGATGCGTTCCATGCGCTCCACGCAACAGGGTGACGGCGTCGTGGGAGACACGATCCGTCGCGGGTACTCGTTGGCCGGGGCCCGGTCGTCCCGATACTCGATGATGTTCTGCATGGCCAGCTCCCGGTGAGTGCGGGGCCCACGCCGTCCGATGCCGGGCGTGGCCCCGCACCCGCTCCTTCGTCGCTCAGGCTACTTCGACTCCAGGGCGGCAAAGAGCGTGGCGTCCCCTCGGCGCAGGAGCAGCAGCAGGGCCCCGCTGTCCGGCTCCTTGTGTGCCGCGGCCTGCGCCTCCTTGACCGAGGACACCTTCTGCCGATTTACCTCCAGGATGATGTCCCCCGAGCGCACCCCGGCTTGCTCCGCCGGGCTCCCGGACTGGACGCCCGCCACCAGGACGCCTTCGCCCGGGGTGACGCCGAGCCGCTGCGCCGTCCGGGAGTCCAGACTCCGGAGGGCGAGCCCCCACTTCCCCTGAGAGGGCTCCGCCGGACCGGAGGCCTCGGCCTGCTCGCCGGGCATCTTCCCGACCTTGACCTTGAGCGTTTGCTCCGCGCCGTCCCGGAGGATCGTCACGGGGACTTCCTTGTCGATCGGCGTCACCGCGACCAGGGCCGGCAGGTTGTGCATCTCGGTGACATCCTTCCCGTCGAACCGGACGATCACGTCGCCCTGCTTGATGCCGGCGGCCTCCGCCGGACTCCCCTTGGTCACGCCGGCGACCAGCCCACCCTTGGTGTCCTTGAGTTTCAGGCTCTTCGCCAGCTCCGGCGTGATGCTCTGGATGCTCACCCCCAGATATCCGCGGGTCACCTGGCCCTTGGACTCCAGTTGGGGCAAGAGGCTCTTGGCGATGTTCACCGGCACGGCGAAGCCGATGCCTTGACCGTTGGGGATGATGGCCGTGTTGATCCCGACCACCTCGCCCTGCAGGTTGAAGAGCGGTCCTCCGGAATTCCCGGGGTTGATCGAGGCGTCCGTCTGGATGAAGTCGTCATACGGCCCCGCCCCGATCACGCGGCCCTTGGCGCTCACGATCCCGGCCGTGACCGTGTTGCTCAGGCCGAAGGGATTGCCGACGGCCACGACCCAGTCCCCGACCCGCAGCCGGTCCGAGTCACCCAGGGCTGCCGCGGTGAGATTCCCCTTGGGCTCGATCTTCACCACGGCGATGTCGGTCTTGGGGTCCCGCCCGACGATCTTGGCCGGATACTCGGTCTTGTCGGCCATGGTGACCGTGAGCTCCTTGGCCCCCTCGACCACGTGGTTGTTGGTGACGATCAGACCGTCCTGGCTGATGATGAAGCCGCTGCCCGCCCCCTGCTGCCGGAATTCACGCGGGCCCTGCGGCATGTTCCGGAAGAATTGCCCGAAGAATTCCCCGAAGGGGGAATCCGGGCCGAAACCCTCGGGCCCCATGAAGCCCGGCCCCTCCACCTTCTCCACCTTCGTCACCTTGATGTTCACGACGCTGGGGGCCAGCTTGGCCGAGAGATCGGCGAAGCTCGCCGGCGCCCCCGGCGGGACCGGTGCAGACGCCAGGGTGGTGGCGCCCGCCGCGTTCTGGTGCAACATTCCGCCCGCCAGTCCCATGCCCAGTCCGCTCCCCACGAGGAGTGCGGCCACGGCCACGGCCAGTACCCCTTTCCGTGCTGCCATCCATTGCTTTCCTGTCTGCCACATGTTCCCACCTCCGATTGAATGTTCACCTGTGTCCAGGCGCAAGACAGCCCTAACTGCCCGGAAGGATAGTGCGTGAACATGTGAGACGGATTAACGGCGAATTAGAATTTCTTAACCCCGCCTCACGGATGGAGTGTTGGGGCGTCCGCGCCAGGACCGATGCAGATTCGGAGATGGAAGGGCCACTGCGGGATGCCGGCGAGGCGCGAAGGATCGGGCGAGTGAGATCAGGAGCGGATCAGGAGCGGATCAGGAGCGGATCAGGAGCGGACCTGCAGGGCCTCTGCCAGGCCCTCCACCACGTCGAGGACGGCCCGCTCCACCGCGGGCGAGAGGGGGGCACCGATGGAATTCTGGAGGATCTGGATGCCGATCAGCGCCACGGCACAGCGGCACTCGGCCAGGAGGTAACGGGTGAACATGTAGGGGGGCAAGCCATGCGTGGAGGCGCTCCACCCGGTGGTATCCTCACAGTCAAGCCAGCGGATGGTGCCGGGGGCCTCTTCCATGTCGGCCGCATCCACCAGGAGGACGAGGTCGGGCGCGAAGCGGCGGATGAGGCCCGTGCAATTCTCCGGGGCGGGCCCGCCTTCGACGACGTGCAGGGCGGGCGCGCCGGACTCCGGGCCTTTCCCCGGGTGCCGGCGCTGTCGCCGCAGGAGGCTGCGGGCGACCTCCAGACCGGCGCCGTCGTCGCCGCGCAGCTCCTGGCCGATGCCGACCAGGACCACGCGGGACGGCCGGGAAGGCTCCCGGCCTCCCTCAGTCGTTGCCGCGACCGGGAGCCGGCCCAGCGCCTGGCTCGCCGAAAGTCGCCAAGATGTGCTCAATGTCCGCCTCGTTGCCGTAGTGCACCACGAAGTCCTGGCGCGTGAAGGCGGCGTTCTCCCACTGGTCGTGGGACAGGCCCAGACATTGCAGGCGGCAGTTCTGCACGCACTGCGCGCAGTAGACGCAGCGGTCGGCGTGATACCGCATCACGAACTGCTTGGCCTTCTTGTCGATGGTGATGAGCTCCAGGGCGTTGGACGGGCAGTCCCGGGCGCACAGGCAGCAGCCGTTGCACTTCCCGGCCGTCCAGACGAGCTTCCCCCGGAAGTTCGCCGGGGCCTCCAGCCGCTCGACGGGATACCGCTGGGTCACCGGCTGCCGAAAGAACGAGGTCCAGATGTCGCTCAGCATCGTGCCGAATGTCATGCCACCATCCCCTTCCAGGCGATCAGCGCCAGCCACTGCAGCAGGACGACCACCGCCCCGTAGCGCCACCAGAGCCCGACCGTCTGATCGATGCGCAGGCGCGTGAGCACGCAGTGGAGGCTGGACAGGACCACCAGCAGGCCGGCCGTCTTCCCAAAGAACTCCAGCGGGTTGCCGATGCCGCCCAGGTACAGCCAGGCGATCAGGGTGAGCCCCACCACCAGCTCGATCCCCTTGCTCAGATGGAAGAGCCCGAGGCCGCGGCCGCTGTATTCCGTCAGCGCCCCGGCGACGATCTCCGACTTGGCCTTGGGGGCGTCGAAGGGGGGCATCTCCAGCTTCCCCATGAGCCCGACCAGGGCCACCACGAACCCGAAGGGCTGGGTGAGCAGGACCCAGCGACCCTGGTTGGCGGCCACGATGTCGCCCATCTGCCAGCTCCCCGCCACCACGGCCGGCCCCAGGAGGGCCAGCATGAAGGGGGCCTCGTACGAGAAGAGCTGGGTCAGCGTCCGCGTCGCCCCCAGCAGGGTGAAGCGGCTGGTGCTGTTCCAGCCGGCCATCCCGACGCACAGCGTGAGGAGACTCAGCAGGTAGAGCGTGACGATGAGATCCCCCGGGAAGCTGATGGCCGGCGGGAGGCCCAGGATCGGCACGTACAGGGCCGCCGTCAGGACCCCGCTCATGGCCAGGACGGGGAGGATGCGGAAGAGAACGCGCTCCGCGGTCGACGGCGTGATCTCCTCCTTGATCAGGAGCTTCAGGATGTCCGCCACCGTCTGGAACCAGCGCGGGCCGATCCGGTTCTGGAACCGCGCAATCAGCTTCCGATCGAAGAATTCGTAGGCCAGGGCCAGCAGGATCAGGAACAACCCGCTGGGGAAGAGCAGGAGGCTCGTCAGGACGCGCATAGTCTCACCGCCGGTAACGCGTGTTTCCGTATTGCCGCAACTCCTCCCAGGTCCAGACCTGGCGGTCGCGGCGGGGTCGATTGACCACGACGGTCCGGTCGTTGCACGAGAAGCAGGGATCGATGCCGGCGAGCAGGGGCGGCACGTCGGCCAGTTGCGAGCCGACCGCCTTGCTCAGCACCGAGATCCAGTTGCAGATGCTCGGGGTGCGAATCTTCACGCGGTCCGGCCGGTCCGTGCCGTTGCTCCGGATGTAGTAGAACAGCTCGCCCCGCGGCGCCTCGAACCGGCTGATGGTCTCGCCCGGCGGGATGCGCCGCGGCATCTTCACCGCCAGCTCCCCATCCGGCAGACGGTCCAGGATGGTCCGGATGGTGTTGGTGCTCACGAAGATCTCTTCCAGCCGCACCTTGAAGCGCGCGGCCAGATCCCCGGCGGCATCCACCACGATCTTGACCGGGAACTGTGCGTAGCCGCCGTAGGGGGCGTCGGTGCGGACGTCCCGGGCGACGCCGGAGGCGCGGGCCACGGGCCCGACCACCTCCAGGAACTCCGCCTCGGACCGGGACAGGGTGCCGATGCCCCGCGTCCGTCGCAGGAGCGACTCGTCGGTCGTGACCACGCTGAGGTAGTGGCGCGTCCGCTCGTCGATGGTGTCCAGGCCGCGCCGGATGGAGTCCGCCTGGGCCGGGCTGATGTCGAACTTCACCCCGCCCAGGACGCTGGCGGAGTAGTTGACCCGGTTGCCGGTCAGCTCCTCCAGGATGTCCATCACGACCTCGCGGTCCCGCCAGCTATACATGAAGAGGGTCTCGAAGCCCGCCTCGTGGGCGGCCACGCCCAGCCACAGCAGGTGGCTGTGGACCCGCTCCAGGCAGGCCACCACCTCGCGAATGGCCTGGGCCCGCGGCGGCGCCTCCGCGCCGGCCAGCTGCTCCACGCCCAGGGCGAAGGCATTGGCGTGGCTGTGCGAGCAGATGCCGCACACCCGCTCGACCAGGTAGAGGTTCTGCACGTAGGTCCGCTCTTCCGCGGCCTTCTCGATGCCGCGGTGCACGTAGCCCAGGCGGACCTTGGCGGCCGTGACCAGCTCGCCATCCACGGTGAACTCGAAGTGGCCCGGCTCCTTCAAGGCGGGGTGCTGCGGCCCGATGGGCACGATGAAGCGGTTGCCTCGCCGACCCGACTCGGGAGCGTCCTCGCCCTTCACACTTGCGGCCGCCGGATGGGGGTCCACGTCCTTCAAGAGGGGATAGACACCCTGAGGCCAGCCGTCGGGCAGGAAGAGGTGCGAGGTGTCGGGGAGGTCGGTCACGCTCACGCCGAACATCTCCAGCAGTTCCCGCTCGTAGAACACGGCGTTCGGGTGCAGGCTGTGGAGGCTCCCCACCGACCCGCCGCTCCGCGGCAGCCTGACGCGCAAGGTGGCGATGGCGTCACCCTCGCAGAAATGATACAGGGCCTCCAGGGCGTTGGCCTCCTTCCCCAGGTCGACCCCGGAGAGGCAGGCGAAGTATCCCCAGCGGGCCTGGCGCAGGGCCGTCGCGGCGGCGAGCACGTCGCCGCTCTCCACGCTCACGTCCAGCCGATTGGCCGCCGGTCTGGCGGCGCCCCTGGCAAGGCCGGCCAGCGCCTGCTCCGCGTGCTGCAATGCCGCGTCTGTACTCATGCACACTCTCCTGACACCGACCAAATCCGTATCGAACCAGGCGGCGGCCCGCCTCCCCTCAATGACCGTTGTGACCGTTCCCGCCGTTCCCGCCGTTGGATGGCGCCTGGAGGCTGTGCAGGAGCTTCACCACCCCGTCCACGATGGCCTCGGGCCTGGGAGGGCAGCCCGGGATGTACGCATTGACGGGGATGACCCCGTCGATGTGGCCGACCACGTTGTAGCAGCCCTGGAATACGCCCCCCGAGGTGGCGCAGGAGCCGACAGCCACCACGAACTTCGGGTCGGGCATCTGCTCGTAGATCCGCCGGAGGCGCTCCCGCGACTGCAGCGTCACGGGGCCCGTGCAGATCAGGACGTCGGCGTGCCGCGGGCTGCCTTGCAGCTTCACGCCGAAGCGCTCCAGGTCGTAGCGGGGCATGAGGGTGGCCACGATCTCGATGTCGCAGCCGTTGCACGAGCCGCTGTTGTAGTGGATCGCCCAGGGTGAGTTCACGCGGGCCCAGGTCTTGACCTTCTCCAGGGCCTCGGTCCAGACGCTGTCGGTGTGCATGCTCGTCGCTCCTCCTCAGCCCAGGATCAGGGCCACCAGCGCCAGGATGAGACCGATCAGATACGCCCCCGTCACCATGCTGAGACCGCTGCTGCCCAGGAGCAGCATCCCCAGGTGCAGCACGGCAAAAAACAGTGCCACGGTGAAGAACTGCCGGTACCCGGGCGCCGCCTGGATGCTCTCCCCGGCCTCGCCACTGGCGTAGGCGCCGGACTTCACCGGATTGGCCAGACTCGGGGCGGCCAGGGCCCGGCCGACCCCGGACAGGATGCTCACCAGCACGAGGTAGGTCACGAACGCGATCGGCGGATAGAGCAGGACCTCCATCCCTTCTCCTTTCTCACCCCCGCAGCGCCGCCAGGAGCGCGGCGCCCGCGGGCTCCGTGAGCCAGTTCAGCAGGCTGGGCCAGAGTCCGATGACGACGATGAGCACGGTCAGGACGGTGAGCGGCAGCAGCATGCTTCCCGGCAGGGCCGCCCCGCGCAGGACGGCCTCGGAGGGGGCCTTGCGGTAGACCGCGCTGACCAGCGGCGCGTAGTAGGCCAGGGACAGGACGCTGTTCAGGGCCGCAAAGATCACCAGGCCTGCGATCAGGGCGTTGTGCGTCGAGAAGCCCGCCACGAAGATCTGCCACTTGGACATGAACCCCGCCAGGGGCGGAAGGCCTCCCAGGGCCAGGGCGGCCACGCTCAGGGCCAGGGCCGCCATGGGATAGCGCGTGGCGGCCCCGTCGAGGTCCTGGATGGTGAGGGGCGCGTGGCTCCCGGCCGTCAGGTGCAGGGCGTAGAGCAGGGCCCCCGCCGCGAGGAAGGCCAGCCCCTTCATGAGGCCGTGATTGAACAGGTGGAAGAAGGCCCCCTGGGCGCCCGCGCTCTGGCCCACCTGGAGGCTGATCCCCAGTCCCAGCAGCATGTAGCCGACGTGACTCAGGCTGGAGAAGGCCAGGAGTCTCTTCACCTGCTCCTGCTTCAGGGCCAGGAGGTTCCCGTACAGCATGTTCAGGGCGCCGAAGCCCATGAGGAGCGTCCCCCAGGATGGGGTCACTCCGATCAGGGGGATCAGGGCCCGCAGCATGGCCACCAGGCCGGCCTCGATCACCACCCCCGAGAGCATGGCGCTGATCCCGCTGGGGGCTTGCGAGTGGGCGTCGGGAAGCCAGGTGTGCATGGGCACCATGGCGATCTTCACGCCGAAGCCGATGACGAAGAGCGCCCCGGCCCCCAGCATGGCGGACGAGGGGTGGGCCGTGGCCCGGATCGTGTCCAGGTGGAGCGTCCCCGTCTGTGCCAGCACCAGGGCGATCCCCATCAGGACCAGGACCGAGCCCAGGGCGCTCTGCACCAGGTACTTCATCCCGGCTTCCAGCGAGGCGGGCTGCTCGCGGTAGAAGGCAACCAGCAGGTAGGACGAGACGGCCATGGCCTCGAACCACACCCACAGATTGAACAGGTCGTTGGCGCAGCCCAGGCCGATCATCACGCCGATCATGGCGAGGAGCATGGCGTGGTACTTCTCCTCGCCGACCTCCCCGGCCATGTAGGCGACGGAGTGCAGGGCCACCGCCGTCCCCAGTGCCAGCACGGTGGCCGCCAGGATGATGCTCACACCGTCCAGTTGCAGGCCGATGGCGTCGATGCTGAAGGTGACCCGCCCCTGCAGTCCCACCGCCCGCGCGGCGAGGCCGAACGGGATCCAGGTGGCGGTCAGCACGGCGAGCGTCAGCCAGCGGACCAGCGCGGGTGCCCGGCCCTCGGGGTCCCGATTGGCTCCGAGACGACCGATCACGTACACGACAGGCGAGGCGCCGAGTGGCAGCGCCACCAGCCAGAAGAAGGCAGTCGCGTTCATTGTTCTATCCGCCCCATGTCAGGAAGATCAGGACCGCCACCAGGCCCCCGATGATGCCGGCCACATTCCAGCTCAGGTGACCCTGCTGGGTGACGCGGAGGGCCGTGGCCGCGCCCTGAGTTGCGGCGACCACCAGCCAGTTCAGCCCTTCGAAGCCGAAGCTCTGTCCGGCCGCCCTGCCAAGCCAGGCGAAGCCGTCGGTGAGCCATCGGAGCTTCCCGCGCGCCGCCCAGGCCAGGAGGCCAGCCGCGATCACGCCCAGGGCGCCCCAGGTGAGGGGGGCCTCCACGATCTCCAGCACCAGGGCGCTGGTGGAGAGGGCGTGCATCCGGTGGAATGGCAGCGTGGACTCCAGGAGGCGCCCGAAGGAGCCGGCGAGGAGCCAGCTCGTCAGCGTCCCGAGGGCGAGCAGGCCGAGCGAGACGCGCATGGCGGTGGTGGCATCGTGGGCGTGGAGCGCACTCCGCGCCTCGCCGTAGAAGACCAGCCACACCATGCGGAAGGTGTAGCAGGCCGTGAGGCCCGCCCCGACGAGCATCCCCCACAGCGCCCACGCCGGCCCGCCCGTGAGGCCGGCCTCCAGCACCAATTCCTTGCTCCAGAAGCCGTTGAGGATGGGGAGCCCGGCCAAGGAGAGGGCCCCGATCACGAAGACGGTCCGCACGAACGGCATCCGGGCGCCCAGGGCACCCATCTTCCACATGTCCCGGGTCCCGACAGCGTGGATGACGGCGCCCGCCCCCAGGAAGAGCAGGGCCTTGAAGATGGCGTGACTGAAGAGGTGGAGGCTCGACGCCAGGATCCCGCCTGCGCCGACCGCGTACACCATGTATCCGAGCTGGCTGACCGTCGAGTACGCCAGGGCGCGCTTCAGGTCCGGAGCGACCAGCGCTATGCAGGCGGCCAGGAGGGCGGAGATCACGCCCACGGCGACCACCGCCGTCTTCCAGCCCGGAACCGGGGCGAAGGCCGGGTAGAAGCGGGCCAGGAGATAGACACCGGCGTTCACCATGGTGGCGGCGTGAATCAAGGCGGAGACGGGCGTCGGAGCCTCCATGGCGTCCGGCAGCCAGGTCTGGAAGGGGAACTGGGCCGACTTGGCCGCCGCCGCCACCAGGAAGCCGAAGGCCATCCAGGCCAGTGTCACGGGCGCCATCTTGCCGGCTGCCCCCAGGAAGGCGTCGATCTCGTACGTTCCGAGGCTCGCGTACGTGAGCAGGGCCCCGCCCAGCAGGCCCACGCCGCCCACCTGGGTCATGACCAGGGCCTCGATGCCCGCGGCCACGGCCGTGGGATCGTCGTTGTAGTAGGAGATGAGGGCGTAGGAGCAGAGGGCCGTGATCTCCCAGAAGAAGAACAGGAAGAGGAGGCTGTTGGTCAGGACCAGACCGGCCATGGCCCCGATGAAGAGGAGCACCAGGGCATAGTACCGGCCCAACTGCGGATCGCCGCGCATGTAGTCCACGGAGAAGATGACCGCCAGGCTTCCGACCACCGTGGCCACCGCCGCCAGGAAGACCCCCAGCCCGTCCGCCACGAAGGTCATGTCGCCGAACAGGCCGCCGATCGGGATCCGGAGGGCCACGCCGCTCCCGGCGTGCAGGAGGAGCCCCAGGGCGGCGAACCCTGCGGCCACGCTCCCGCCCACCGCCAGGGTGTGCTGGGCGCGCTCGCGCTCATTTCCCGTGAGCCACGTCAGGAGCGCCCCCAGCCAGGGCAAACCGATGGTCAGGAGAATCAGCCACTGTGCCATGCCTCAGCCTCGCAGGGTAGAGATCGCGGAGACGTCCACTGTGCCGAAGCGCCGGCGGATCTGCACCGCCAGCGCCATTCCGACCACCGCCACCATGGTGTCGGCCACGATCACGGTTGCCGCCAGGCTCTGGCCGATGCCCGGCTGCCCGCCGGTCTGACCTGCCAGGACCAGGGCCACCACCACGGCCTTCACCAGCACCTGCAGCGCGATCACGACCTTGATCAGGTTGCGGGTGATCAAGAGCCCGTAACATCCGACGCCCAGCAGAGCGATGACGCCGGCCAGGATGACGTGAAACGGGGAGAGCGTCATGCGCGCACCTCTTCGCGAGCCAGCCCGACTTGCCGGGGAGTGGCGGTGGGGAGCGCGCTCGCCGCAGGGGGGACGACCTTGACCAACCGGGGGGGCTCGATCTTCCGCGGGGCCGCCCGTCGCGTGGCCCGCTTCCCCTCCGCCAGAAGGCCCAGGACGCCCAGCACTCCGGCGAAGATCAGCACCATCTGAATCCAGACATCCAGCACGCGCTGTTGCCAGAGGCTCTGCACGAGCGGCGGAAAGGCGGCGGCCGTCCCCTGGCTCGCGAGGGAGAAGGCCATCCGGCAGAGCAGGGCCACGGCCACGACGGAAAAGGCGACCGCGATCGGTCTCGGGATGACGGGGCCCGGGTCGGTGGAGTCATCGCCCACGATGCTGATGGCGTACACCAGGAGGACGGTGACGAGCCCCGCCCCCACGCTCAGCTCGATGACGGCGACCTGATAGGCGCCCAGCATGTACAGGAGGATCGCCACCTCGGCGCTCACGCCGGCCAGGTACAGGGTGGACGCCAGCATACGCTTCGCCGTCATGGCGCAGTAGGCGCAGGCTATGGCGCCAGCAAGCAGCACGAGATGTATCGTTCCATCACTCATATCGCGTCCATCCTCCGAAGTCCGTGCCGGTCGGCAATCCGGAAAATCAAGAAGATTCCCGGGAGATAGTGGGTGTGTTTGCTCTATATTTTTTGCCTGGTCCGGTGGTTGGACCGGCAGAATTCAGGTACATGGAAAGTGCAAGTGAAAGACCAGCTTGTTTTATTTTCTGTTACAGCCATAACCCATCGCAAAGCCAAACTTATTGTTAACACAGCAGAGAATATGGATTTCATCTGTTTCATATCCTATGAGACACGTTGCCACAACTGTCTGACTACCGCGAGGATGGAGCCATATTTTCATACCTCGGAATGGCAATTGAAGCCCGGTTGCGACCATGAAGCTGGCTGTTTGTGAGAGAGTGGGACTGGAAAGCGAGGGATGGGTCGGAAAGGCAGGTTCAAGGGAGGAGCGGTGTTACCTGGGCCGCCGGTCATCAAATCCAGTCAACCGGCGGCCCAGACGCTGAGGAGAGGAGGATCCTTCCCCTCACTCGTGTCGGTCCATTCCAGCGGGGTCAGAAGAAACAGGCTCGGTTCGGGGCGCCTCCGGGAATCGTCAGCCCTTCTTCCTCGGATGTTCCTTCGGGGCGTACGGGAAAAACTCGCCTTCCTGCCTGTAGACGTGTGCGTACTTCTCTAGTTTCTTCCGGTCCAGCTCCACGCCGATGCCCGGACCGTGCAGGATGGACAGACGGCCCTTCTGGAAGCGGAAGAGGTCACCCTTGCAGACGTCATCGGAGAGGTACTCGGGATAGGCCTGGTTCGCCATCGGGAAGTTCGCCGAGGCGGCCATGACGTGCATGGAGGCATACGTCCCGATCCCCAGCTCGCACCAGCTGTGCCTGACCGCCGCCACCCCGGCCACCTGGGCGATCCAGGCGGCCCGGGCGAAACGGGCCAGGCCGCCGATCTGCCACGGATCGAGCAGCATGATGTCGGCCGCCTCTTGCCGGATGAGCTTCAGGATGTCCTGTTCCGTCCAGCAGCTTTGATTGGCGGCGATGGGCACGGAGGTCATCCCGCGCAGCCACTTGAGTCCGTCGAAATCCTCCTTGAGGATCGGCTGCTCGAAGAACTCGATCCCGAAAGGCTCCACCGCGCGGATGAACCGCAGCGCCTCGGGGCGCCTCCAGGCCTCATTCGCGTCCACCCGGATCCTGGGGCGTGGCCCCACGGTCTTCCGGATGGCCCGCACGACCTCGATCTCCTCCTCGATGTCCACGCCGACCTTGATGTAGATCGTCTCCCAGCCCTCCTTGACCCCTCGGGCGGCCTGAGCGGTCATCTCCTTGATCGGGCCCCGAGGCAGGAAGTACATGAAGGACATGCTCTCCCGGACCAGGCCGCCAAACACGACGTAGAGGGGGAGGCCGGCCGCCTTGCCCACCAGATCCCAGAGCGCGATGTCCACGCCCGCGCGCGCGACGTTCCCGGTGTGGTCGAAATGGTGCCAGCCCCCCTGGACCTCGACCCGGTGCATGAGCGACTCGGTCCGGAGGGGATCCTCTCCAAGCAGGGCGTCCTTCCAGGAATCGATGATCGGCTTGACCACGTCGCACGAGGGGAACCCGATGGATTCGCCCAGGCCGGTGAGCCCCGTGTCCGTCTCGACCTCGATGATGACGTTGGAGACGCCCTCGCGTCTCCCCATGGACCAGATCTCGGGCTTCTTGAAGGGAATGGACACGATGGTGGTCCGGACATCCGTGATCTTCATGCTGCCTCCTTGCCTACTTGTGGATGACGGCTTCAAGGAATGCGGTCAGCCTCGCGGATCTCGGTCGCGTCAGCAGTGCCTGCGACGGTCCCTCCTCCACGATCTCCCCCGCGTCCATGAAGATGACGCGCACCGCGATCTCGCGGGCGAAGCCCAGCTCGTGCGTCACCACGATCATGGTGGTCTTTTCCTGGGCCAGCTTGCGCATGACCTCCAGCACGTCGCCGATGGTCTCGGGGTCCAGGGCCGAGGTCGGCTCGTCGAAGAGCAGGACCTTGGGGTGCATCGCCAGGGCCCGGGCGATGGCCACCCGTTGCTGCTGGCCGCCGGACAGCTTGGCCGGATAGGTGTGCGCCTTGTCGCTCAGCTTGACCTTGTCGAGGAACGCCAGGGCCTCCCGTTCGGCGTCGGCCCGCGGGACCTTCCCCACGGTCATCGGCCCGAGGGTGATGTTTTCCAGGGCGGTCTTCTGCGGGAAGAGGTTGAACGACTGGAAGATCATCCCGAAGTTCCGCCGGTTCCGGTACACCGACCGGCGATCGTAGGCGAGCGGCCGCCCCTCGAAATAGATCGTCCCGCTGTCGATGCGCTCGAGCTGGTTCAGGCAGCGCAGGAGCGTGCTCTTGCCGCTGCCGCTGGGCCCCAGGATGATCAGCGTCTCCCCTCGCTCCACGCTGAAGGAGACGTTCTTGAGCACGTGGAGCCCGTCGTAGTACTTGTTCAGGTTCTCCGTTTGCAGGATGGGCATGCCTCACCCCGGGGCGCGTGGGTCAGGCCTTCTTCAGGCGAAGCTCGACGCGCCGGGACGCGATCGACAGCGAGTAGCAGATGGCGAAGTAGAGGCACGTGACCATGCCGAAGGCCAGCAACGTGCTCGAGGTCCGCGCCCGGACCGCCATCCCGGCCTTGGTCAGCTCCATGAAGCCGATGATGGAGGCCAGGGAGGAGTCCTTGAGGATCGAGATGAACTGCCCGAGGGTGGGAGGGACCGCGATGCGCATGGCCTGCGGGACAATGACCTTGAACAGGGCCTGGGTGTACGTCATCCCGATCGTGTAGGAGGCGTCCCACTGCCCGCGATCCACCGCCTGGATGGCCGCGCGGAAGATCTCGGTCATGTAGCCGGCGGTGTACAGGATCAGGCTCACGGCCACGGTGGTGAAGGCGGAGACGTTGATGTGGAAGACGATGGGCAACCCGAAGTACACCAGGAAGAGCTGCACCAGGATGGGCGTCCCGCGGAAGATCTCCGCGTAGGCGAAGGCCAGGGCGGAGCAGACCCGCTGCCCGGAGATCCGCATCAGGCTGAAGCCGAAGCCGATGACCGATCCCACGAGCAGCGACAGGGCCGAGAGGCCCAGGGTGACGCCCGCGGCCTTCAGGAAGAAGACGGCGTACTGGACGGCGACCGGTTGGTTCTCCACCGCACGGAGCCTTTCAGAGGATCGGACGGAAGGCGATCCTCCCCGTCAGCTTGAAGAGGGCCGAGAGGGCCAGGTTCAATGCCAGGTAGATCACCCAGATCACGAGGAAGGTCTCGAAGTCCCGGTACGAGCGCGACCCGATGTTCAGCGCCACGTAGGTGATCTCGGGGACGGTGATGATGGAGGCCACGGAAGACCCCAGGATGATGCCGATGAACTGGTTGCCGAGCGGGGGGAAGATCACCTGCAGGGCGTAGGGGATGACCACCTTCCGGAGCGTCTGCGTGTAGGTCATGCCGATGGAGAAGGCCGCTTCCAGCTGCCCCTTGCCCACGGCGAGGATGCCCCCGCGGATGATCTCGGTCTCGTAGGCCCCGGAGTTGAGCGACATGGCCAGGAGGGCCGCCGTGAAGGCGCTCAGATTGATGGACAGGGCATCGAGACCGTAATAGAAGATGTACATCTGGACCAGGAGCGGCGTGTTGCGGAACAGCTCCACGTAGAGGCTGCTGGCGGCGGAGACGGCGCGCCGCCTTGAGATGCGCCCGATGGCCCCGAAGATGCCGAAGACGGTCCCGAGGAGGAAGGTGAGGATGCTCAACAGCGCCGCGAGCCACGCCCCCTGGAGCAGCTCCGGCCAGTAGCGCAGCACCGCCATGAAGTCGAAGGTATAGCTCCCTCTCATGCCGACCTCATTGCCGGCGCACGCGGGCGGCGATGGCCTCGCGACTCAGGGGGAGGGTCTCGATCGGCGGGACCAGCCTTCTGGCGGTTTGCATGTCCTTGAAGCCCAGCCCGGTGAGGACGCAGCAGACGCGGTCCCGTCGCGTGATCCGTCCTTGATCCAGGAGCTGCTTGAGGGCGGCAAGGGCGGTGGCGCTGGCCGGCTCCACGAAGATCCCTTCGGTGCGGGCGAGCAGGGATTCCATGGCCAGCGTCTCGTCGTCGGTCACGGCGACGGCGGCACCGTGGGACTCCCGCACCGCCGGCAGGGCGATGTGGGCATCGAAGACCACGTCATCCGCGATGGCGCCGGCGACGGTGTCGATCCTGGGCCAGCGCCACGTCAGGGCCTCCTGCGCGGTCCGGCCCAGCCGGATCGCCTCCACGATGGGGGCGCAGCCGGCCGCCTGCACGCCGAGCATGCGGGGGAATCGCGCCATCAGGCCGAGGTCGCGGAGGTCCTTGAACCCACGCCACAGGCTCCCGATGTTCCCCCCACCCCCCACGGGCACGATGATCCACTCCGGCAGGTCGAACCCCATCTGCTCGGCGATCTCGTAGGCGATGGTCTTGGCCCCTTCCAGGGTGAAGGGGTTGAAGATGGCCGCGGTGGAGGCGAGGTACCAGCCGAACTCGTCGCAGGCCCAGCGCAGCAGGTCGAAGATGTCCGTGGGGGAGTCGTGGTCGATGCGGAAGAGGTCGGCCCCGTACATCAGGACCTGGACGAGCTTCTCCTCCGGGGCGGTGCGGGGGACGAAGATCTTGGCCTGCAGCCCGGCCCTGGCCGCGTAGGCCGCGGCCGCCGCGGCGACGTTTCCCGAGGACTGCACGGCGATGGTCTTCTTGCCGAGCTCGCGCGCCCGGGCGACGCCCACCGCGAGCATTCGATCCTTGAAGGATCCGGTGGGATTGCGGGTCTCATCCTTCAGATAGAGCCGGTCGATTCCCAGGGACTCCGCCAGGCGCTCCGCCCGCGTGAGCGGGGTACTGCCTTCCCCCAGGGAGACGACCGCACCCCGGTCGGTGATCGGGAGCAGCGAGAAGTAGCTCCACATCCCGGGCAGGGCGGGATCGCGTAAGATTGCCTGCGGGGGCCTCGCGGCCCTCAGCGCGCCGAGGTCGGTGTTGACGACCAGCGGCCCGTCGCAGCGCTCGCAGCGCATCCCCAGGTATGAGGCGGCGTGCCGGCCTCCGCAATACGCGCAGTCGAGCACGAACTTCTCGGTCATCGCCGGACCTCGTCGGAAGGGGATGAGAACAGGGGAGGGGGATGGACCCCATCCCCCTCCCCTGGGTGCCGACAGGTATCAGTAGCTGGGAAGGACCTTCATGATGTCGGCCTTGAACCACTTCTTGAAGAGCGCCTTGTTGGTGCCGTCCACGTTGATCTCGTGGACGAAGAGGTTCACCCAGTTCTGCCAGACGAAATCCCCCTTGGGGACGCCGATGCAGATGTCCTCGTGGGAGAAGAGGCCGGGGATCACCTTCCACTCCTTCGGGCTCTTGGCGACCTGCTGGCCGGTGAAGATGTTGTCCTCGGAGACCACGTCCGCCTTGCCGGTGCGGACCGCGGTCAGGATGTCGTTGTAGTTGTCGAAGCGGACCAGGGTGGCGTTGGGCAGGGACGCGGGGACCGTCTGCTCGGAGGTCCCCCCACGGGAGATGGCGACCTTGATCGAGGGCTTGTTCAGGTCGGCGGCGGTCTTGAGCTCGGCCCGCTTGGCCAGAACCATGTAGGTGTTGCCGACGACGATGTAAGGATCGGTGAACGCGATGAGCTTGCTGCGCTCCAGGGTCCGGGTGAAGTCGGCGATGACGACGTCCACCTTCCCGGCCACCAGGGAGGGGACTCGCGTGGGGCCCGCGACCTGGACGAACTCAATTTTCACACCCAGCCGCTTCGCCAGCTCGGTGCCGATGTCCACGTCATAGCCCACGTTCTTTCCGCCGGCGTCCAGGAACCCATACGGCTCCAGGTCCGTGAAGACCCCGATCCGCACCGCGCCGGCTTTCACGATGTCGTCCAGGCGGCTCGCCTGCTGGGCAGGGACCGCCGGCACCAGCGCCAACGAGAGGAGCACCAGCACTGCCACCAGAGCCATGCCTCGGACCTTCATGGCAACCTCCTTGTGTGGACGAAGCCGTAAGATTCGAATCGCTCTCCGTGCCCGAGCCGTCATACCCGTGGCGGGTGGCCGTCGCTGATGGGGGCCCTGCGACCCCCTCTGCCCCACCTCCTTCCTCCCGCGGTCTCGTACCCGAAGTCATCGATCCCGTCGCCCTGCGATGGATCTCGCTGTCCGGCCTCGGGACCAGGGGGGCCATCCATCTGGTGGAGCGTACACCGTGTCCATTTCCAGTGCAAGCCTCCCGCTGCTTTCCACTTGACTCCCTCCGTGGTCGCGGGTAGCGTCTCGCCGCGGGAAACGGTGAGAAGAGCTGAGCCATGAGTGCAGCCTGCGCGTGGAGGGATGGCGCACACCGCACCGATTGAAAGGGGGGGTCCATGTACATCCTGGTGGTGACCATCGATATCAAGCCCGGATGCAAGGACAAGTTCGTGGCGGCGATGCTGGATGACGCCCGCGGCTCGGTGGGCACCGAGCCCGGCTGTGTGCGCTTCGACATCATCCAGGACGAGAAGGAGCCGAACCGCATCTACCTGTACGAGGTGTACAGGGACCGGGCGGCGTTCGACTTCCACATGACCACCCCTCACTTCCGAACGTGGAACGAGACGGTGAAGGACTGGTTCGCGTCGCCGCCCGTCGTGGGCGCCGGCCCCGGCATCTTCCCCGCCGACGCCGACTGGAACCGAAGCTGGAAGACACGCTAGGGAGAGCCCTCATGGACGGGACGGATCTCACCGAGTTTATCCGGGCGCGGCGCCATGAGTCGGCGCAATCCGGCGCCCCGCTCAAGGACGTCCGGATCATCGACCTGGGATCGGTGGTCGCCGCCCCGTTCGGGGCCACGACCCTCGCCGACTACGGCGCCGAGGTCATCAAGGTCGAGCCCCCCAACGTCCCCGACGCCATCCGCTACTGGGCGATGGTCGAGGAGCGCTACCAGCCCTTCTGGCTGCACGCCTCGAGGAACAAGCTGCCTCTCACGCTGAACCTGAAGCATCCCAAGGGTCAGCGAATCCTCACCCAGCTCGTGGAGCGGTCCGATGTCCTGCTGGAGAACATGCGCCCGGGGACTCTCGACCGCCTCGGCTTCTCCACCGCCAGGCTCTGGGAGCTGAACAAGGGCCTGATCATCGGCCGCGTCTCTGGCTACGGCCAGACCGGCCCCTCCGCCGCCAAGCCGGGCTTCGGCACGCTGGCCGAGGCCATGAGCGGCTTCACCTTCATGAACGCCCACCCGGGCGGCCCGCCCACGAACTCCCCGGTTCCCCTGGCGGACATGATCGCCGGCCTGCACCTGGCCCTGGGCGTGATCATGGCGCTCCGTCACAGCAAGCGCGGGGAGTACGGCGGCCAGGAGATGGACCTCTCGCTCTACGAGCCCCTCTTTTCCCTCATGGGGCCCGATCTCGTGACCTACGCCCTGTCGGGGACTCCACCCACGCCCATGGGGAACGAGGCGCATTACACGGCGCCACGGAACAGCTACGAGACCAAGGATGGAAAGTGGGCGGCCCTCTCGGCCAGCTCCCAGGCCACCTTCGAGCGGCTGATGGATCTCGTGGGCCATCCCGAGCTGAAGCAGACCCCGGGCTTCCGGGACAACCAGGAGCGGATCCAGAAAGCCAGCCGGGATGTCCTGAACCGCGTCATCGGGGACTGGATCAAGGTGCGACCGCTCTGCGAGGTGCTGGGTGAGTGCGAGAAGGCGGGCGTGACCATCGGCCCCATCTATACCATGGCGGACATCGTCACGGACCCCCACGTCATTGCGCGGCGGAGCATCGCCTCCGTGTTCGATCCGGCGTCAGGCAGAGAGATCCCGCTCCCCGAGGTCCCCATCCGCATGTCCGGAACGCCGGGCAAGATCCGCTTCCCGGGCCTGCCCATGGGCGCCGCCAACGAGGTCGTCCTGGCCGACCTCCTGGGCTACAGCCTCCAGGAGATTGCCGACCTCAAGTCCTCGGGGGCGATCTGACGAGCAGCCGGTACGTCCCTCGTGGTGCCGGCAGCTTGCGCGCGGGATCATCAATCAGAGCGTGTGAACCCTCTCCAGGAGGTCCCCGATGGTCGATCGCCTTCCGCTGATCTTCGCCGCTCCCGGCACCTACGTCCAGGCGCCGGGGATCCTGAAGACGGCTGGTCCCCACCTCGCCCGCCTGGGCGGGCGAATCCTGGGGGTCGTGGATCCGAACGTCTGGAGCGATGTGCAGCCGGCGCTGGCCGAGGCCTGCCGGACGGAGGGGCTCCTCTGGCGAGCGGAGCGCTTCCCGGGCGAGTGCACGGAGGCGACGGTGGCCGCGCTCGCCGAGACGGCCAAGGCCTGGGGGCCGTCGGCCATCGCTGCCGCAGGCGGCGGGAAGTCGCTGGACACGGGGAAGCTCATCGCCGAGTGCCTGCACCTGCCCTCGGCCATGGTCCCCACCATCGCCTCGACTGACGCCCCCACCAGCCGGGTGGCTGTCCTCTACGACGACAACCACGTCCAGGTCCGGGTCGCCCGGCTCCGCGCCAACCCGGCTCTGGTCCTGGTGGATACGGCGGTCATCGTGAAGGCCCCCGTGCGGTTCCTGGTCGCCGGGATGGGCGATGCCCTCTCGACCTGGCCCGAGGCGCGAGCGAATGCGGCAGGCGCGGCCCGTAACGCAGTGGGAGGCTCGCAGGCCCAGGCGGCGCTGGCGCTCGCCGAGTTGTGCTATCGGGTGGTCCTCCAGCACGGCCGCCAGGCGCGGGCGGATGCGGAGGCGAAGCACGTGAGCCCGGCCTTCGAGGCCATCGTCGAGGCCAACACCCTGCTGAGCGGCCTGGGATTCGAGAGCGGCGGCCTGGCGGCCTGCCACGGCCTGTACGCGGGCCTGAGCGCCCTCCCAGCCGGCGCGGCCTACATGCACGGGGAGAAGGTGGCCTTCGGCGTGGTGGTGCAATCCATCCTGGAGGGCTGGCCCGAGGCCGAGCGGATGGAGTTGCTGGGCTTCTACCGGGATGTGGGCCTCCCGGCGAGCCTGGCGGCCATCGGCCTCAAGGAGGCGACGGCGGAGGATCTGCGGAAGGTCGCCGAGATCACCTGCAGCCCGGGCAACAACATCCACAACATGGCTATCCCGATGACCGCCGACAAGCTCATCCGCGTCCTGGAGTCCCTGCGCGGCTGAGCCCACAGGAGGGGGAGGAGGCACCAGGGGGCCTTTAAGGAAGTTGGTGATCTCGAAGCACCCGTCGTTCTAGATAGCCTTTACGCCCAAAAGGCTGAGGATCTTGAGTTGGAGGTGATTGCTGAAAGAAAGGCAAAGGAGGCTGCTCAGCGACAGGCTGGACTAGCGAAGAAGGAACGCCGGGAACTGGCCGCATTGCAGGCCAAGGAAAGACAGCGGAGGCTGAAGGCTCAATCCAAGAAAAGGGCGGCGCAAAGTCGTCCACATCGGAAGAGGAGAAAGAATAAGTGAGCTTCGTAGGAAGATGCCACACTCACGCGATGCATCCCTTCTCCTTCACTGCCCATCTCTGGGTGCTCAGTCATGGGGACCTGCGACCACACCGTAATGGGGGACCCGTAGGTGCTGAAGGAACTTTCGACCTGATGCGCCTCCTGTCTGCTGAATGACACTCCGTGTTTCGTCGGGTTGGAATCGTCTCCTCGGTCGATCCTCTTCCCCTCGCGCCCCATGCGCGCCGTTACCCATTCGACCCTTGACTCCCTCCTGGTCCTAAGCCGAGCATCTGTAAAGATCACTGCGAGGCCGAAGGCGAGGATCTCCCTCACATCCGGTCCCGTACGAGAGCTTCCGGCGCAAGGTCCGCCCCCGCCGGACGGCGTCTATCCCCGGGACGAGGGTGAAGAGCTAGGGAGTTTCCCCGGCCAACTGAAGCGCCTGCGCGTAGAGGGTGGGTTCGATTTGGTAGCCACGCGCCTGCATGAGATCAAGAACGGGCTTCACCGCGGGGAGCGCTTGCCGCCGCTTGAGGAACAACACCGTTTCGACGGTGCCCAGCGTCAGGATTCCCAGCCGCTCGGCTTCTCGCCGCAAGACGGCATCGTCGGTAACCAAGATAGCACTGGTTTCCACTGCCAGGGCGAGAACCGCCTGATCATCGGCGCTGACCGTGGGCATCCCGAGGTCGAGGGTCTTGCCAACGGGAAGTCTTTCCTCAGCCCACGCTCCCAGCGCTCCCAAGAGCTCGCGAGAGCCGGGTCGGCCTGCGCCTTCCTCGATCACCTCACGGCGCACCACGGCGGGAATGAGAACTTGCTGGAAGAGAGCGCGGATCTACTCCAGGCATTCGCCTTTAGCGAACCCGATCACCGCGTTGGAGTCCAGGACCGCGATCATGCCGTGCTTGGGAGGGACATACGGGACCTGTCAGCGAAAGGACTCAAGCGTACCTGAGGCCAACGGGCCGCGAGCCGCCGGAATGCCGAACTCGGCTAGCCGGTCAAGGAATCCGCGATAGGAAAGTCCCAAGGCCTGCGCCGCCACCCGGCTGGAGATGGCGCCGTCGCGGAACAGCCTCAGGATCGCCGCCTCTTGCGCGGCTTTGGCGGCCGCCTGGCGTTGCTCTTCGGGTAGATTTTCGGGAAGCTCGATCGTGAGATCCAATCGCATGACTTCCTCCCCTACCATCCACTTTCGCCGATGATTATGACACACAAGAGCTGCGAAGGGAATCGCAGGGCCCCGAAGAAGCCAGAACGGGCAGGGCCGGAAGCATCACTTCCGATCAGAACACATGCCCGTTGCATGGAAACCAGCTATAATAGCCGCATGATTTCCCCCTTTCCATCAGGGCTCGCGCCCGGCGCGGCGCGGCGGCAGGCCGGAGTGTTGCTGGCCCTCTTCTACGCCAGTGTCTACGGCGGCGGGATCCTGTTCGGCGGCATGGGCGACCGTCTCGCGGCGCCCATTCTCTCCGCGCTCGTCCTCGGCCTGCTCATGCTTCTTGTCACCGGGCTCTACGTCCGGCGGGATGCCTCGTGGCGCGAGTCGCTCGGGCTCGGGCGCCAGACGGTCGGATCGACGCTCGGCTGGAGCCTGCTGGGGTTCGTCGGCACCTACGTCGTGAATCTCGTTTTCATCAGCGCCTACCTCAGCATGCAAGGGAACCTCGAGGCCATCGCGGCGCAGAGGGCGACCTGGCTGGGGAAGCTGGCGGAGGTGCCGACGGAGGCGATCTTCCCGCTGGCCGCGTTCGCCGCGATCTGGGAAGAGACCGTCTTCCGCGGGTTCCTGCTGGGCCGGCTGCGCGCGTCGCTGCCGGCGGGGGAGACCCGGCACGCCGCGATGCGCCGGGACGCGCTGGCCGTGGTCCTCACGGCGCTCTGCTTCGGCGCGGGTCATGGCTACCAGGGTGGGCTGGGCCTCATGCAGACGACGATGGCCGGACTCGCGCTGGGGGGGCTGGCCGCCTGGCGAAGGAGCATCTGGCCGGCCATCGGCGCGCACCTGGCCATCGACGCCTTCGGCCTGGTCGCGCTCAAGGTCTTGAAGCCCATGCTGCCCGCCGTCGCGAACCTGATGTCCGTGCGCTGAGCAAGTCGTGCGATGCCTCCCGGACGACCCGGACATTTGCCTCGAGCGCTGTCGCATTTGCTTGAACGAATCGGAAATCTGTGCAGAATGCCTCACACGGGTCCCGGTATCGAATGGGCGGGAGTGGGCATGCCAACCACGCAGGGCAGCGAGGTGAGTCATGGCGGAGAAGAACACGATTGCGGGGAAGCTCACGCTGGTGCGCGAATCGCGAAGTCTGAGCCTCGAACAACTGGCGGACCGGGCGGGGCTGAAGGCGGAGGTGGTCGGGCAGATCGAGTCGGGTGACCTGATTCCCTCCCTCGGACCCCTGATCCGCATCGCCCGGGCCCTGGGGGTGCGGCTGGGGACCTTCCTCGACGACCAGGAGAACGTGGGACCCGTGGTGGTGCGCGCGGGGGAGAAGCGCAAGGTGATGCACGTCTCGGACAAGAACCACCCCGGGCACAGCGACCTCGACTTCTTCTCCCTGGCGGCCAACAAGACCGGCCGCCACATGGAGCCTTTCCTGATCGATATCCACCCCTCCTCGGCCCAGGAGGTCAAGATGTCGGCCCACGAGGGGGAAGAGTTCATCTTCGTGTTCTCCGGGGAGGTGGAGATCACCTACGGCAGCGAGACCCACCGGTTGTCGGCGGGTGACTCGATCTACTACGACAGCATCGTGGCGCACAGCGTGCACTGCGCCGGGGACGGGCCCGCCCAGATCCTGGCGGTGGTGTACGCGCCGTTCTGATGCCGGGAGGTGCAGCATGGAATACATCACCGAGACCCTCGGCCAGGTCCTGGAGGGGCAGGTCGCCCGCCATCCCGACCGGGAGTTCATGGTCTACCCCGACCGCAACCTGCGCTTCACCTATGCGGAGTTCGACCGCCGGGTGAACGCGCTCGCCAAGGGCCTCCTGGCCATCGGGTTCACCAAGGGGGACCACCTGGGGATCTGGGCCACCAACGTGCCGGACTGGCTCGGGCTGCTGTTCGCCACGGCCAAGATCGGGGTGGTCGCGGTCACGGTGAACACCGCCTACCGGATCCACGAACTGGAGTACCTGGTGCGGCAATCGGACATCAAGGCGCTCTGCCTCATCGACGGCTTCCGCGACATCGACTACGTGGGCATGATCAACGAGCTGGTGCCCGAGCTGAAATCCTGCGAGCGCGGCCGGCTCCAGAGCGCGCGCTTCCCCAGGCTCCAGAGCGTGATCTTCATCGGACCGGAGAAGCACCGGGGCATGTACAACACCCAGGAGCTGCTCCTCCTCGGGGCACACACCGGCGACGAGGCCCTCAGGCGGGCCGCGGCCGACCTCACCTGCCACGAGGTCATCAGCATGCAGTACACCTCGGGCACCACGGGCTTCCCCAAGGGGGTGATGCTCACCCACCACAACATCCTGAACAACGGCTTCCACATCGGCGAGCGGCAGCAGTTCACCGAAGCCGAGCGACTCTGCCTGACCGTGCCCCTGTTCCACTGCTTTGGCCTGGTGCTGGGGGTCATGGCCGTTCTCACCCACGGGGCCACCCTGGTGACCCTGGAGAGCTTCGACCCGCTGCTGGCCCTGGCGTCGGTGCAGAAGGAGAAGTGCACGGCGCTCTACGGCGTGCCGACGATGTTCATCGCCGAGCTGAACCACCCCATGTTCCCGATGTTCGACCTCTCCTCGCTGCGCACCGGCATCATGGCGGGCTCCCCCTGCCCCATGGAGATCATGAAGCGCGTGATCTCCGACATGAAGTGCCGGGACATCACCATCGCCTATGGCCTCACCGAGGGCTCGCCGGTCATGACCCAGACCTCCACCGATGACCCCATCGAGCTCCGGGTCTCCACGGTGGGGCGGCGCCTGCCGGGGATCGAGGTGCGGATCGTGAACGCCGAGACCAACACGGAGGTGCCGCCGGGGACGCAGGGCGAGGTCGTGTGCCGGGGCTACAATGTGATGAAGGGCTACTACCAGTTGCCCGAGGCCACCCTGCAGGCCGTCGACCGGGACGGGTGGCTGCACTCCGGCGACCTCGGCACCATGGACGGGAATGGCTACTTCAAGATCACGGGCCGGATCAAGGACATGATCATCCGCGGGGGCGAGAACATCTCTCCCCGCGAGATCGAGGAGTTCCTCCTCCGCATGGAGGGGATCCGGGACATCCAGGTGGCCGGCATCGCCAGCCCCAAGTACGGCGAGGAGGTCGGGGCCTTCGTGATCCGGAAGACCGGCGCCACCATCACCGAAGAGGACGTGCGGGATTTCTGCCGGGGGAAGATCGCGAGCTTCAAGGTTCCCAAGTACGTATTCTTCGTGGACACCTACCCCATGACCGCGAGCGGCAAGATCCAGAAGTTCAAGCTGAGGGAGTTTGGCGTGACGTGGCTCAAGGAGCGCGGGATCGAACCGGTCTGATCCGCGGGAACGACCCATGACCAAGCGGGGGTCCGCTTCCTGTGACGCCGCATGGCAATGGCGACCAGCACGGCGCTCCGGTTGGTGCTGAGTCGCGGCATTTCCCCCCTGTACCTCCGGATCCCGTCCGGTCGCAAGGTCATTCCCGGTTCCGGTCGAATGGCCAGTGTGACCCGGGGATTCCCGGGCCTTTTCCCTTGACACCCCGGAGATGGCAGTTTAGCGTGTCCCGGCCCTCACCGGAGGGCCGCAGGAAGCCCAGACGCGGCACCGGGGCGGTTGCCGATGCCTCCGACCGTGATGATGCCGCACATCCAGGCGGATACCCAGGTGCCCGGCCCGTAGGCGGCCGCGAAGGAGTTGGAGGCGCTCGAGGAGCCGGCCATAGCATGCACGGCGAGTTGATCCGTGGCCGGCCGTCGAGCTTCAGCTGCAGTTCTCGCCCTGCGGCCTCGGTTCCGGCCCTCCGATTCATCCGCCTGTCCGAAGGAGCCACCTCGCCAATCCCGATACGAAGGGGGAACACTCGATGCCAGTGGTCGCAGCCAACCTGACCATGCTGTTCACGGATGTTCCATTCCTGGACCGCTTTGCTGCCGCGAAGCAGGCGGGCTTCAAGTACGTGGAGTTCCTGTTCCCGTACGACCACCCGGCCGAGAAGGTCAGAGACATGCTGGACAGGAACGGCCTGCAGGTTGTGCTCTTCAACCTGCCGAGCGGCAACTGGGCCGGCGGCGACCGCGGCATCGGGGCGAGTCCGAACCGGGTGGAGGAGTTCCGCGCAGGCGTCAAGACCGCGGTGTCCTATGCCAAGGTTCTCGGCGCCCCCCGCCTGAACTGCCTGGCGGGCAAGATGGTCCCCGGCCACTCGCGGGAGGAGCACCGGCAGACGCTGGTGGAGGGCGTCCGGCTTGCCGCCGACGCCCTGGGCGAGATCGGCGTCAAGCTGGTGGTCGAGTCGATCAACCACTACGACGTTCCGGGCTTCTTCCTCAACCGGACCCAGGAGGCCCTCGACGTGCTGGCCGAGGCGGGCCGGCCCAACGCGTACGTGCAGTACGACGTCTACCACGCGCAGCGGGAGGAAGGGAACCTCTCCCAGACGCTGCGGGACCATTTCTCCAAGATCGACCACATCCAGGTCGCGGACAACCCCGGGCGCCATCAGCCGGGCACCGGCGAGATCAACTATTCCTTCCTCTTTGCCGAGCTGGACAAGCTCGGGTACAAGGGATACGTCGGGTGCGAGTACGTCCCGCAGCCTGACACCCTGAAGTCTCTGGACTGGATCAAGGAGTACGCCTGCCAGTTGGCCTGACACGGGAACCGTCAGAACGGGAGGAGACGCAGACATGGCCAAGATCGGGTTCATCGGACTGGGGATCATGGGCAAGCCGATGAGCAAGAACCTCTTGAAGGCCGGACACGAGCTCGTGGTGTACGACATCGTGCCGGCCCCCATGCAAGAGGTCGTGGCGGCAGGGGCCAAGGGGGCCAAGTCGCCGAAGGAAGTCGCAGAGCAGTGCCCCCTCATCATCACCATCGTGCCGAACTCGCCGCACGTGAGGGCGGCCATCCTGGGTCCCAGCGGCGTGCTGGAAGGCGCCAAACCGGGTTCGCTGGTGGTGGATATGTCCTCCATCGACCCCTTGGTCTCCCGGGAGGTGGGGGTCGAACTGAAGAAGAAGGGCATCCGGTTCCTGGATGCGCCGGTGAGCGGCGGCGAGCCGAAGGCGATCGACGGCACGCTGTCCATCATGGTGGGCGGGGCCAAGGCGGACTTCGACGAGGCGCTCCCGGTCCTGAAGACCATGGGGGCCAGCGTGGTGCTGTGCGGCGAGGTCGGCGCCGGCAATGTGACGAAGCTGGCCAACCAGATCATCGTGGCGCTGAACATCGCGGCCATGTCCGAGGCCCTGGTGCTGGCGACGAAGGCGGGGGTGGACCCCGAGCTGGTGTTCGAGGCCATCAAGGGCGGCTTGGCCGGGAGCACGGTCCTCAACGCCAAGGCGCCCATGGCGCTGGCGCGGAACATCAAGCCCGGCTTCCGGATCAACCTGCACATCAAGGACCTGGACAACGCCCTGGCGGCCGGTCACGCGGTCGGCGTGCCGCTGCCGCTGACGGCCCAGGCGATGGAGATCATGCAGGCGCTGAAGGTGGACGGGATGGGGGACGCCGATCATTCGGCCATCATCCGTCACTACGAGAAGCTGGCGCAGGTCGAGGTCAAGAAGCAGAGCAAGTAGGGGCTGAAGACGAGGGGCGGGGTGGTTTTCCCCCGCCCCTTTTTTCTTTTGGAGGGGATGCGTCACATTTGCAGCCCCTCCGAATCGCTCCGGAGGGGGTCAGCCGCGCTCGACGGCCACGAGAGCGGCCCGCATCCAGCCCAGGGCGTAAGCCATCCCCGCATGCCACGGGGCGGCGCACTCGAAGAGGGGGGTGTGGTCGGGGATGATGACGCCGTCGAAGCCATTCTTGTGGAGGATCTGGAGCACGCGGAGCATGTCCGTGTCCCCGTCGTCTATGAAGGTCTCGTGGTAGCGCGGGACCTTGCCCCGGACGTTTCGCAGGTGCACGTAGGCGATGCGGCCCGTGCGGCTGTAACGGTCCACGGCCGCGTACACGTCCGCCGCGGCCATCTCGGATACCGTGCCCACGCAGAACTCCAGCGCGTTCATCGGACTGGGCGCAAGATCGAGGACGCGCTGGAAGAGGTCGGGGTGGTACACGAGGCGGGCCGCCCCGCGTAGCTCCGGCAAGGGGGGGTCGTCAGGATGCAGCGCCAGCCTGACCCCGGCCTCCTCGGCCACGGGGATCATGTCGCCGAGGAACGCGGCGAGGCGCCGCCAGATCTCCTCGGTGCCGACGGGCGCCACGGTTTCCCCCGGGTTGTCGGGTTCGAAGCGGGCGGGATCATAGATCATGTTCCAGACCATCCCGGCAGGGATCGGTGCCTGCGCCGGGTTCTCGAAGCCGACGGAACGCGCCCCACCCCGCGCGAACGGACCCTCGGTCCGCCCCCAGACCCCGGCCAGGCTGAAGTTGTACCCCATCGCCCGGATGCCCACCCGCCCGGCGTCCCGCAGGATCTGCTTGAGGTGCTCCACCTGCTCCGCGCGACGCGGGCCGTCCAGCAGCACGTCGTGCCAGTGGGCCGGGGCGAAGTTCTCCAGCGCTTCCAGCACGAGCCCCTCCGCGTTGATCAGCCCCTTGAGGTCGCGCAGGCCCTCGTAGGTCCAGATCGGGTCGTCCGCCTTCGAGATCCCGAAGCCGAGACTCGCCTGATCGGACGTGATGATCTTGGACACGCCCCGGCTGAAGTGGCCCGGCAGGTGCGCCACGATGTGCGTGACTCCGGCCTGCCGCGCGAAGCGCAGCGTCTCGGGGTTCAGCAGCGTCCGGTACAGCCCAAGGCCAAGTTTCACGGGACCCTCCCAGGCAGGCTCGGGGCCGACGATACGGTACTGGCGAAGGCAGGTCAAGATGTGGGGGGAGGCCTCGGAGGTCGCATGCGCCCTGGGCGCACGCAGCGCAGCTGCTACCGGCCGGCGCTACCGGCCGGCGTCCCGAGGCGTGTCCTCCTTCTGACGCGCCTCTTCCTGCGCGGCGTTGAAGCAGGCGTAGCAGATCGGGCCTTTCTCGGTCACCATCTTCTGATGCTCGAGCCGCGGGCCCAGGTCTCGACCGCACTTCCAGCAGGTAGCTATGACGATTCCTCCCCGGCCCAAATCCCCCCTCCGCCCCCCTTTGACAAAGGGGGGTACGGGGGGATTTGCCTGACGCGACGCCCTCTCGAACCTCATGTGCCGGTCCTGGGCCCAGCACCGAGGCCGGTGGCCGGGTCAGGCCCGCCTGAGGTCTTTGAGCGAATCCTCCATGATGTTCAACGCCTGGTCGATGTCCTGGATGGTGTGCTGGGATGAGAACCCGTGGTGCATGGGCGTTGGGTGGGCATAGTCGTGGAGGTAGAGGCCGCGCTTCAGGCAGCCCAGCAGAAACTTGACCTCCATCTCGCGACTGCTTCGGGTGGCGTCCCGGTAACTGGTCACGGGCTCGGTCACGCCGAGGTAGAGACCGAAGCGGGCCCCGATGCCCTGGACGATGCCGGGGACGCCCGTGACCCGCAGGGCCTCGCGTATCCCGCGGTAGAGGCGATCGGCCAGGGCGTTGATGTGCTCGTAGAAGCCGGGCCTGGCGAGTTCGGTCTGGCAGGCGAGGGCACCCATCACGGCGGTGAGGTGTCCGGTGTACGTCCCGCTCATGACCGCGCCGCCGAGGGGGTTGAGGACCGACATGATCTCGGTCTTGCCGCACACCGCGGCGATGGGAACGCCGCCCCCCAGCGCCTTGGCCAGCGTGCACAGGTCCGGAGTCACCCCGTAGTATGCCTGCGCGCCACCCCGGCACATGCGAAAGCCGGAGAGCACCTCGTCGAAGATCAGGACCAGGCCGGCATCGGTGCAGGTCCGGCGCACCTGTCGCAGGAACTCCGGATCGCCCGGGACGCAGCCCAGGTTGTAGGCGATCGGCTCCAGGATCACGGCGGCCAGCTCGTCCCGATGCGTCGTGACGGCCTTCTCGAATGCGGCGCCATCGTTGAACGGCACGACGAGGATCAGGTCGGACAGGGCTCCTGGTGTCCCGTCCGCATCGGGAATGGGGGTAATCGTCCCGTCGTCACGCCGTTGCCCCATGGCGGTCGCGCAGTTGTGCCAGAGATAGTCGTGCATGCCATGGAAATGGCCTTCGAACTTCAGGATCTTGGGCTTCCGGGTGTAGGCGCGGGCGATCCGGAGGGCGCCCATGGTCGCCTCGGTCCCGCTGTTGGCGAATCGGATCTTCTCGGCGCAGGGCACCGCCTCGGCCACCAGGTCGGCAAGTTGCGAGTGGTATTCCGTCTCCCCATTGCAGATGACCCCGATATCCAGGGCCTGCCGGATGGCCGCATGGATGGCGGGATGAGCGTGGCCCAGGAAATTGGCCCCGCTGCCGGTGAAGAAGTCGATGAACTCCTTGCCATCCACGTCCCACATGCGGGAGCCCTTCCCGCGCTTCAGGTACAGCGGGCGCTCCAGCAGCGGGTGGTAGCGACCGCCCGCCCCCGCCCCGCCGATCAAGTGCTTCTGGGCCGCCTCGAACAGTTGCTGCGAGTTCATCGTCGGCTCCTGGTGAGATGCAGCGTTGGGTTCAGGCGCACAGGCGCTCCCGCATGGCTCGGGCTTCCTCCAGGACGATGTTGCCCCGCTGGGCCACCAAGCGTCCATGCCTGAAGACCATTTCCACCTGGCGGAGCGCGCTGGGCTCCGCGAGCGGATCCCCCGCGAGCAGGATGAGGTCGGCGCGTTTTCCCGGCTCCACCGTTCCGATGTCGCGATCCAGGCCCAGGGAACGGGCGGCGTCCCGCGTGGCCAGAGCCAGCGCATCCATCGGCGTGAACTTGGCCCAGCGGACCAGGATCTCGATCGCGCGCGCCATCTCCTGGAAGCCCGGCCAGCGGTCGGTCCCCGGCCAGGGACCGAAGGCGGCATCCGTGCCGAGGAAGACGAGGACGCCCTGCGCCCGCATGTCGTGCAGAAACGGCCAGCGGACCTCGAGCATGTTCAACCACCAGCGCTCCTCGGCGGACAGCTCACCTGGGCCCTCGTCAGGAAACAGATAGGGGCGAGGGATGATGGCGTGGTCCACGCGCACCCCGCGTCTCACCATCTGCTCGACGGCCGCCCTGTCGGTGACGGTGGTCCTGGGATCACGGCCGATCCAGGAGCAGTGCTCGATGGTGTCGACACCGGCCTCGGCCGCCAATCGGATGCTGTCGGTGGAGATGGCGTGGGCGGCGATGGGAAGGCCCAGACGGTGGGCCTCCTCGACGGCGGCGCGCAGCTCCTCCGGCGTGTACTGGGAGCGCGTGATGTCGGTGCCGGGCGTCGTGGTCCCGCCGCTGAGGATGAGCTTGACGAAGTCCACGCCCTTGCCGGCCAGGAGTCGGACCGCCTGCCTGACGTCCTCGGCGGAGTCCGTTCCCCAGTCGGAGTAGATGTGACCCCCCGTGGTCGTGATGGGCCGCCCGCTGGCCAGGACGCGGGGACCGACGAGATCCCCGGCATCGATCGCGTCGCGCAAGGCCAGCACCGTGAAGTCGTCGGCGCCGCAGTCGCGCAGCGTGGTGACACCGGCGGCCAGCGCCATCTGGGCGTAGTGGCCGGCGCGCACCAACTGCCGCTCCGGATCCCTCAAGTTCAGCCGTGTGGTGTAGTCCTGAGAAGAATAAGCAAAATACAGGGTCTTGTCCCAGGTGAGATGCACGTGGCCGTCGATGAGGCCGGGCAGGAGCGTCAGCCCTGTCGCCTGGAGCCTGGGGACGCCCGCCGGCACGGTCATCTCGGGCGTCGGGCCGACGGCCGAGATCCGCCCGTCTGTCCCGACAAGAACCACACTCGACGGGACCGGTGCGGGGCTCAGGCCGTCGATCAATCTGGCGCCGACAATGGCAAGCTTGCAGTCCATGGCGTCGGGGGCACGTCGCCTATTTTCCCATCACCAGGTTCGGCAGCCAGGTGACCAGCGGCGGGTACACCGTGATCAGGACCAACACCACGAGGAGCGGCACGATGAACGGCGCCGTGGCCCTGACGACCTTCTCGAAGGAGAGGCCGCCCACCTGGACCATCACGAACAACACCACGCCGAAGGGCGGGGTGAGCAGGCCGATCATGAGATTCAGGACCATGATCAGGCCGAAGTGCACGGGGTCGATTCCGACCTGAGCCGTCACCTGCATCAAGATGGGGCCGAGGATCAGGATGGCCACGATCGTCTCGAAGAAGCAGCCGACGATCAGCAGGAAGACGTTGATGATGAGGAGCAGGGCCAACGGGTTCCGGGTGAAGCCCAGCATGCCTTCGGCCAGGGCCGTGGGCGCGCCGGTGCGCATGAGGAGCCAGCCATAGAAAGAGGCCGCGGCGACGATGAAGCCGATGGCGGCGGTGTCCTTGGCGGTCCCGACGAAGGCCTCCACCAGGTCCTTCCAGCTCAGGTCTCGATAGATGGCGCTGGCGAGGACGAGGGCGTAGGCAACAGCCACGGCGGCCGCCTCGGTGGGGGTGAACCATCCGGTCCAGATCCCGCCGAGGAGAATCACGGGGGTCATGAGCGGCAGGAAGGCCTGAGCGGAGCTCTTCGCGAGAATTTTAAAGGTCGGGACGGGACTGCGTGGATAGTCCCGCTTCCTCGCGTAGGCCCACACCATGGTCATGAGGGCGGTGGTCATCAGGATGCCGGGCACAACCCCCCCGAGAAAGAGTCGACCGACTGATACGCCGGCGACGAGCCCGAAGATGACCATGGGGATGCTGGGCGGGAAGATCGGTCCGATCGTAGAGGACGCCGCCGTGATGGCCACGCTGAATTCCCGGTCGTACCCTGCGTTGTCCATCGCCTTGAGCTCCACCTGGCCCAGACCGGCAGCATCGGCGACGGCGGCCCCGGACATGCCGGCAAAGATGAGGCTCGCCACGCAGTTGGCGTGCCCCAGCCCGCCGGGGAGGAAGCCGACGAGGGTGGTGGCAAAGGTGAACAGTCGCCTGGTGACCCCGGAGGTGTTCATGAGGCGGGCGGCCAGGATGAACAGCGGGACGGCAAGGAGCAGGAAGTTGTTGATCCCGTACATCATCCGCTGGGCGATCATGGGGACGTTCATCCGGCCGCCCTGCTCCAGAAAGAACGCCGTCAGCCCCGAGAGCCCGAGGGAGACGGAGACCGGAACCCCCAGAATGAGGAAACCGATGAGCCCAAGGGTGATGATATAGGTCATGGGTGGCCTCCGCTGCTTGTCGAGAGCCTGGTGATGGCCACGCGAGCCTGCCGGAGGAAGTTCGCTGTGAGATACCACAGCATGAGGAGTCCGGAGAGCCAGATCATCAGATAGATGTACCCGATCCGCAGCCAGTCAAGTGTCGGGGCGTACGTCCCCCAGTTGAGCCAGGTGTTGGTCCACGCCCCCCACGTCAGCACGCCGACGAACGGCAGCGTCAGGAGGATGGTGAGGATCCGGAGCATCGAGCCGGCCCGCTTGCCCATCCGGTCGGTCAAGACCCCGACACGGATATGCTCGTCATCTCTGATGAGGAGAGCCGCCCCCAGGAAAACCAACCAGACATAGAGGAACCGGGCCAGTTCCTCGGACCAGACGGAGGAAACGCCGAGGATCACCCTGGCCACCACCTGGAAGAGGGTCGTGAGGAACATGATACAGAGCAGAAAGGCGTTGAAGCGCTCGAGATGCCGTTTCACCACGACCTCGTTTCCCGCGAGGAGTGCCCGGCGGACGGGTGACCCCCGCCCGCCGGGCATTGTCGTCTGCTGTCGACTCGTGTGCGGTTTCCGCGACCTACTTGATTGCCTGCACCTTCTCGTACAGCCCCGGCAGCCACAGCGTCTTGTTCAGCTCGACCATGGCCGGCTGCACGGCCTTCTGGAAGGCGGCCATGTCGGGCTCGATCAGGGTCATGCCCTTGCCCTGGAGGTCAACCAGGAACTTCTTGTCGGCGGCCACGGCCAAGCTGTTCGCATAGTCCGTGGCATCCTTCCAGGTCTGGAGGATGAGCTGCTGCTGGTCTGGCTTCAGGGTGTCAAACCACTTCTTGGAGACCTGGTACTTGGCTGCGGAGAAGACGTGCCGGGTCCCGATGAGGTACTTCTGGGCCTCGTAGAACTTGTAGGCCCAGATGGATTCCAGCGGGTTCTCCTGGGCCTCGGCTACCCCGGTCTTCAGGGCCATGTAGACCTCTGGGAAGGCGACGACCACGGGCAACGCACCCAGGGTCTCCCAGACCTTGATCCAGGGCTTGTTCTCGGGCAGACGGATCTTCAGGCCCTTGACCTCGGCCGGGGTCTTGATCGGCTTGTTGGCGGTCAGGAAGCGAGCCCCACGGAACAGGACCCCGGTGGTCATGACGCCCCGCTCCTTGAGCACCATGTCGTTGACCTCTTTCCCGACCGGGCCGTTCCAGAACTTCCAGAAGTGGTCGGCGTCCCGCATGGCGTAGGGCACCTCGTACACCATCCATTTGGGGAAGAAGATGGAGACGTCGCCCGAGCCCATGGCGCCCATCTCCAGGCCGCCAGAGCTCATGGCCTCGAACACGTCCCGCTCTCCCCCCATGGCCCCACCCACGTGGATGAGGACCTCCATGTCCCCCTTGCTCCGCTGCTCCAGCAATTCCTTGAACTTCACCAGCCCGAAGTGGACCGGCGCGTCCGGCCCGTAGGTAGACCCGATGTTGATCTTCGTCTTGGCCGTTGCCGGCTGCACAGACAGGGCAAGCGTGACGATCGCCGCGAACAGCACGATGACTTGTCCGAATCGCCTCATGGTCGACCTCCCTCGTTAGCGTGACGGGCGTTCATCTGATGGGGACTCATCGGCGCGGTCCGGAGCCGGACAACTGACGCTCGGACAGCAAGCGGGCGTCCTCCCGCCGGAACCGGGTCTGTTGCAGGAGGAGTTGCCGTGGAGGCTATCCAAGGTCTTGGACGCTTGTCAACAGCAAAGCCTTTCCCGGGTGAGGAAGGCTGGATACGTCTGTCTGAGTGAACCTTCCAAGCGGGCGGAGGCCGACGCATTGCCACACCCCGGGGGCGGCGATGCGTGTCCGTGCGATTCGATCGAGGGCCGATCGTCCCTTCGGCCTTGCGTGCCCCTGGCTGTTTTGGTACAAGGAAGACCGCGGAGCCCATGCTCCCTGTCGCGATGTGTGAGAGGATCTGTGCGGGGGTTTCCGGAATCCAGGCACAAGGAGAAGCCTGCATGAGCACCCAATCTGGATCGGCCCAGGCGCTTGCCGAGCTGCAACCGCGGCACCCGTTCTTCGTGGGGATCGATTCCGACGGCTGCGCCTTCGACACCATGGAGATCAAGCACAAGGAGTGCTTCTGCCCGGTTGCGATCAAGCACTGGAACCTGCAGCCCGTGTCCAAGTACGCCCGCGAGGCGTGGGAGTTCGTGAACCTGTATTCCAGGTGGCGCGGGATCAACCGGTGGCCCGCCCTGGTCATGGCCCTCGACCTCCTGCGCGAGCGGCCCGAGGTGCAGACCAGGAAGGTGGAGGTGGCCGCCGCGGCCAAGGTGCGCGAGTTCATGGCGTCGGGCCAGCCGCTCAGCAACGACGGTCTCAAGGCCTACCGGGCCGAGCATCCGCACCCGGAGCTGGACCAGGCCTGGGCCTGGACCACCGGCGTGAATGCGGCCATCGCCGATCTGGTGCACGGCGTGCCGCCGTTCCCGTACCTGCGCGAGAGCCTGGAGGTGCTGCAGCGCGAGACGGACGTGGTGGTGGTCAGCGCCACGCCCGGCGAGGCGCTCGTCCGCGAGTGGGAAGAGCACGACATCGCCAAGTACGCCCGCGTCATCGCCGGCCAGGAGATGGGGAGCAAGAAGCAGCACCTGGCCCTGGCCGCGAAGGGGAAGTACCCGCCCGATCGGATCCTGATGATCGGAGACGCCCCGGGCGACATGGAGGCTGCGCGGGCCAACGGAGCCCTCTTCTTCCCGATCAATCCCGGCCACGAGGAGAAGTCCTGGGAGCGCTTCGGCAAGGAGGGCCTGGGCAAGTTCATGGCCGGCGAGTATGCCGGCGCCTACGAGGCGTCCCTGGTGACCGAGTTCGAGAAGCTGCTGCCCTCCGCCCCACCCTGGAAGCGGTAGCAGAAGCAGGAGCAAATGACCAATGACCAATTCGCAAATCCCAATGGGATAGCGATCCTGGTCAGCAATGCCATTCGGCGGCACAACGATCGGGTACCTGTTTGGTCATTGGTCATTGGGATTTCGTCATTCCGCCGGAGGTGGGCGGCGACACGACACGTCTCAGGAGTCGACAATGACGTACAAGATCGGTGTGGTGGGGCTGGGAGTCATGGGCCACAACCTGGCCCTGAACATGGAGCGGAACGGCTTCTCGGTGGCGGGCTACGACCTGGACGCCGCCAAGACCCGGGCTTTTCTCGCCGGGCCGGGCGCGGGAAAGGCGATCATTGGCGTGGAGTCACCCACGGAATTGATGGCCGCGCTGGAGAAGCCACGTCGTATCTTGATGATGGTGCCTGCCGGCAAGGCCGTGGATGGCGCCATCGCGCACCTGAAGTCCCATCTGCAGCCGGGCGACATCCTCATCGACGGGGGCAACTCCTTCTTCCAGGACACGGAGCGCCGGAACAAGGAGCTGGAGGCCGAAGGGTTCAACTTCGTGGGCATGGGCGTCTCAGGCGGCGAGGAGGGGGCCCTCTGGGGTCCGAGCCTGATGCCCGGCGGCCAGCGCGAGGCGTGGGAGCACCTCGCCCCGATCCTCCGCGCCATCGCGGCCAAGGCCGAGGACGGGCAGCCCTGCGTGGAGTACATCGGACCGCGGGGCGCCGGCCACTACGTCAAGATGGTGCACAACGGCATCGAGTACGGCGACATGCAGTTGATCGCCGAGACCTACGACCTGCTGCACCGCACCCTGGACCTCTCGGCGGCCGAGCTGTCCGACATCTTCGCCGGGTGGAACGCCGGCGAGCTGAAATCCTATCTCATCGAGATCACTGCCGACATCTTTCGCAAGGCGGATGAGGAGACCGGCCGGCCGCTGGTGGACCTGATCCTGGACGAGGCGCAGCAGAAGGGGACGGGCAAGTGGGCCAGTCAGAACGCGCTGGACGTGGGGGCGCCGCTTCAGACCATCAACGCCGCCGTGGAGAGCCGGATCATCTCGGCCCTCAAGCGCGAGCGGGTGGACGCCGCCCGTCGGATCCGCGGGCCGAAGAAGCGCTACCGGGGGAACCGGCAGCGGCTGATCGACGCGGCCAAGGACGCTTTGTACGCCAGCAAGGTCACCTCCTATGCGCAGGGCCTCGGGCTGCTCCGGATCGCCTCCGACGAGTACAAGTATGACCTGCGCCTGGGGGAGATCGCCAAGATCTGGCGCGCCGGCTGCATCATCCGCGCGAGCCTGCTGAACGACATCATGGCGGCCTACGACCGGAAGCCGGCGCTGGGGAACCTCTTGCTGGACAAGACCTTCCGCAAGGCGGTGGAGAGCCGCCAGACCTCGTGGCGGTTCGTGGTGGGGACCGCCGTGGGGATGGGCATCCCCGTCCTGGCCCTCGGCGCGTCGCTGGCGTACCTCGACGCCTACAGGAGCGAGCGGCTGCCGGCCAATCTCACCCAGGCCCAGCGCGACTACTTCGGCGCCCACACCTACCGGCGCGTGGATCGTGAAGGCACCTTCCACACGGAGTGGACGCGGTAGCCATCTCCGCCGCCTGGAAGGGGCCAGTATGGATCGCGACGGCCGGGGCCCCCGGGCCGCTTCGCACCAGGGTTAGTCGCATGGCAGAAACGCCCCGCGGGCTCGTGGCGTGACGGCCTTGAGCTCGGCGAATGCTCCCGGGGAGAACGGAGGGGCAGGAGAACATGGGCGCAGGGGAAGGAGGAGAGAGCATGGTCCCATTCGATGCCAAGAAGCTGAAGGATCTCATGCAGGAGGCGGGGCTCACCCTTCTCCTCGCCAGCACGCGCCACAACGTCCGGTACCTGACCGGCGGCTACTATTTCCACTTTCACGCCCAGGCAACCCGGATCGGGCGGAGTCAATACCTTCCGCTCGTCGGCCTGCCCCGCGGACGCTTCGAGGACGCGTTCTACGTCGGCCGGGCGGATGAGCGCGGGCAGATCGAGGCGGAGGGGCTCTGGCTCCCCCATCGGTTCAACACCGTGCGCGGGACGCGCAGTGCGGCGGAGGGGGCGATCGCGGCGATACGGCAATTCGGGCTGGCCGAAGGAACCATCGGGGTGGAGCTGCCATTCCTGCCGGCGGACGCTTTGCTTGCGCTCCAGCACGGGCTGCCCGGGGCGACGTTCGTCGACGCCACGCCCGTCCTGGATGGGCTCCGCGCCGTCAAGACCCCGGCCGAGCTGGCTCGCCTGCGAACGGTGTACGACCGGGTGGCCGAGGCGATCCAGGCCGCATTTGCCGCGGGAAGGGCGGGGATCACCACCGCGGAAATCGCCCAGCGTGTGCGGCGAGAGATGACCCAGCGGGACCTCGCATTCCTCTGGGCCTTCACCTGCGCCGGGCCGGGAATGCTGCGGGCGCCCTCCTCCGAGCGGTGGGAGCCGGGCCGGGTCCTCCACATCGACGCAGGCGGGGAAGAGGGAGACTACCTGGCCGACATCTGCCGGATGGGCTGCCTGGGCGAGCCCTCGCCCCTCGCCCGGGATCTGCACAGCGCCTGCCTGGAAGTTCAGGCGCGGGTGCGACGTATCGTGCGGGCAGGCCTCCCCTGCCGGGAGCTGCTGGCGGAGGGGGAGCGGGCTGTCCAGGAGCACCGCTTCGCCCCGCATGGGCGGTTCGTCGCCCACGGCATCGGCATGGTCTCCCACGAGCAGCCCGAGATCTCGCGTACCAATATGAGGCCTCTGGAGGCAGGTATGGTCCTCTCCATCGAGTCGGAGTTCGTGCATCCCGAGGTCGGTCACGTCAAGATCGAGGACGCCGTGGCCGTGACACAGACCGGCTGCGAGGGCCTCGGGGACCTCGGCCGCGACTGGCACGTGGTTCAGGCGCGAGCTCGCACACCCGTCGCGTCCGCGTCGCTGCGGTGGGATGAGAGCTACCCGGTCAAGGACGTGAAGGAGAAGGAGCGCTGATCAGCATGCCACCGTTGTCACCCGGATCTCCCCCCACCGTGGGGGGAGGGGAAGGGCGGTGGGCCTCGCAGCAGACGGGGAGAGCATGATGCCGGAGTATGCGCCGAAACGGATCAATCCGCTGAGGCTCGAGCGCTTCGTCTCCGCAGCCTTCCAGCGGGTGGGCGTCCCCCGCGGCGAGGCGGAGCTGACCGCCACGATCCTCGTGGATGCCGATCTGCACGGCATCGATTCGCACGGGGTGCTCAACCTCCACGGAACCTACATCCAGGGGATCCAGGCGGGGCGCATCAATCCCACCCCCGAGATCAAGGTCTCCCAGGGCAGCCCCACGACGGTCTCCGTGGACGGCGACATGGGGTTGGGGCTGCTGGTCAGCCACCGGGCCATGCGCGAATGCCTCCGGATGGCGGAGGCGTACGGGACGGGGTGGGCCACCGCGTGCAACAGCACGCACTCGGGCGCGGGCGCGTACTATGTCCGCATGGCGGCCGCCCAGGGCATGATCGGCATGCACTGGTCCACGGGAGGGTCCACGGTGGCGGCCCCGGGGGGCAAGGGACGGCTCATCGGCAACAATGTCATTGCCTTCGCGGCGCCCGGGAAGCACCACGGGCCCTTCCTCCTGGACATGGCGCCCACCATGGCCATCGCCAACAAGCTGCACATGCTCCAGTGGGAAGGCAAGCCGATGCCCGAGGGGTGGGCCATCGACGCCGCGGGGCGTCCGATCACGGACCCCAACATCTACTTCGAGACCGAGGGCGCCATTCTCCCCCTGGGCAGCACCCCCGCATTTGGGGTACACAAGGGGTTCGGCCTGCTGCTGCTGTCCGATGTTCTCACCGGGCTCTTGTCCGGGGACGGGGGCAGCCTGCTCCGCCGGAAGGGGGAGCACAGCCACGCCTTCTGCGCGCTGCGCATCGACGCGTTCCCCACGGGGGGCGAGTTCCGGGATCTCATGGACGCCCTGGTGGAGAAGCTCCACGCGACCCCGACCGTCGATGGCGCCGGGCGGATACGCTATCCCGGCGAGCGCGGCAACCTGATCTGTCAGGAGCGGAGCAGCAAGGGCATCCCCCTGCGCCAGCATGTCGTGGATGATCTGCAAGCCATGAGTGAAGCCCTGCGCCTCCCGATGGACGACATCTGGGAAGGCTGACCGCTCACTGTGCGGGCCATGATTTGGGCGACAATCCACCCCCAGACCGCACAGTCCGGGGGAGAGTCCGAGGGGGGGTGGCGGCCCACCCCTCTCGGTCGGGTACCCGCGCCGCAGGCGTGGGTGCGCGGGGAGGGCCGAGCGCTTGGCTCCCCCGATGCAAGCGCGAGGGCCTTCCCCGCGAACTAAGCGGTACGGGCGGATATGCAGCCTTACTTCCGGATCGCTCAGTGGGCGAGAGGGCTCGCCTGCCCAGTTCGGCGCAGCAGCCCGGCGCGGGTCCCGTTCCGCAGCGTCCGCAGTCGGTGCGATGGTGCTCGTAGTGTTCACCGACAGTAGCATTCCGCTGTTGTTCCGTGTAGACATTGTCCGAGTCGATCAGGACCCTGCCGCATCCCCCTCCAAAGGAAGCCCTCCCACAGTTTCTCTCATCTCGCCGGCTCCCCCCCGAGGCCGGTACTGTCAGGTCCGTGAGCGGTGTCAGGCGGCGAACCGGTGCACTCACGCTTGGCAGTGGATCGCGTGGGTGAGGATGCTCCGCCCTCACTGCCTTGCACCATCACGTGATGCAGGGCGCCAGGAGCACCGAAAGGAGTGCCGCGAGGAATGGCCGGAGGACGGGGGCCACGTGCAGCGGCATCAAGGCAAGGCTGGAATACTTGCCGGGCGTCCCCCGCTGCAGGGGGTGTAAGACCGCCCAGCACGTTGGTGGAACGGGCGTGGGGGCTGTACTTCACCGTTCGGACTTCGCGAGTCCAGCACCAGGTCTGCGCCAGCATGCCCACCAGGGCCACGGCCTCGCGGTTCCCTGCCGGTCTGCTCTGTTAGCACGTTGGCCCACTCATCATCAGACTCGCCGCCACGTTCTACCCTGGAGGGCGGCGCCAATGGCCCCGACGACGATAGCCACCACGGCGGCGAGGCCAATGAATTTGGGTATGGCGCTCTGTCCCTTCATCGCCGCTCCGACCCCAACGGCCAAGAAGAGCAGAAAGAAGCCCAGTCCCAGCACGATCCGGGAAAGCGGGACCCTTTCGCGTTGCGTCTGGATGTCCATGTCTGCCCTCCTTTGTCCATGTAGGGTAGGGTGCATCGTATCGCGCGCTACTCCCGGGCGGACGTGTGGCCGATGCATCCGATCGCGCCAGCGACCCAGGCGATGACCCTGAAGACGATTCCGACGACGGCTACAATCCTCGGGCGGGTTGCGTCGTTCAGTCCCGTGGTGGTGGAGTTCAAGACCCTGCCGCCGCAAGCGCGAGCCGAAGCGATCGCACCCCGCTTTCCGTTCCGATGCTCAGCTCTTCCGCCGCGCTCTGAGGCGTTGCACCAGGACGCCGATGCCTCCGATGGCTATTGGGACAACGCCGCTAACCGCAACGTAGCGCGCTACCGGACTGCCCTGTGCGATGGTCCCGATCATCACCCCGACAACCATCATCAAGAGGCCGATGCTCAGCATCCATTGGGGAATGGTCATGTCCAGTCCGCCCTCCTTTACATGTCGGGTCCAATTGCCCCAGGTTATCGTAGAAGGGACAAACGGCAACGTCACAGGGTCCCTTTCGGCAGGATTGCCAAACCGCCGAAATAATCCTATGACAAACCGGTCGAAAGGTGATAGACAACATATAGTTGGTTAATCAATTGGATATACCTATCATTTAGTATACTAACTTCTTGTTATCACAGAACTTCATGGGATTTGCATGCGGGACAGCGCCAAGAAGGAAGGACTGACTTCCGAACTCCGGACCCTCCGGAGGCGCCTGGCCACTGCCATCGCGCAGGTCAAACGGTTAGAGAGGGCGCGGCATGCGGAAAAGGCACTCCGGGAGAGCGAGGAGCGGTATCGCCGCCTCTTCGAGGACGATCTGACTGGGGACTACCTGGCCACGCCGGAGGGGGAGATCCTCGACTGCAATCCGGCATTTGTCGCGATCCTGGGGTTCAAGAACCGGAGGCAAGCCCTGAGGACGAACCTGCGCGTGCTACACGCCGAGGAGGCGGACTTCGCCGCGTTCGTCACGGAACTCCGGGCTCGCGGCAAGCTGGAGCACTACGAGTGCGTGCGGCGGCGGCGCGACGGCGTGCGAATCCACGTGATCGAGAACGTCGTGGCCGTAACCGATGCGCGAAAGGGATTGCGGCAGATTCGCGGGTATCTCTTCGACAATACGGCGGGCAAACAGGCGGAGGGGGACCTTCGCGAGGCCGAAGCACGGTACCGGAGCCTCATCGAATTCTTGCCAGACGCCGTCGTCGTCTCCGACGCGGAGGAGCGGATCATCTTCGCGAATCCCGCGGCGGCCCGGCTGATGGGGGCGCCCGGCTCGGAGACCCTCGTCGGCCAATCGGTGCTCGATCTCTTCCACCCGAGCCATCACGAGGCGGTGCGGGTACGGAGCCAAGCCGCACTCACGGCCGGGGTGGCGGGGGCGCCGGACCGACGGAAGTTCGTGCGGCTCGATCAGTCGCTGCTCGACGTCGAGACGGCCGTGACGCCCATGCAGTTCGACGGTCAACCCTGTGTCCTGCGGGTCAACCGGGATGTGACCGCCCGCGTCCAGGCGGAGGAGGCGTTGCTACGAAAAGATCGGGAAATCTCGCTCCAACTCACCAAGATCGAGAAGCTGAACGCAGCGCTCACCACATTGCTGGAGCATCGCGAACAGGAGAGCGAACGCCGCCTGGCGGGCGTCCGCGCGACGCTTGAACAGTTGGCCCTGGCGTACCTCGAGAACCTGAAGGCAACGCCACTGTCAGGAGAGCAGCGGCTCCTCGTGGAGGTCATGGAGGCGAACCTGCGCAATATCGCGTCCTCATTCGTCCGCCAGCTTGACTCCTGGAAGATGAAGCTCACGCCGACCGAGGTGCAGATCGCTGACTTGCTCCGATTGGGGAAACGGACCAAGGAAATTGCCGCCCTCCTTCACGTGTCGGTGAGCGCCATCGCCTTCCACCGGAACAACATACGAACGAAGCTGGGCCTGAAGCGAAGGCCCATGAACCTCGTATCATATCTTCGCGCCATGGCCCAGAGATAGCCTGGTCGTCCCCCGGACGAACGTGGCATTGGAGGTTGACTGGCTGTATCCCCGAAAGGCAAAGCGATCAGTTGCCATACGGCCCCTCGGGTTGCCTGAACAGGCGGACTCAGAAGCGCGCATGGCCCGTCTGCCGCGCAGGAGCGGTGGCCGATCATCTACTCGGTCGGGGGAGTTTCTCCGTGCGTCGCGGAGGATGCTGGTGGGGCGAGATCGCCCAGTGACGAGTTGGCGAGTATCGCCCACGTGAGGGGGCCGACGACCCCGTTGGCGGTGGGAACGTGGCATCGGCGACGCTGGAATTCCCTGACGGCGGCGGCGACCCGTGTGCCGAAGACCCCGTTGACGGGTCCGGGGTCCAGGCCGACCCGCAGCAGCTCACCTGTAGCGCAGCAACGGCTGGTCCCTTCGACCCGGGTCGCAGCGGGCCGATCGCAGATGCGATGCGTTTCGCCACGTCGCGTTGCTCCGCGCTCAACGCGTTGGCCAGGTCGCGCTCGGAGACGAGGAAACCCGGGCGCTTCTGGCAGAAGTCCAAGCCGGGCATCCGACCGCCCATGACGTTGTCGAACTGGAGCTCGGCGGCACCCGCGACGATGCCGTCGGACTCGATCAGGACCGGAAGGACCGGCATCTGCCGCTGCCTCGCCCGAGCGACTTCGCGATCGACCCAGTTCGAACGGCGGGCCGCCGTGGACATCACGACCAGGACGACCGAGGCGCTGTCCTGCTGCCGTTGGATCTCCGTTTCCCAGCGGGCGCCGTAGTCGATGTCGTGGTCGTACCAGACGGCGATGCCGTGGCCCTCCAGCCAGCCGGCTCACGTACTCGCGGTCGACCCGGCTGTAGCTCAAGAAGACGTGGCCTCCAGCCGCTGCGGAGGCTGATCGGGCCGGGGAGTCGTCGGGCGATCGGGTCTTCGCCTCGGTCGGGGTCGGGCGGGTCCGGCGTCGAACGTCGCGCTCAGCGCGGCGCACCCACCGTTGCAGGGTCTCGGGTGGAATCCCGAGGGGCTTCGAGAGCGCCACAATCATCGCCCGCCGGGTCGGATACTTCGCCCGGGCGTCGTTCACCGAGCGAACGGCGAGATCCCGGAACTCGGCGGCGTACTTCAACGCTCGAGCAATGACTTCACCTGTCGCTCACGGAACAGACCCCGTCGCGGAAGGATTGACCGGATCGCGGCGCCGCTTGCGGTCGCCTGCTGGGCCCGGTCATCATCCCGCGCCAGCAACGTGACCGTGCCCCGTCGCTCGGTGTGGGCGCATAGGAGGTGGCGGGAATCTGCGCGTGGGGCCGTGCCTTGACCAGTTGGCCCTCGCCCCTCCGGCGGCCGGGGATCGGCCCGCGAGATACCTCCGGAATGGGGAAATCCCCTCGTTGAAGGACACGGCAAGAGCCCTCCGCGCCCCAGGTCCGAAATATGCTACAGCATCTGCGCATTATCACGTCCTGCATCACCACGCGCTACCTCACCTCCCCAGGGAAGGCGCGCTCCATCACCTCGAGCGCAAACCGGGCGGATACCGTCGCGGGACCGCCCCCCATCTCGATACCAACCTCCACCGCTTCCAGCACCTCGCGCATGCTGGCGCCGGCCGCCGCCGCTTGATCGATGTGCCACTGCATGCAGGACTCGCAGTCACCCTTGACAGAAATGCCGACGGCGATCAGCTCCTTCACCTTCTTCGAGAGGGCTCCGTCGGAGAAGGTGGCCGCCTCCATTTGCAGCAACGCGTCGTACACCTTCGATCCCAGGGATTGGAGCCGGGCGTGGGCCTGCTTCCGTCTGCGCGAGATCTCCTCCAGCTTGTCCATCGCTCTCCTCCACCGGTGGGTGCTGAGGTCGTTCGTGTTGCGCGGACATGACGCACCTGCCGCCCAACGCTCAGACCGAGCGGCCGGCGGACGCCTCCGTTTCGTCAGAACCCACCCGACGGATACGCTCTTCTCCGGATGACCCCGTGGGGGCCGACTCCCTCATGGCACGAGCGGGTTCGCCGGCCGAGGCGGGTTGAACGGAACCGCACTATCCCGAATCGGACAAACGAAGAGTGGCCGCGTCGCCTGAACGACGAATCGGAAGCCGGGGTCCCTTGTATCCCTGCGGGCGGTCAGAGATTCAAGACGGTCGACGTGAATTTGGCGTCGTCCACGATGTAGGCGGGCAGCACCAGACTGTGGCTGAGTTCCCTGCAGGTGACCTGGACGCCCTGGCGCTTCACCTCGTAACGGTTGCCAT
>DATIFO010000063.1:0-35780 GCA_035455275.1 Methylomirabilis sp. (SeqCode) | reverse complement strand
TCCATGATCTCGGTCCAGAGGATATCCCACCGTTTGGCCCGCGGATACATCAGCCAGAGGAGGAACGGGCCCAGGAGGGCGGCGGCGATGAAGTTGTTGAGCGTGATGACGGGGCCCAGGACGCCGAAGGGCACCAGGCCGAACAGGTCCACGCCCCAGGCGATGAAGGCCGCGCAGGCCGTGCTGGCGAGGAAGGCCGCCAGGAGATACTCCAGGACCTGACGGCCCGAGCGAACCTCCAGGGGCTGCCCCGAGGAAAGCGGCCCCATCTTGCCCCAGACCTTGTAGGCCGCCAGCCCGTAGAAAAAGTTGCCGATGAACCCGAAGATGCTGCCCAGCCCCAGGGTCCCGAAGAAGTCGCCGATGAGGTTCCCGAAGGCCGAGCCCCATGCCGCCGCCGGGCCGAAGAGCAGGCTGAACACCACGGGGACGACGTTGGCGGGACGGACCTCGGTGATGCCGGGGATGAGGGGGATGCCCTTCAAGGGGATGAGGATGGCCGCATACACGGCCCCGGTGAGGGCGACCAGGACGACCATCTTGGTGTGGCGCCACATCGTGAAGACTTCACGCATCGGTATCGCCCGCCTCCCCCTCCCTGTGTCCACGTTAGGCTATCGGGAGCCCCGGGGACTGTCAAGGCGAAAGAGGCCGCCGGGATCTTGCGCGCTCTTCCCCGCCGGAGGCTTTGCCCTTGCACAGCGGGAGAGCGGACGGATACAATACCGCCACCTCTCCTCTGCCGACCGGCGACGGGGGAAAGGGGACCCTTTTCCAACAGAGGAGCATCCACATGACCGAGTGCATCTTCTGCAAGATCGTTGCGGGCGAGCTGAAGGCCAACCAGGTGTACGAGAACGACAGCGTCCTGGCGTTCCTGGACATCCGGCCCGCCTCCCGGGGGCACACCATGGTGATCCCGAAGGCGCACGCCGAACGGCTGGACCTCCTTGAGGAGAGGCACGTGGGGCCGCTGTTCACCGGGGTGAAGAGCGTGATGCGGCTCCTGGAGAAAGCCCTCGGGCCCGAGGGAATGAACGTGGGCTGGAACCACGGCTGGGCCGCGGGCCAGCACGTGAACCACCTGCACGTCCACATCATCCCGCGCTATGCCGGCGACGGCGGCGGCGGGATCCAGTCCCTGATCCGGAGCTCGGTGAAGGAGGACCTGGGGAGCGTGGCGGCCCAGATCCGGAAGGCGGACGGGTAGTTCCTCGACTGCGACGACCACCGGCGCTCCCGCCTCCGAATCCTCGAAGACCGTCGTCCGGTTGCCCTCGCGGATCTGGTGACCAGGTCGGCGGGGGAACCAAATCCAGGGATGCCGGGTTATACCAGCAGGAAATGGAATACCCTTCCGCCGAATTGCTTAGCCTCCTATGATACCGATCAGGACACCGGCATGATGCCGTGAAACCTGAGCCACGAGTCGATGCGAGGGCAGGATCTTGTTTCGGCCTTCCCGCGGCTCGCGGCGGCGCCGGAATACGATGGGCGCCTGACCATACAACAAGGGAGGGGAACATGCACAGGAGTCGTCGGGTCGTTTGGGGAATCATGGCGGCTGCGGCAGTTGGCCTGATCCTGGCCAACTCGGCGGCCGCCCTGGAGGTTGGCCAGAAAGCGCCGGATTTCACACTCGCGTCCCCGGACGGAAAGCAGGTCAAGCTGGCCGATTTCCTGGGCAAGGGCCCGGTGGTGATCTTCACCTTCATCCAGGCCTTCGGCGGGGCCTGAACGAAGGAGATCAATGGCTTCAATGCGGCCCTGCCGCAGTTCGAAGCCAGCAACGCCCAGGTCGTGGGCGTGAGCGCCGATGTGGGAGGGGCATTGCAGTCCTTCACAAAGGCGAACAACATCCGCTTCCCGCTCCTCTCAGATTTCTCCCGCAAGATGCTGCCGGCCTACGATGCCATGGTGATGGACGAGAAGAGCCCGCTCTATCGCTACGGCAAACGCGCCTATTTCATCCTCGACCGTCAGGGGACCATCAAGTACATCAAGGTGATGGATAATCCCCTGGATCTCCTGCCGCCCGATGAGGTGTTGAAGGCGCTGAAAGAGAGTGGAGCAGCATGAGAGGCGGTCTGCTAGCGCTGGCGATTCTGCTCACCCTGCCTCTCGCGGGCCTGGCCGTGGCGGCAGCGCCGGACTTCGCGGCGATGCAGGTTGCGCCCTACGATCCCCCCAAGCCGGCGCCCGACTTTGCGCTTCCGGATCTGGAGGGCAAGACGGTTCGCCTGGAGGACCTCAGGGGCAAGGTGGTCCTGGCGTTCTTCTGGGCAACGTGGTGACCGGATTGCCGGGAGGAGTTGCCTCCCATCAACAAGCTCTACAGTGAGTTCAAGGGCCAGGGCCTGGAGGTCCTCCAGATCAACATCCGGGAGGGGGCCGAGCTGGTCAAGCGGACCGTCCGAGAGCGAGGGTATGTCGCCCCGGTCGTCCTCGACCACAGCGGGGACGTTGCCGGGAAGGCCTACGGTGTCTGGGGGACGCCCACTGTCTACTTCATCAATCGGCAGGGGCAGCTCATCGGGCGGATGATAGGGGCGCACGACTGGAGTCGCCCGGAGGCCCGAGAGTTCATCCGCGCGCTGCTCCAGACGGACGGAAAATCCTGAGGTGATCCCTGGAAGGGGCGGACCCCGGACAGAGCACGGGGTCCGCCCCTTCGCCTTCCTGGCTATTTCCCGAACACCTCTTTCAGGAGGTCCGTCACCCGCGCCGCCGGGTTGGTGCGGATCTTCCGCTCCTCATCTGCCAGGACGTGGAAGAGCCCGTCCAGGGCCTTGCCCACCACGTACTGGTCCACGTCCAGGGACTCCACCTTCAGGAACGGGACGGCTTGGGCGCGTCCGACCAGGTCCTTGTACTGCCGGGTGACCCCCACCTCATTGGTCGCCTTCTCCACCACCGGACGGAAAGCGGCGGTCAGCTTTCCCGTGGTCTTCCCCTTGAAATACTCCGTGGCCGCCGTGTCGCCGCCGGAGAGGATCTTGCGGGAGTCGTCGAAGGTCATCTCCCCGATGGCGTCCCAGAAGATTTGCTTGGCGGATGGGGCGGCCCGCTCGGCGGCCCGGTTCATGCTCAGGATGAACTCGTCCACCTTTGGGCCATAGCCGACGGCGCGCAAGCCCTTCTCCAGCGACTGGAGCTTCGGCGGCATCAGGATCTTGATCGCCTGGTTCATGAAGTACCCGTCCTGGTGTCCCGTCAGGTTGACCGTGTTCTCGGTCCCGACCTTGAGCGCCTCCTTCAGGCCGGAGCCGATCTTGGCGTCGGTCAAGCCAGACTGCTGGCCGAGCCCCAGTCCCTTGAAGAGCTGGTCGAGCTGTTGTGCAGCCGCGGGCGAAACCAGGGACCACACCATGACTGCCATTGCGATCGCACGAAGAGCCATTGGGGTCACTCCTCTCGCCAGCGAATCCATCGGAGCAGTCGCCTCCCCTTCCCGGCGAGGCGAGGTGGCGTGGAAACGGACAGGCCAAAGGATACCACACGTCTGGTCTCGAGCGGTACAGCGTCGTACTGTATGTGTCCCGCACCGCATCTTGCTCGATGGGAGTGGGGGTGCGTGAGGCGGACAATCGCGGTCTCGGTACCCGCTTCGGCTTGACAGGGGTGCACGCGGCTTGAAAGAATGGCGTGCATGGAGACGCGCCGGGCGCGGGGCACGCTTCTCACGGCGTGCGCCGCCCATTTCCTGCACGATGGATTCACGGATCTGCTCTTCGTGCTCTTTCCTGTCTGGGCGAGAGCCTTCTCACTGTCCTTCGCCCAGGTGGGACTCCTGCGGACGTGCTACTCCGGGGCCATGGCCCTCTTCCAGGTCCCCGCGGGCCTCCTGGCCGAGCGATGGGGGGAAGCTCGCCTGCTGGCCGTCGGAACCGCGCTGGTCGGATCGGCGTTTCTCCTTCTCGGCACGGCTGGAGGCTTCGGATTTCTCGTCCTGTTTCTTCTGACCGGCGGCCTCGGGGCTTCGACCCAGCATCCCCTGGGATCTTCTCTGGTGTCGCGAGCCTACGAGGAGGGATCGCGGCGCGTCGCCCTCGGGACTTTCAACTTCTCCGGGGATCTCGGCAAGATGGTCCTGTCGGCGTGCGCGGGCCTCACCGTCGCCTGGGCGGGATGGCGCTTCGCGGTGCGGGGGGTGGGTCTGCTGGCGCTTGCCGCCTCCGTGACGATCCTGATCGTCCTCCAAAGACTCAGCCGCCCTGCGTCGAGTGACGCGAGGCCTCGCGAGGCCGATCCCTCCGGGAATGGCTGGGGGATCCGGGATGGGCGCGGATTCCTCTGTCTCTCGGCCATCCACAGCATCGACAACGGCACCCGCAGCGCCTTCCTCACCTTTCTTCCCTTTCTTCTGGTGGACAAGGGGGCCGGGATGGACGCGGTGGGCCTCGCGCTGGGGCTCACGTTCACCGGGGGAGCGGTGGGGAAGTTCGTCTGCGGCGCCGTGGCAGAGCGACTGGGGATCATCCGCACCGTGATCCTCACGGAGGCGGCCACGGCCCTCGGGATCTGGGGACTGCTCCTGCTGTCCTTCCGGCCCTCCCTGTTTCTCCTGCCACTCGTCGGGATCGCGCTCAATGGAACCTCGTCGGTTCTCTACGGCACGGTGGCCGAATTGGTGGTGCCGGAGCGGCGCTCCCGCGCCTACGGCCTGTTCTACACCGTGGGGATCGGCTCCGGCGCGGCCATGCCCCCCGCCTTCGGCCTGGTGTCGGACTGGACAGGCGTCCCCGCGACGCTGGGGGCCATGGCCCTCGTGATTCTGGTGACGATTCCCCTGACCCAGTTCCTTCGCCCGGCGCTCGGCAGGGTCGCGGTGCCCTCGTCAAGAATCCCCTGAAATCGCTCTTGACATACAGGAGTCAGCAGGTTTAGATACCATCCATGCCGCCGCTTCAGGCGGGAACTCACGAATGGTCCCACGCCTCCCCGGTCGCGGGAGGCTTTCCTTTTCTCTCCGCTCCGTCCGCGAAAAGGTCACTACCATGACCGCCGGCCGACCCTCCGGTGCCCGTGGGAGTTTCACCCTCGGAGACTCGCGCCATCCGTGGACGTATGGACTATGCGCTCGCGGGCGACGGCCGGCCCGCGTGCCGGGCCCTCAGGAAGGGAGGTTGCGATGCCGAAAACCCTCGTGATTCACCCGGACAAGTGCACCGCCTGTCGGGCATGCGAGCTGGCCTGTTCCATGAAGCATTACGGGGAGTTCAATCCCAGCCGCTCCCGCATCCAGGTCAATATCTTCCTGGAGGAAGCCCTGTACATCCCCACCACCTGCACCCAGTGCGATCAGGCCTGGTGCGCGAAGATCTGCCCGACCAACGCCATCGTCCGGGATCAGGCGACCATGGCCTACAAGGTCCTGGACGACAAGTGCGTGGGCTGCAAGATGTGCGTCCTGGCCTGCCCGTTCGGCAGCATGGTGCTCTTCCCCGAGAAGGGGAAGGCGGAGAAGTGTGATCACTGCCTCTCCATCGATGGGGATCCGGAGTGCGTGAAGTTCTGCACGCCCAAGGCGCTGGAGTACCTGGACGAGGACAACGAGGTGCGCCTGCGGCAGATGGCGACCGCCCAGAAACTCAAGGAGACTTTTAAGGAGGTGACGGTCTGATGGGAGGCTGGAGGGGGCAGGTCCTCCGCGTGAATCTCACGAAGGGGACCGTCAAGAAGGAAAAGCTCGACCCCAAGCTGGCGCGGGCCTACATCGGCGGGCGCGGTCTGGGGACCCGGATGCTGTACGACGAGCTCGACCCCAGGGTCGATCCGCTCACCCCGAACAACAAGCTGATCCTGGCGACCGGTCCGCTCACGGGGACCAGCGCCCCGACGGGCGGCCGCTACATGGTGCTCACGAAATCGCCCCTCACGGGAGCCATCGCCTGCAGCAACTCGGGGGGCTACATCGGGGCCGAGATCAAGTTCTGCGGCTACGACTCCATCATCCTGGAGGGCCGGTCCAAGACGCCGGTCTACCTCTGGCTCAACAACGACAAGGTGGAGATCCGCCCGGCCGACAAGGTGTGGGGGAAGACGACCCACGAGACCGAGGATCGGCTGCGCGCCGAGACGCACGAGGAGGCCAAGGTGTCCTCCATCGGCCCGGCCGGGGAGCGGCTGGCCCTGACGGCGTGCGTGATGAACGACAAGCACCGGGCCGCCGGCCGCTCGGGGGTCGGGGCGGTCATGGGCTCGAAGAACCTGAAGGCGGTCGTGGCCAAGGGGTTCCAGTCCGTCCAGGTGGCCCGGCCGAAGGAATACATGGCGGCCTGCCTCGCCGCCGTCAACAAGCTCAAGGACTCCCCGGTCACGGGCGGCGGGCTGCCCAAGTACGGGACCCCCATCCTGGTGAACGTGATCAACGCCCACGGGTTCCTGCCCACGCGGAATTTTCAGCAGGGGCAGTTCGAGGGGGCCGACAAGCTGAGCGGCGAGACCATCGCCGACACGATCCTGCTCAAGAACAAGGGGTGCTTCGCCTGCACCATCGCCTGCGCCCGGGTGAGCGCGGTGAAGGAGGGGCCATACGCCGGGGCCGGCGAGGGGCCGGAGTACGAGAGCGGCTGGGCCCTGGGCATCTCCACGGGGGTGAGCGATCTTTCCGCCGTCACCAAGGCCAACTACCTGTGCAACGAGCTGGGCATGGATACCATCGAGGCGGGCGTGGCGGTGGCGACGGCCATGGAGCTCTCCGAGCGGGGCTACATCCCCGAATCGGACATCGGCCGGCCGCTCCGCTTCGGCGACGCGGAGGTCTTGGTCTGGCTCATCCAGGAGATGGGCTACCGCCGCGGCTTCGGCGAGCTGGCGGCGCAGGGCGGCTACCGGGTGGCCGAGCGGTACGGACACCCCGAGCTGTTCATGGGGGTGAAGAAGCAGGCCTTCCCCGCCTACGATGGCCGGGGCGCCCAGGGGATGGCGCTGGGCTACGCCACGGCCAACCGGGGGGCGTGCCACCTGCGCGGTTACACGATCTCGGTGGAAGTCTTCGGCATCCCCAAGAAGATGGACCCGTTCGTCACCCAGGGCAAGGCCGAGGTCTCCAAGCTGTTCCAGGACGTGGCAGCCTTCGTGGACTCCACGGGGATCTGCCTGTTCACGACCTTCGGCATCGGCGCCGAGGACATCCACCCGATCCTGGAGCACGCCACCGGCCAGGGCTACACCCTGGAGGAATGCCTGAAGATCGGCGAGCGCATCTGGAACCTGGAGCGACTCTTCAACCTGAAGGCGGGCATCTCGGGCAAGCAGGATACGCTGCCCCCGCGCATCCTGAACGAGGGCATCCCCGAGGGGCCGGCCAAGGGGATGGTGGGGAAGCTCCACGAGATGCTGCCCGAATACTACAAGCTGCGCGGCTGGGATGCCAGCGGCGTCCCCAGCAAGGCCAAGCTGAAGGAGTTGGCGCTCGTCTGAGGAGAGCAGCCGTCAGCCACTAGCCACTGGCCGCTATCTCAGGACGGATACCGATCACATACGGTTCGAGAACGGCGTCTTATTCAGGCAAATCCCCCCGTCCCCCCCTTTGTCAAGGGGGGTGGAGGGGGGATTTGGCCGGGCTGACGGTCGAGGTGAATGGAGTTGGAGCAAGTGGCTAGTGGCCAACGGCTAAAGGCTGTTACGTGAGGGACCAGACCATGGCCAGGGCTGCCAAGAAGCACCACGTGATCATCGGGGCCAGCGCGGCGGGGCTCGCGGCGCTGGAGGCGATCCGCGAGGTGGACCGGGAGTGCGAGGTGACGGTCCTGTCCAAGGAGCGGGCGCCGCTGTATTCCCGGGTCGGGCTGACCCACTTCCTGGACGGCACGGTGAAGGTGTCCGGGATGAATACCCACGGTCCGGAATACTTCGAACGGCTGGACGCGAAGCTCCTGGCCGGCGTGGCGGCGGTTCACGTGGACCCGAAGACCCGGACCGTGAAGCTGTCCAATCGGAAGTCGCTGAAGTACGACACGCTGCTCGTGGCCAGCGGATCTTCCGCCGTGATTCCTCCCATCCCGGGGGTGAACCTCCGGGGCGTCTACCCGTGCATCACGCGGAACGACGCCGTGGCCATCGACCGGGCCGTGCCTCGGGCGCGCCAGGTGGCGGTCATCGGCGCGGGGTTGATCGGCATCCAGGCCGTGGACGCCATGGCCAAGCGCAAGAAGAAGGTCACCGTCATCGAGCAGAAGCCGCACGTGATGCCCGCCATGGTGGATCCCACCGCCGGCCGCCTCTTCGAGGACCTGTTGCGGGAGAAGGGTCACACGGTCCGCACCGGCATGCGGGCCACGGAGATCCTGGGCAAGGCGGGACGGGTGACGGGTGTCCTGCTGGAGAATGAGGAGGTCATCCGCTGCGAGCTGCTCATCATGGCCGTGGGCGTCCGGCCCAACGTCGAGTTTCTGGAGGGGACAACAATCCAGAAGCGACAGGGCCTGCTCGTGAACGAGCATCAGCAGACCAGCCTCAAGGGCGTCTACGCGGCGGGGGACGCGGCAGAGACCACCGACATGTTCTCGGGCGAGCGAGTGCTGGTTGCCATCTGGCCCGAGGCCCTGAATCAGGGGAGGGTGGCGGGCCTGAACATGGCGGGGGTCCCGACGCACTACGAGGGCTCCATGGCCATGAACACGACGTCCGTGCTGGGGTTACCCATCGCTTCCCTGGGTCTCTGGCAGGTGACCGACACCTCCGACTACCGGATCCACACGGTGCTGCAGGAGGCGAAGCGCGAGTACCGGAAGCTGGTCTTCCAGGATGGGAAGCTCGTCGGCGCCATCCTGGTGGGTCCGGGCATGAACGCGGAAGCCGGGATCCTGCACAATCTCATCCGGACCCACCAGTCCTTCAGCCTGGCGCCGGAGCAACTCGTGGCCGGACCGATCTCCTGGGGTCGGATACTCCGCGACAACCGTCTGGCCGGCCGGGCTGCGGCCTGACGCGCTCTCCCGATGGGGAATGAGAGACCGATGGCTCGGCTGGGTCCACCGAAGTCAACCGACAGTGCAACGCCAATCACGGCAGCCTGAGCGGGGTTGATCGGTCGTTCCGCCAGGGGGGGATCGGCTGTCAATTTTCCATTGACCTTGTTCGAGGTTCGTATGAAGATCCAGGTCGCCCTGTACGCGACGCTCTCGCAATACCTCCCGCCCGGCGCCCAGAACCGGAAGGCGACGATCGAGGTTCGTGACGGCGCCACGGTGCGTGACGTGCTGAACCAGCTCGGCGTCCCTCAGGATTTGCCGAACATTCTCCTGGTGAACGGCAGGCAGGCCTCCGAGGAGACGGCGCTGAAGGATGGCGAGGTGGTCTCGGTCTTCCCCCCACTCGCCGGCGGCCGGAGCGTGCCCGGCTCCGACGTGACTATCGGTCATGCGTGACCCGTCTACGGCTGATCGCTCGGCTGCATCTGACTGGTAGCCGCCTCGTTCACCGGGGGAGATCATGCCTGCTCGTCTCGGGGTCATTGCCGACGATCTCACCGGAGCCAACGATACCGGGGTCCAGTTTGCGCGGCAAGGCGCCCGGACGCTGGTACCTCTGGATTGGCACGATCTGGGGGCCCTGGGCCGGCGCGCCGATGTCCTCGTCCTCAACACCAACAGCCGGGCCCTGCCGGCCGATGTGGCGGCGCGGCGGGCCCGCGTGGCCGCCGAGGCCCTGCGCAAAGCCCGCGTCGAGTCGATCTACAAGAAGATCGATTCCACCTTCCGCGGAAACATCGGGGCCGAGCTGGAGGCGATCCTGGATGTCTATCCGGCGCCCTTGACCGTCCTGGCCCCATCCTTCCCTCCGGCCGGACGCGCCGTCCGGGACGGCGTCCTGACTGTACGTGGCACTCCGGTCCATCGCACTGTCATCGGGCGCGATCCCGTGGCGCCGGTCCGGGAGTCCCATCTCCCCACGCTCCTGGGACGGCAGCTTCGCCGCCCCATCTATTCCCTTTGCCTTGCCTCCGTGCGCGATTCCGCGTCCCAGGCCGCCAAGGCCCTGAAGGCCTGGCGTGAGGGGCCGCCGGGCGTGGTCCTGGCGGACGCCGTGACGCCACGGGACCTGGATCGTCTGGCGAGTCTCCTCATCCGAGAGGACCTGATTCACGTCGTGGCGGGATCGGCGGGCTTGGCCGCGGCCTTGAGCGCCGTCCTCCCCTGGCCGCGCCGGAAGCAGAGGCATCTGCCGGCGACCCGGGGACCGGTTCTCCTGGTCGTGGGCTCGCCGAATCCGGTGACCCTGGAGCAGGTGAGGTGGGTGGAGCGCCGCGGCCATGCCTCCGCGGTGCGGGCCGCCATTCGCGAGGTCGTGGCCGGCGGGGACCGCTTCCGCCGAGAACTGGATCGGGTCGTGGGAAAGGTGCGCGCGGAGATCCTGGCGGGAAGGGACACCGTCTTGAAGCTGGCGCAGCACCCGGCCTCGAAGGCGCAACGCCCCCTGCGCCCCTCGGCCAGCGGGGCGCTGAGCGAGTTCCTGGGCCGAGCAACCAGACTGGCGGCGCGCGATGCCGGCCTTGGAGCCCTGGTGCTTTGCGGCGGTGACATCGCCGTGGCCGCCTGCCGCGCCCTCCGGGCCGAGGGGATCGAGTTGCAGGGCGAGGTGGAGCCAGGGGTCCCCTGGGGGAAGCTGGCTGGGGGGGAACTTCCCGATCTCCCCACCGTCACCAAGGCCGGTGGTTTCGGCGAGGCGGTCACCTTCACCCGGGCCATCCGCTTCCTGCGCCGCGGGAGTCCGTCCCGGCGGTCGTAGAGCGTGCCCGGGGGTCGACCGGGCCGCCTTGGACCCCCGGGGGTCGGACCTCCCTCCCATCGTGGCCTGGCCCAAGTCTCTTACCGGCGGACGCCCTCCTTCTCTTTCGGAATCGAGACCGCTCGCCTGCCTCCCGCGAAGACCCTCCTTTTCCGGAGACCGCGTGATTCTGCTTTCCGCTTGACATGCGGTCCTGCTGAGTGCTGAAGTGTAACAGCGTTTCAGCCAGACAGGGCATCCCGCGAGGAAAGACCTCGCCACGCATCGAGGATGTGGACGGTCGGACCGGAGTGGCTGGAGCAGACAGCCGGGAGCGAACCGGCACGATCCGGTGCGATCCGGGGGGAGGTGGGAGGCAGCGGGCGGAAGGCAGGAGGCAGGAGGGAGAAGGCAGGGGGATCGGCGGCGCACCAGCGCGACTCCAGGCGGGTTACCACGTCGGGACAAGGAGGAGGACATCATGGCTGAACAGCGACGGAAGCCGGAGGCTGGGATGGTTCCGCGGCGGGCGTTCCTCAAGACCGCTGCGGCGGTGGCAGGCGGGGCGGCCGTCGGCGGGATCCCAGGGATCTTGCGGGCGGGGCAAGCCCCCGCGTATCCGAAGGGGACCAAGCTCCACATGCTGCAGCAGATCAACTTCGTCCCGGCAGGGGACAAGGTATTCGTCGAGCAGGCGGCGGAGTTCGGCAAGCAGATGGGGGTGGACGTCCAGGTCGAGCGGATCGGGCAGAACGATGTCCCCACCCGGTCCATGTCGGCCGTCGAGATGAAGGCGGGCCCCGACATCATCCTGATCCAGAACAACTTCCCCCACCTCATCGCCGACGGGGTCGCGGACGTGGGTGATGTGGCGGAGGCGCTCGGCAAGTCCCAGGGCGGGTACTACGACGTGGCGAAGGCCAACTGCTTTGCCGGCGGACGCTGGCTGGGCGTCCCGCACGATGTGTACTCCTGGGGCTGGAACTACCGGGAGAGCTGGTTGCGCGAGGTCGGCTACAACAAGTTCCCGGAGACCTGGGACGAGTTCCGGATCATGGGAAAGAAGCTCAAGGCGGCGGGGCGACCCGTGGGCCAATGCTTCGGCCACAGCACCAACGACCCGAACAACTACTGCTACGCCCTGATCTGGTGCTTCGGGGGCTACGAGGTGGAGAAAGACGGCAAGACCGTCGTCCTGGACAAGAAGGGCACCCTGGAGAGCTTGAAGCTCAACACCGCCATGTGGAAGGAGAGCATGGACGAGGGCGGCCTGTCCTGGGACGACGCCTCCAACAACCGGGCGTTCCTGGCGGGCTCCCTCTCGGTGACGGGGAACTCCCCGAGCATCTACTTCGTGGCCCGGGACAAGTTCCCCGAAGTGTACAACGACATGAACCACGCCCCCATGCCCAAGGGGCCGGCGGGCCGGTTCTATCAACTGCCCACCTACAGCAGTGTAGTGATGAAATACTCCAAGAACCAGAAGCTGGCCAAGGAGTTTATCCGGTGGTACATGGCCAAGGAGCAGTACGAGAAGTGGTTCGAGGTCATGGACACGTTCTCGATCCCGCCGACCAAGATGTGGTACGATCACCCGGTGTGGGTCCGCGACCGGAAGAACGTGATCTTCCGGGATGTGATCAAGGACTCGCGGTGGGCGGGGTACGCCGGACCTCCGGGCCGCAAGGCGTCCGAGGCCATGGCCAAGTACATCATCGTGGACATGTTCGCCAAGGCCATCCAGGGCACCACGCCTGAGGAGGCCTTGAAGTGGGGGACGGCCGAGATGAAGAAGATCTACGCGGGCTGACGCCGGCCGGCAGGAGAGTTCGATCGAGGCTGCGCTCTCATGGGCGCGGAGGAAGGAGGACGGCAGCATGGGCGTAGGGCGAGAGTGGGAACAGGGGGGCACCAGGCTTGACCGCCGGGTGTTCTTGAAGGGCACGGCCGCAGTTGTCGGGGCGGCGGCGCTGGGCGGAATCCCGGGCATCCTCCGTGCCGGGCAGGCCCCGGCATACCCGAAGGGGACGAAGCTGCATCTCCTGACGCGGCTGAATTTCTTCCCCGCTGCGGACAAGATCTTCCTGGCCCAAGCCGAGGAATTCGGCAAGCAGATGGGGGTGGAAGTCCAGGTCGAGCGAATCGGCCAGAACGATATCGTGACCCGCACGACGGCCGCCATCGTGGCGCAGTCGGGTGCTGACATCATCATCCTCCACAACAACTTCCCCCACCTCGTCGCCGACGGCTTGGCCGACGTGAGCGACGTCGCCGACGAGATCGGCAAGCAGCAGGGGGGGTACTACGACCTGTTCCACGCGGATGCTTATGTCGGGACCCGCTGGCTTGGCGTCCCCCATGTTGCCCTGTCCACGGCCATGAACTATCGAGAGGACTGGTTGAGGGAGGCGGGGTACAGCAAGTTCCCGGACACCTGGGAGGAGCTCCGAGTGGTGGGGAAGAAGCTCAAGTCCATGGGACACCCGGTCGGCCAGGCCTTCGGCCACAGCGAGAACGATCCCAACACTTACTCGTACTCGCTGCTGTGGAGCTATGGCGGCATGGAGGTGGAGGCGGACGGCAAGACGGTGGTCCTGGACAAGAAGGGTACCCTGGAGGCCATCAAGCTCAACACCGCCCTGTGGAAAGATGCCATGGACGAGGGCGGCCTCTCCTGGGACGACTCCAGCAACAATCGGGCCTTCCTGGCAGGAAGCCTCTCAGTCACCACCAACGGTGCCAGCATCTACTTCCAGGCCCGGGACAAGTTCCCCGACCTCTACAAGGTGATGAACCACGCACCCCATCCCAGGGGGCCAGCCGGCCGGTTCTACCATCTCCCCGTGCACAGCAGCTCGCTGATGAAGTACTCCAAGAATCAGAAGCTGGCCAAGGAGTTCATCCGGTACTACATGGCGAAGGAGCAGTACGAAAAGTGGTTCGACGTGATGGGGGGCTACGGGCTGATGCCGACCAAGATGTGGTACGACTCCCCCGTCTGGACCCGGGACCCCAAGCTGACCCCGCTCCGCGAGCCGATCAAGGAGGCCCGGGCCCCGGGATACGCGGGGCCGCCGAGCCGCAAGGCTTCCGAGGCCCTGACCAAGTACATCATCGTGGACATGTTCGCCAAGGCCATCCAGGGCGCATCGCCGGAAGAGGCGCTCAAGTGGGCGACGGGTGAGCTGAACAAGATCTACGGTGCCTGACACGCAGCCTCACCCGGCCTGGGGGCTCATCCGACGGGTCTTCCGCGGGCCCCCAGGCCGGCCTGTTCGTCTGGTCTGCCGCATCTGTCCTTGAGGCAGATTGACACTCCATCCGCCTGTCTGATAAGAAGGTCTCCCCACCCAATCAGGAGGAGGCTATTGCGGCAGGGATGCTGTCCGGAACTGTCCCGTCGGATCCTCTGCCGACGACCCGCGCCCCGACGGCGCGAGCAGTCCGACCGACTCAACCACGGAGGGCTTCCATGAACCTGTACCACTTGCTGCAACAGCGCGCCGCCACGAAGGGCCCCATCCGGATCGGCCTCATCGGGGCGGGGAAGTTCGGCACCATGTTCCTGGCCCAGGCCCGGCTGACGCCGGGGATGCACATTCTCGGGATCGCCGACCTGAATGTGGAGCGGGCCCGTGAGTCCTGCGGCCGCACCGGCTGGCCGGCCGAGCAGTTCGCGGCCCCCTCCTTTGCCGCGGCGCTCCAGAGCGGCGGCACGCATCTCACCGACGACGCCATGGCCCTCATCGCGGCGGATGGGCTGGACGTGGTAATCGAGGCGACAGGGGTTCCCGCGGCAGGGACCAAGCACGCCCTCGCGGCCATCGCGCACCAGCGTCACATCATCATGGTCTGCGTGGAGGCCGATGTTCTCACCGGCCCGCTCCTCGCCAGGAAAGCCCAGGAGGCGGGCGTGGTTTACTCCCTGGCCTATGGCGACCAGCCGGCCATCATCTGTGAGCTGGTGGACTGGGCGCGGACCTGCGGCTTCCCCGTCGTCTGCGCCGGGAAGGGCACCCGGTACCATCCGAGCTTCCATGCGTCCACGCCCGACACGGTCTGGGACAATTTCGGTTGGAGCAAGGAGACTGTGGCCAAGTCGGGGGCGAACCCGAAGATGTTCAACTCGTTCATCGACGGGACCAAGTCGGGGATCGAGATGACGTCCGTCTGCAACGCCACCGGCCTCGTCCCGCCCCCCGACGGCCTCGGGTTCCCACCCGTGGCTGCGGCCGAGATCGCAAAGTTCCTGAAGCCCAAGGCTGACGGTGGAACCCTGGCGCACAAGGGGACGGTGGAGGTCATCTCCAGCCTGAACCGGGACAAGACCTCCGTCGCGCACCATCTCCAGCAGGGGGTATACGTCACCTACGAGGCCCCGAGCGAATACACGCAACGGTCCTTCAACGAGTACTGGCTGCTGCCCGATGAGACCGGGAAGTATGCCGGGTTGTACCGGCCACTCCATCTGATCGGCCTGGAGCTGGGCGTGAGCGTGGCCTCCATCATGTGCCGTGGCGAGGCGACGGGGAGCGCGACCTGCTGGAATGCGGACGTGGTCGCCACCGCCAAGCGCGATCTCAAAGCGGGCGAGGTCCTGGATGGGGAAGGCGGGTATATGGTCTGGGGGAAGATCATGCCCGCCGCCACGTCCCTCGCCAGGAACGCCCTGCCGCTGGGCCTGGCGCACATGAGGCTGGTCCGGCCGGTGGCGAAAGGGCAGATCGTCTCCTGGGTGGACGTCGAGGTCGAGCCCACGGACCCGATCGTGGCCATCCGCCGCGAGATGGAGAAGACCTTCGCGCCGAAGCCATAACGCCAGCACGGGTGGTGAGGGCGCGCCGAGTGTGCCAGGGCACTTCACGAAAATGAGGAGGAGGGGGAGGAGGACACCATGAGCATGGATCGGGGGGACCGCAGCAGGAAGGGATGGAGTGCCATTCCGCGGCGGGCGTTCCTGAAAGGGGCGGCGGTGGTTGCGGGGGCGGCGAGTCTGGGGGGTGTCCCGGGCATCCTGGCTGCGGGCCAGGCACCGGCCTACCCCAAGGGGACGAAGCTCCACCTCCTCACCAGGATCAACTTCATCCCCGCCGGGGACACCCTCTTCATTGCCCAGGCCGAGGAGTTCGGCAAGCAGATGGGGGTCGAGGTCCAGATCGAGCGGATCGGCGAGAATGATGTCACGACCCGGTCCACGGCCGCCATCGTGGCCAAGTCGGGTCCCGACATCATCATGTTCCAGAACAACTTCCCGCACCTCATGGCCGAAGGCTTGTCGGACGTGAGCGACCTGTCCGAAGCCTTGGGGAAGGAGCAGGGCGGCTACTGGGACCTGTCCAGGGCGAACGCCTACGTCGGCAAGCGTTGGCTGGCCGTGCCCTACGGCGTCCTCTCCAACACCATGAACTACCGGGAGGACTGGCTGAAGGAGGCCGGGTTCAGCAAGTTCCCGGACACCTATGAAGAGCTGCGGGAGGTGGGAAAGAAGCTCAAGTCAATGGGCCACCCAGTGGGGCAGTGCTTCGGCCACAGCGTGAACGACCCCAACTCCTGGTGCTATCCCTTCGTGTGGGCCTACGGCGGCTACGAGGTGGAGAAGGACGGGAAGACCGTGGCCCTCGACAAGAAAGGGACGCTGGAGGCGATCAAGCTCAACACCGCCATGTGGAAGGACGCCTTCGACGAGGGCGGCCTCTCCTGGGACGACGCCAGCAACAACCGGGCTTTCCTGGCGGGGAGCCTCTCCATCACCAACAACGGGGCCAGCATCTACTTCGTGGGGCGGGACAAGTTCCCGGACGTCGCCAAGGTCACAAACCACGCCCCGAATCCCCGAGGACCGGCCGGCCGCTTCTATCACATGGCGACCCACAGCAGCGCGGTGATGAAGTATTCCAAGAACCAGAAGCTGGCCAAGGAGTTCATCCGCTGGTACATGGACAAGAAGCAGTACGAGCCCTGGTTCCTCGCCATGTCCAGCTACATGATCCCGCCGACCAAGGTGTGGTTCGACCACGCGGCCTGGACCAAGGACCCGAAGCTGACGCCCTTCCGGGATTCCATCAAGGACGCGCGGCACCTCGGGTACGCCGGACCGCCGAGCGCCAAGGCCTCCGAGGCCCTGGCGAAGTTCATCGTGGTGGACATGTTCGCCAAGGCCATCCAGGGCACGCCGCCCGAGGAGTCGCTCAAGTGGGCGACGGGTGAGCTGAAGAAGATCTACGGCGCCTAGCACCAGTCCTTGCCGGCCCGGGGGTCGCGTGGGAGGCCGCCGGGCCGGCCGCTCTTCATGCTGTTGTGGGGGGGATCAGCCGTGGCAGCACCGGGAGAGACCACCAGTTTGCCGATCGTGGCGGCTCCCGGCGGGTCCATCGCCGCCGGTCTTGCCCGCCTGCGCCGGGCCACCGCGACGGAGCGGCGGGAGTGGCGCTTTGCCCTCGTTCTCCTCATGCCCGCGATCCTGATGATCGGAACCTTCGTGGCCTACCCGTTCGTCCGGGGCATCTGGCTGAGCCTGACGGACACCGTGGTCGGCCGCGAGGGGGAGTTCGTCGGGGTCAACAACTTCGCGAAGCTCTGGAGCGACAGCATCTTTCAGCAGGCGGCGCGCAACACCGTCTTCTACACGGCGGCGGCCACGCTGCTGAAGCTCGCCGTGGGCATGGTGGTGGCCCTGATGATGAACAGCCTCCTCGGGTTCAAGCGGGTCCTGCGAGCCTCCATGCTCCTCCCCTGGATCGTCCCGACCGTGCTCTCCACGCTGGCCTGGAAGTGGATGCTCGATCCGACCTTCAGCATCGTGAACTGGCTCCTGTACCACGTGGGCTTCATCCAGCTCCGCGTGGACTGGCTCGGGGGGCCGGTGATGGCCCTGTGGTCGGTGATCCTGGTCAATGTCTGGCGCGGCACGCCGTTCTTCGCCATCACGCTGCTGGCCGGGCTCCAGACCATCAGCCCCGAGGTCTACGAGGCCGCCTCGATCGACGGCGCCAACGCCTGGCAGCGATTCTGGACCGTCACCTGGCCCCTGCTCATGCCGGTGACGATGGTGGTGATGCTGTTCTCGGTGATCCAGACCTTCGCCGACTTCCAGCTCGTGTACATCCTCACCGGCGGGGGCCCGGCCAACAGCACCCACCTCTTCGCCACCTATGCGTACCAGATCGGCGTGGCGACCGGGAAGCTCGGGGAGGGGGCGGCGGCCTCGCTGGCCATGTTCCCCGTGCTGTTCCTGGTGGTCCTGTTCCAGCTCTGGTACATCCGCCGCGGCGAGGGCGGCGTCAAGAAGCGAGGTGCCTGATGGCGGCCGTTGCCGGAGCCTGGTGGAAGCGGTGGGTGTTCCTGTACCTGCCGCTGGGCGCCTTCGTCCTCGTGACGCTGTTCCCCTTCTACTATATGGCCGTGACCAGCATCCGACCGGACCGGGAGATGTACATCCCCTGGAACCGGCCGAACTTCTCCCCGTTCTGGACTCTGATGCCGACGCTGGAGCATTTCGCCCTCCTGTTCCGGGAGACGCTGTTCCTGCGCTGGCTGCTCAACACGCTGATCATCTCGGTTCTGTCCACGGGCATCGCCCTGTTCTGCGGTCTCCTGGCGGCCTACGCCCTGGCCCGGCTGCGCTTCCCCATGGGGGGAACCCTTGGCACCAGCATCTTCGTGACCTACCTCGTGCCCCAGACGCTCTTGTTCATCCCCCTGGGCGAGGTGATCCGCAGCTTCCACCTGAGCGACTCGCTCTGGGCGCTGATCCTCACGTACCCCACGTTCCTCATCCCATTCTGCACCTGGCTGATGATGGGCTACTTCCGGACCATACCCAAGGAGCTGGAGGAGTGCGCCCAGATCGATGGCGCCACCCGCATCCAGGCCATGATCCGGATCGTGTTCCCCGTCGCCATGCCGGGGATCCTGTCGGCGGGAATCTTCGCCTTCACGCACGCGTGGAACGAGTTCATCTACGCCCTGGTCTTCCTCTCCAGCGCGACCAACAAGACGGTCCCGGTCGGCGTGGTGAGCGAGTTGGTCAGGGGGGACACGTTCTTCTGGGGTCCGCTCATGGCCGGCGCCCTGCTCGGCTCCGTGCCCGTGGCCTTCATCTACTCCTTCTTCGTCGAAAACTACGTGAGCGCCATGACCGGGGCGGTGAAGGGCTGAACAGCGCCTCGTGCACCTCACCGGGGCGATGGCCCCCGTGCATGCCGCCGAAGGGCCCGCCCGGTTTGGCTGGTTATCGATGTCATAGCGTGGGCATCCCATGCGTGCGCCGAGGGAGGTTGTCTGCATGAGGCTGGCAAGCAGGGTCGCCGTGGTCACCGGGGTGACCAGTCCCATCGGGCAGGCCATCGCCTTGCGGCTGGCGGCTGAGGGGGCGGCGGTCGCCGTGACGGGCCACACCCCGGCCAAGCTGGAGCCGGTGGTGGAGGCCCTGCGGGCTGCCAAGGCGCGCTGCTTCGCCGAGGCGCTCGACCTCAGCGTGCCGGAAACCGTCGAGCGGTTCTTCGCCCAGGTGGATGCGCGGCTCGGCCCCACGGACATCCTGGTGAACGGGACGGCCTGGCGCGCCCGCCAGTCGTTCCTGGAGACCACGTACGCCGACTGGCGGAAGACGTTTGCCGGGTGCGTGGACAGTTACTTCTACTGCAGCCTGGCGGCGGCCCGTCGGATGGTGCCGCGGAAGTGGGGGCGCATCATCCATATCGGGTCGATCGCCGCGAGCGTCATGATGGTCCCCTTCACCGCCTACACCTCGGCCAAGGCCGCGGTTCACGGGCTCGCCACCGCCATGGCCGTGGACCTCGCCCCGCACGGCATCACGGTCAACGTCGTGGCCCCCGGCGTGGTGGAGTCCCGCTACGTCCGGGAGAACCTGAGTCCCGAGCAGATCCAGAAGCGGCTGGACCGGATCCCGGCAGGCAAACTCGCAAGCCCGGAGGATTGCGCCGCCGCCGTGGCCCACCTGGCGTCCCCCGATATGGGCTACGTGACCGGGCAGGTCGTGCACGTGGACGGCGGCTTCCTGAGCGCCGGGGTCATTGCGCGGTAGGGCTGCCAATTGAAGAAATGAGGGCTGTGCAGATACATGCCAACCGCATTACGAGTTGGACCGTATCGCTTCTACTTCTACTCCTCCGACTGCGGTGAGCCACGACACATGCACGCAGATCGAGAGGAAATGAGCGCGAAATTCTGGCTTGACCCCGACGTATCGCTAGCCGAGAATCACGGGTACAGTCGCAAGGAGTTGCGCGGTATTGAGGGTATCGTACGGGAAAACCTGGAGGGATTGAGAAATGAATGGGACTCTTTCTGCGGTGGTAACACTCGTACTGCCTAGAGCAGTGAATGTGGCAGTGAGTGACGATACGCTATCCGTGGACTTGGAAGATGGTCGCACCATCTCGGTTCCAATCGGTTGGTATCCGCGTCTAGCCTATGGAACACCAGGGGAGCGGGCGAAATTTCAGATCAGTGGCGCTGGTTACGGTATTCATTGGCCCGATTTGGACGAGGATATTGGTGTTGAGGGGTTGCTGCTCGGCAAGAAGTCCGCGGAAGGCGCAGCCTCGTTCAAGCGATGGCTACAAGGGCGGCAGCAAGCTTAGGTCCACCCGCGCGATTCGCGCCATGTCGAAAACCTATTCCCCCCTCTCCTCTGAATCAAGAATTCAATAAGGAGTCATCCATGGAGTTCGCGGGGCAGACAGCCATCGTCACAGGGGTCGCCCGGGGGTTCGGCCGGGCCATCGTGCGCCGGCTGGCCCGGGGCGGGGCCCGGGTGGTGGCGGCGGACATCAACCTTCCGGGGGCCGAAGAGACCGTGGCCCTGGTGAAGCAGGACGGCGGCGAGGCGCTGGCGCAGTCCGTGGATGTGTCCTCCGCCAAGAGCGTCGAGGCCATGGTTCAGGCCGGCCTCTCCCGGTTTGGCGGGCGTGTGGACATCCTGGTGAACAACGCCGGCCTCTGGAAGCTCACGCCCACGGAAGAGACCAGCGAGGAGGAGTGGGACCGGATCGTGAACGTGAACATGAAGGGCACGTTCCTCACCTGCCGGGCGGTCATCCCCATCATGCGCAAGCAGGGGCGGGGCCACATCGTGAACATCGCCTCCATCGCGGCGCGCAACGGCGGGACCATGGCCGGTGTCCACTACGTGGCATCCAAGGGGGGCGTCCTGGCCATGACCAAGAAGCTGGGGAAGGAGCTGGGCCAGTACGGCATCGTGGTGAACGGCCTCAACCCCGGGACCAGCGGGACGGAGATGACGAAGGACTGGCCGGCCAGCCTCATGGAGGGGATCGCCAAGAACACGCCGCTGGGCAGGCTGGTCGAGCCCGAGGACATCGCCGACGTGGTGGCGTTCCTGGCGTCGGATGCGGCCCGCTTCGTCCACGGAGAGACGGTCGAGGTGAACGGCGGGATCGTCTGCGATTAAAGGCGGAGAGCGTTCGGCTGTTCGGCAGTACGGCTGTTTGGCTGCACTGACACTAGCGAGTCACCGAACTATCGAACCACCGAACCGAGGAGCGGACATGAGGTGGGTGTTGCTGCGGGGCGGGCATATATTTGATCCGATGGATCGAGGGGTCGCGGACCTGCTGATCCTGGAGGGCCGGATCGCGGCGATCGGCGCCACGCTCCCCGTTCCCCAGGGGGTCGGTGAGGGGGAGGTCCTCAGCCTGGCAGGGCGGGTCATCTTGCCCGGGCTCATCGACGGCCACATCCACGTCATGGGGGCGAGCGGCACGGGGGGGCCGACCACCCGGACCACCGACCTCCAGATCGAGCGCATCACCGGCGCGGGCGTCACCACGGTGGTCTCCCCCCTCGGGGCCGATAGCCTCAGCCGGACCATCCCCGCGCTCCTCGCCCGGGCCGCGGCCCTGACGCTCGAGGGCATCACCGCCTACTGCTACACCGGGGGCTGGCGATACCCAGTGCCGACGCTTACGGGGGACCCGCAGTCGGACGTGGCCTTCATCGATCGGGTCGTGGGGGTCAAGGTCGCCATCTCCGAGGCGCTGGCGCCGGTCCATTCGGTGGAAGACCTCTGCAGGCTCGCCCACGCAGCCTACACGGGGGGGAGACTGGCGGGAAAGGAGTCGGTCCTGCACGTGCATATCGGGGACCTGTCGGAAGGGCTGCAGCCCCTCCTGGAGGTGCGGCGACGGTCGGGGATCCCGGCGGACCGGATGATCGCGACCCACGTGAACCGCAACCCCCGCCTCTGGAAGGAGGCGCTGGAGTATGCGCGCGGAGGGGGAGGCATCGATCTGACAGGGATGCAGCGGCCGGAGACCGGGCACCCCGAGGCCCTGCCTGCCGCCGCCGCAATCCGCGAGGCCCTGGCCGCGGGCATCCCGCCGTCGCGTCTCACGCTCTCCACCGACAGCGGTGCGGCCTATCCCCGGTACGATGCCGAGGGGCGCGCGGGGGGCCAGTACATGGCCGGACCGGATTCGCTGCTCGCGACCATGCGCGAGCTCACGCGGGACGGCCTCACCTGGGGGCAGGCGGCTGCCTACGCGACGCGGCACACGGCGGATCGCCTCGGGCTTCGACTCAAGGGGCGGCTGGCCGAAGGGTGCGACGCCGATGTGCTGGTGCTCACCTCCGCCGGCGAGGTGGAGCGGGTGTACGCCCGCGGCCGCTGCCTGGTCGAAGGAGGCGTGCCGGTCGTGCGAGGGACATTCGACGGGCACGTGTCGATCTGAATCGACCGGGCCGGTGGCGGCCCGGGGGGAGCAACTCCGAGGACCGAGAGAACGAGAGAAGGGGACACCCGACATGGCAACCTATCGCATCACCGTCGTCCCGGGAGACGGCATTGGACCCGAGGTCATGGCAGAGGCGCTGAAAGTCCTGCGAGCGGTGGAAGCGGCCTTCCCCGGCCTGACGTTCGACTGCAAGGAATACCGGGCCGGGGCGCAGTGCTGCCAGGACACGGGGACCGACCTGCCCGACGAGACGCTGACCGCCTGCAAGGCGGCGCATGCCATCCTGTTCGGGGCCGCCGGCCTGCCGGCGGTGCGGCTCCCCGATGGGACGGAGATCCGACCCCAGATCAAGCTTCGCAAGCTGCTGGATCTGTACGCCGGCGTGCGGCCCATCAAGCGTTACGCCGGGGTTCCGCCGGTATTGGCGGGGGACCCGGCCATCGACTACGTGATCCTGCGGGAGAACACCGAGGGGCTGTTTGCGTCCGAGGGCGGCGGGGCCCGGGTGGGGGAACTCGTCGCCGTGGACAGCCTGGTCATCACCCGGGTAGGGACGGAGCGGATCGTCCGCTACGCCTTCAGGCTGGCCCAGCAACGCTCGGGCGCCGCCGCCGATCGCGTGCGCCGCGTCACCTGCGTGGACAAGGCCAACGTGTTTCAGAGCATGGCCTTTTTCCGGCAGATCTTCTACGAGGTGGCCAGAGAGTTTGCGGGCATTCAGACGGAGCATGCCTACGTGGACGCCATGACCATGTTCCTGGTGCAAAAGCCGCTGCACTATGATGTGGCCGTGACCGAGAACATGTTCGGCGACATCGTCTCCGACTTGGCGGCGGGGACGGTGGGAGGCCTCGGTCTGGCCCCCTCCGCGGATGTCGGGGATACCTACGGCCTGTTCCAGCCCTCGCACGGGACCGCCCCGGACATCGCGGGCAAAGGGATCGCCAACCCGATCGCGCAGATCCTCTCGGCCCGGATGATGCTGGAGTGGGTGGGGGAACGTCAGGGGGACTCTCAGGCCCGGCAGGCGGCCAGGGCTATCGAAACGGCGGTAGAAGCGACGCTGATCGATCCCCGGTATCACACCGCCGATCTCGGTGGACGGGCCAGCACAAAGCTCGTGGGCGACGCCGTCGTCGGCAAGATCCGGAAGAGCTAGACTGCGATTGATCCGCAGATTACGCAGATTTCGCAGATTTCATGAAGAATCTTGATCCGAACAACTCTCCGTAATCTGCGTAATCTGTGGATATATATAAGAGTCTTCTCCGGGGGTCATGTGGAGCTGAGCCTGCTGGCGAGCACGCCGGATATCGAGGAAACCGGGTACATGGTGAACCTGCTGCTCGGCAGGCCCCACGCGCTGGCCGCGGAGGCGAAGGAGTTGGGCTACGACGGGATCGAGTTCTTCCCTGGCCCGCCGGGGAGCGTGGGCGTGGCCGAACTGGAGGAGGCGCTGCGGGCCTTCGATCTGACCCTGACCGCGGTGAACAGCGGGCGCATCGTGGCCGAGGGTCTCACCCTGCTGCATCCCGAGCCCGGGGTCCGGGCTCGCGCCCTGGCGCGTCTCATGGACCTGCTGGACTTCGCGGGCCACTTCGGGGTGCCCGTGACACTGGCCGGGGTGAAGGGCAGCCTGCCGAGCGGTGCCGCCGCCAAGGGGGCGGAGAGCCTGGCCGAAAAGGCGCTCGGCGTCCTGGCCGAATTTGCGGTGGGTGCGGGTTCCATCTTGCTGCTCGCGCCCACCGACGACGCCGACAGCAACTTCGTCTGCACGGTCGCCGAGGCCGTGGCCTGGGTCCGGCGGTTGAACCACCCGGGATTCGGGATGATGCTGGATACCCACCAGCTCGTGCGCAAGGAGACATCGGTGATCGAGGGGGTGCGCGCCGCGGGCGGGTTGGTCAGGCACCTCCATCTCTACGATCCGGGACGGCGCCCCCCCGGCACGCGGAGGGAATCGACCCTGGACTGGCCCTCCATCCTGACCACCCTGGACGACATCGGATACGGCGGCGGCGCCTCCGTCTGCCTGGCCCCCACCGGCGATCGCCGCGCGCTGGCGCACCAGACGGCGACCTATCTTCGATCCCTCATGCAGCCGTGACCGGGACTGCCTGGGATTGGGCTGGCGGCTGACGGCCGCGCCCAGGTGTGATATAAAGCGCTCAGCAGTCGGCCCTCAACGCTCGGCACCCGATCTCCCGACAGGCTCCGGCGGCTGAATGCCGACTGCGGATCGCTGACCCCGGAGGTCAAGAGGAGGCGCGTCATCATGGATCGACCAATCCTCGGCATCACCATGGGGGACCCCGCCAGCATCGGGCCCGAGATCGCGGCCAAGGCCTTGGCGGATCCCAGCGTGTACGCCACGTCGCGGCCGTTCGTCATCGGCGACACGAACGCCATGGCCGATGCGCTCCGCATCACCAAGCTGCCCCTCGCGCTCCACCCCATCGCCAAGGTCGCCGAGGCGGCCTTCACGCACGGGACGCTGGACGTCCTGGATCTCGCCAACGTGGACATGGCCAGGCTGCAATACGGCAAGGTCAGCGCCATGTGCGGCAAGGCCTCCGTGGAGTACATCGAGAAGGGCATCGCCCTGGCCCTGGCCAAGGAGATCGACGCCGTCGTGACCGGGCCGATCCACAAGGAGTCCATCAACCAGGCCGGCTGCCCCCACCCCGGCCACACCGAGATCTTCGGAGCGCTGACCAACACGAAGGACTATGCCATGATGCTCCTGGGCGAGGATCTGCGGGTGGTGCACGTCTCCACTCACGTCTCCTTGCAGGAGGCCATCAACCGCACGAAGAAGCCGCGCATCCTGACCGTCATCCGGCTCGCCAATCGAGCCCTCAAGGCCCTGGGCATCGCCGAGCCGAAGATCGCCGTGGCCGGGCTGAACCCTCACGCCGGGGAGCACGGGCTGTTCGGGAACGAGGAGGTCGAGGAGATCATCCCCGCCATCGAGGAGGCCAGGACCGAGGGCATCAAGGTCGACGGCCCCATCGCGCCCGACACCGTCTTCGGCAGGGCGCGGGGCGGTCTGTATGACATCGTCGTCTGCATGTACCACGACCAGGGGCATGTCCCGCTGAAGACGCTGGGATTCACCTTCGATCGGGCCGCGAAGAAGTGGACGTCGGTGAGCGGGGTGAATGTGACCCTGGGCCTGCCCATCATCCGGACCTCAGTGGACCACGGGACGGCCTTCGGCAAGGCCGGCAAAGGCACGGCGGCCCACCAGAGCATGCTGGATGCGATCGATGCGGCCGTGAAGCTCGCCCGGGGCCGGCAGGCGGGCCTCTTCGCCTGACAGGCTGCTGAAAAAGGCCCATCTGCGGTGACCCACCTCCGGTGGGTGCCCCGCGCGCTCGCGCGGCGCTGCGACGTACGCGCTAAGTACCCCTCGCGCCTGCACCCATCCTGCGGATGGGTACCCGGCACGCCGCCTTGCATCTGGGCCTTTTTGAGCAGCCTGGGCGAAATCGATTATTTTAGCAAGCTGCTAAGGAGGCACTCGTGCGCGCGAACAGTCTGAAGCGGAAGCTCACGGCCGGCCAGCGGGTGTGCGGGGTATTGATCGAGTTCAACAACGCGGAGTTGTTCGAGCTGTTCGGGCACCTCGGGTACGACTTCGTCTTCATCGACGGCCAGCACTGCGGCATGGGGGTAGAGACCGCCCGGGCCATGATGCGGGCGGCCGACCTCACGGGCATGACCAGCATCGTGCGCGTCCCGAAGAACGATCCCGCCATCATCCTGGAGTACCTGGACGCCGGGGCGGGCGGGATCGTGGTCCCGAACATCGTCAGCCGGGCGGATGCGGAGGGGGCAGTGGCGGCCATGAAGTACCCGCCGATCGGCCAGCGGGGCGGCTTCGGCCGGTCTCGTGCGGCCAACTTCGGCATCACCCAGAGCCAGGTCGAGTACTTCACGAAGATGAACGACGAAGTGCTCTTCGTTCCCCTGATCGAGGACCAGTCAGCCCTCCCGCACCTGGCGGCCATCTGCTCGACGCCCGGCGTGGACGTCGTGTTGATCGGGCCGGGGGACATGGCGCTCTCGATGGGCATCCCGGGCGGCTGGAAGGACCCGCGCGTGCAGGCGGCGGTGGAGCAGATCCGGGCGGCGGCCGCGGCGGCCGGCAAGCCGACCATGCTCGTCGCCCTGGACCCCGCCGACGGCCGCGAGCTCTACGCACAGGGCTTCCGGGCGCTCATGGTCAGCGCGGTGGGCCTCCTGGTCAACAGCGGGGCGAATTTCTTGAAGGAGATCGGCCGGCGGTAGGGTCGCCGGCATGCGATGAGCCAGGCGACCGGCGCACCCGATCACGCGCGGGGTCTTGGCTGGAAAAAGCCTATGGTGGTCCGCCCTTCGACCGCCGGGAGATCACCTCGGTCAGGACCTCGCGTGCCTTGGGCTCCATGGCGACCCAGCGGAGTCCGTGACGATGCAATCCGGTCTCCGGGTCCTTGTGTGACTCCAGTTCGACGCTCACGACCTGGGCCCGCGCCTGGAAACCTTTCCCGTCAATGATGCAAGCCACACTGACTTCCTTGAACCGGGGGAATCGCTTACGGAGCCAAACCTGGGCACCACCCAGGCTGAGGTCCCGGATCTCCCCGGACACCGATTTGTCAGGCCAGAATTTATCCGGCTCAACCAGACGGCATTCGACCGGAACCTGGACCGGCACCCGGGTATGTTGGCGCGCCTTGGTCGTCCGTTCTTGCAACGGCAGGGAGACGGCGACCCCATCCTGCATTACTACCACGGAGGTGGTGGCTGGGGCGTAGAGCAACCCCCGACTCATGCAGATCTCCTGGGCATGGGTGAGCACTCTGAGCAGGATCGGAAGTTGGTCGATCGGCAGCGCGATCGCCTCACGCCGGGGAATGGGGGAAGGGGCGCCGGGCGGGGGAGTGTCGTATATCCGGAGAACGAGGTGCGGCTTCCCCTGGACTTCTTGGAGAGAGACCCAGACCTCTGCTAGCTTGCTGCAGGCAATCTTGCCGAAGTGTTCCAAGGGTCCCACCCTCCTCTTCCACGCTCGCGACCCTTCCGGATGCCCGATGGCCTGGATTCTACCGGCCATTGCAGACTAACGAGAACCGATCTTGGATGTCAACAGGAAGCTTCGGTGTTGTCTGTTGGGCATGCCAGGAGCTGCCCTCCGCCTTTCTCGACGACGCGGTCCTCTCCGAGGTTCGCGCGGGAATTGGCTCGTGGTCCGGAGTGGCGTCGGGGAGGGCAAGATCCGTCTCGCAGGGAAGACTGGAAAGTAGGTTGACAACCTGGCCCTAGCTGGGTATGTTCACATCCCGGAAGCAGTTTTCGTATCCCGAAAACGTTCAGACGACGGCCTTCCGTGACCCCTGCTTCCGAGCGGCCCGACCAACGCCTTTCCGAGTGCAGAATGCAACGGGGCTTGGGGGGTGGCCTGCTCGTTCGTTTCGGGTCACAGGATCGTGGCTGGCTCAGGACGCCTCGAATTCGGGAGGATGCATGAGGCGGCGGCTTGGTACCGGCGAGGGGAGCGGCACGGTGCAGTCCATCGCGCGGGCCCTTACCCTGCTGGAAGCCCTGGGGGATAGCCGAGGGGATGTCGGCATTGCCGATCTCAGCAAGCGGGTGGGCCTCCACGTCAGCACCACGCACCGCATCTTGGGCACCCTGATCGAGCGAGGGTACGCGCGCCAGAATCCGGAGACTGGCCGGTATGCGCTGGGGGCGAAGGCCCTCCGCCTGGCGGACTCCTATCTGGGACAACTGGACCTGCGGCGCGCCGCCCGCCCGGTTCTGGAGCGGCTGAGTCGTGAGACCGGGGAGACGACGAACCTCGTCATCCTGGATGGACGGGAAGCGCTGTACCTCGACAAGGCGGAAGGCCATCAGACCCTGCGCATCTTTTCACGGATCGGACACCGGGCGCCGCTCTATTGCACGGCGGTGGGGAAGGTCCTGCTCGCCTTCCGTCCCAGGGAGGAGGCCGACGCCCTGGTGGGCCGTGGGCCGCTGGAGGCCCTGACCAGGAGCACCATCACGTCGCCGAGCCAGTTGCGGCGAGAACTGGACAAGATCCGCGATCAGGGGTTTGCGCTGGACAAGGAAGAGTGTGAAGAGGAGACGTGCTGCATCGCCGTCCCCATCCACAACGCCCGGGGCGGCGTCGAGGCTGCCCTGAGCATCTCGGCGCCGGCAGTCCGCCTGACGCCGCGGCGGATGGAGGAACTCATCCCCCTCATGATACGTACCGGGCAGGAGATCTCGGTCCAGGAGGGATTCGGCGGCACGCTGGGATGACACGCAGCCACGAGGTCGGGGAAACCCAAGGAGGGATTCATGCCTAAGATGCCGGTCATGGAAGCTGCAGTCAAGATCCTGGAGAGCGAGGGGGTGGACGTCTGCTTCGGGATCCCCGGGGCGGCCATCCTGCCGCTCTACAAGGCCCTCACCAAGTCCACCAGGATCCGCCACCTCACCGTGCGTCACGAGGAAGGGGCGACCCACGCCGCGGACGGCTGGGCCCGCATCACCGGCAAGGTGGGGGTGGCCATCGGGACCTCGGGGCCGGCCGGCACAAACATGGTCACCGGCCTGTATACCTGTATCGGGGACTCCATCCCCATTGTCTGCATCACGGGGCAGGCGCTCACGGAGAGACTCCACACGGAGGCTTTCCAGGCGGTCGACATCGCCGAGATCGCCAAACCCGTGGCCAAGAAGACGTACTGCGTCAAGGAATCCGCCCAGATTCCCCAGGTGTTCCGCGAGGCCTTCCGTATCGCCCGGGAGGGGCGGCCCGGCCCGGTGCTCATCGACCTGCCGCTGAACGTGCAGCGGGGTGAGGTGGAGTACGATCCGGATATCGACGCCCCGCTGGAGGTCTTCAAGCCGTCCCCCGACGCCCGCAAGATTCGCCGCGCCATCGAGATGCTTCTCGCGGCCGAGCGGCCGATCCTCATGATGGGCGGCGGCGTCATGCTCGCGCAGGCGTCCCGGGAGTTCGTGGCCCTGGCGGAGCACCTGCAGATCCCCGTGATCCCCACCTACATGGCCGAGGGCGGGATCGCCTTCAACCATCCCCTGTACGGCGGCCGGGTGGGTCTCCAGACCAATACCCGGGCCGGCAACAAGCTGTTTCTGGAGTCCGACCTGGTCCTCTCCATCGGCAACCGGTTCGCGGAGCGGCACACCGGCGACCTGACCGTCTATCGGGGGGAGCGCAAGTTCATCCACATCGACATCGAGCCCACCGTGATCGGAAAGGTCTTCCCCGCGGATCTCGGGATCGTGGCGGACGCCAAGCTGGCCGTGCAGGCCCTGATGCGGGTGGCCAAAGAGATGACCCCCAAGCGCTCGCCCAGCGACTGGTCCAAGAAGGCGGCCGATTACAAGCGCCGCTTCCGCCGGAAGATGGACTACGACCAGGTGCCGGTGAAGCCCCAGCGGGTCTTCAAGGAACTCAACGAGTTCTTCGATGCCGATACCATCTTCGTGACGGCCATCGGCCTGTACCAGATCTGGTCGGGTCAGTTCCAGGAGATCCAGAAGCCCAACACCTACTTCTGCTGCGGCCAGGCTGGCCCGCTGGGCTGGGAGGTGCCGGCCTGCATGGGGATCAAGCTGGGCAAGCCGAGCGCACAGGTGGTGGGCGTGGTCGGGGACTATTCCTTCCAGTTCCTCCTGGGGGACCTGGCGACGGCTGTCCAGAACAACGTGCCCTACGTCATGGTCATGCTGAACAACGGGTATCTGTCCCTCATCCGACAGCCCTCCAAGTACATCTACCACATGAACTACGCCGTGGACATCGGCTACGGGGACGGGTACGGGCCCGACTTCGTGAAGATCATGGAAGGCTTCGGGGGCCTGGGCCGCCGCGTCATCAAGCCGGACGAGATCAAGCCCGCCCTGGCCTGGGCCGTCCAGGAGTCGAACAGTCGGAAGATCCCTGTCCTCGTCGAGGTCCGTGTGGACCGTGAGACCGACGCCGCCATGGGCGTGGCACTCGACAAGATCGTCGAGCGCGACCCGGTGATCGACCTGCCCGAGGAGGTCCCCGCACACGAGCCGGCGGCCGTCAGGTAGCCGCAACCTCAGAGTCGGCCACCACCGGGCACCCGGTCAGAGAGACGGGTGCCCGGTTTGTCTTTCCCCGGCTCCCGTGGTGGGCTTCCAGGCTCAAGGATTCACCCCTCGCTGGCTTCGAAATAGGCCTTGACTTTCTGCCGGCGTCCAGTCTATGACACCGCTGTCATGACTGCCCTGTCAGGTCCGGGACGGGTCGGAGCCCTCACGCTCGCCGGCATCGCCCGCCGCGCTCGTGTCTCCCCCTTCACCACCTCCCGCGCACTGGGCGGGAGCGGATTCGTGATTGTCCGACCGGCGCTGGCGACGACGCTGATACCCCGGGAAACGCTGGCGTCACTCTCACTCACGACTGGAGGTCGAGCATGGCAGAGCGCATCGGGTTTCTGGGCCCCGGACTCATGGGGAAAGGCATCGTCAAGAATCTCCTCAAGAAGGGATTCCCGGTCACGGTGTTCGCGCATCGGGCCGGTCTGAACCTGGACGATCTCAAGACGGCGGGGGCGACGGTCACGACCTCGTTGGTCGAGGTGGGCCAGACGAGCCCGCGGGTCCTGCTCTGCGTGCCGTCCTCCAAAGAGGTCGAAGCGGCGATTCTGGGGCCGGACGGGCTGCTCGGCAGCCTGAAGCCGGCCTCGGTGATCGTCGACTTCAGCACGAGCTATCCGACCTCCACGCGGATGCTCGCCGAACGCTTGACGGAGAAGCAGATCGCCTTCCTGGACGCACCCATGACCGGGACGCCGGTCCACGCGAACGCCGGCGAGCTGAACCTGATGATCGGCGGGGACCGAGCCGTGTACGAGAAGTGCCTGCCCATCTTCCAGGCCGTCGCCAAGAACATCTTCCATGTGGGCCCCACCAGCCACGGCAACATCGTGAAGCTCATCAACAACTTCCTCGGCCAATTGACCAACGCGGGACTCGCCGAGATCCTCCCGCTGGCCGCCAAGGCCGGGGTGGATTTCAAGGGGCTCTTCGATGCCATCCGGGTGAGCGGCGGCAACAGCCGCATGTTCGAAAGCGTGGTTCCGGCCGTCTGCGGTCGGAACTTCAACGTGACCTTCGAGCTGCGGCTGGCCCACAAGGACATCAATTACGTGAGCAACCTGGGCCGCGAGCTGGAGGCTCCGCTCCCCCTGGTGAACAGCCTCCTGAGTGTGCTCGACATGGCCAAGGCCAGCGGCCTGGGGCGAGAGAACAGCAACGCCCTGATCAAGATGTACGAGCAGATCCTCAAGGTCGAGGTGCGCGGAAAGGTGCAGTAGCCGTTCTTGATGCGGGATGGACAGCGCAGACGGATTGCGCAGGATTGACGGCCGAGCCTGACCGTGGCAGGATACCCAACGTTTCGACGACGCGAACCGACGACACGCAGAAGGAGGGAGCAGACCGACGTGCGGTGAGTCCGAGGTTGGGCCACCGACACAGAGGAGACATGCCATGCCATACTTCCACCGGGTGCGCGCCCTCGCAGTCCTGTCGGTCCTGGGTGCGGCCCTGACGGTGCTGGCCCCGACGGCGGACATCCGGGCGGCGGAGTTCGACCTGGTCGAAGCGCACACCACGCCGCCGGACCATCCCTACACGCTGGGCATGGTCCGCTACGCCCAACTGGTCAAGGAGCGCACGCGGGGTCGCGTCGCCATCCAGGTCCACCACTCGCGCGAGCTGGGCGACGAGCGGCAGGTGGTCGAGGGGCTGCAGCTCGGAACGATCCATCTCACCGTCTCCTCGACCGGGCCGCTGGGCGGGTTCGTGCCCGAGATGAACGTGGTGGATCTGCCCTTCCTCTTCCGCGATCCCGAGCACGCCTACAAGGTCCTCGACGGGGAGATCGGCCGCGACCTCCTGGCCAGGTTTGAGCGCGTCGGGATCAAGGGCCTGGCATTCTGGGAGAACGGCTTCCGCCACATCACCTCGGCGAAGAGGCCGATCCGCGAGCCAGGCGACCTGAAGGGCCAGAGGATCCGCGTCATGGAGAACCGGGTCCACCAGGCCGCCTTCCGCCAGCTCGGCGCGGACGCCACGCCCATGGCGTGGGGCGAGGTGTTCACCTCCCTGCAGCAGGGTCTCCTCGACGCCCAGGAGAATCCCATCCCCATCATCTACACCTTCAAGCTCAACGAGGTCCAGAAGTACCTCTCCCTGACGGCCCACGTGTATTCCCCGGCGCCCGTTCTCCTGAGCCGGAAGACGTGGGAGAAGTTCCCACCCGAGATCCAGCGGGTCATGCTGGACACCGCCCGGGAGGTCGCGATGTACGAGCGGGACCTGATTCGGGAGCAGGAGCAGAAGGAGCTCGGCGAGCTCCGGGCCAGGGGGATGACCGTCATCGAGAACCCCGACCGGGCGGCCTTTCGCGCGGCCATGCGCCCCGTGTTCGAGCAGTTCCAGAATCAGTTCGGCAAGGACCTGGTCCGGCGCATCACGGACACGCAGTAAGATCCTTGTCGCGCGATGGGACAGCCCACCACGATCGGTCGAATCCTTGACGCCGCAAGCCGCCGGGCCAATTGCTTCGCCGAGGGGGCCATGGCCGTCTGCCTGGCGGCCATGGCACTCCTGGTGGGAGTCCAGATCGCCGGCCGCTTCCTCTTCCACTACTCCCTCTTCTGGTCTGACGAGGTCACCCGGTTCCTCCTCATCTGGGTCGCTTTCCTGGGAATGAGCGCGGGCGTGCGGCGCGGCGCGCACCCGGGCATCGACAGCCTGGTGCGGGCCCTGCCGCCGCGGGCAGGCCACGCTGTCCTGCTCCTGGCGATCGGCTGCTCGCTGCTCTTCTTCGCCGTCATGCTGGGGTACGGGAGCCTCCTCGCCCTCCGGACGTGGGCCCAGCGATCGCCGAGCCTGGGTCTCCGCATGGGCATCCCGTACCTCGCGGTGCCTGCGGCCGGGGCCCTGATGCTGCTGCACGGCATCGCCGTCTGGCTCCGGCCCGCCACGACGGCCCCCGGAGGCGGGGATGACTAGCCTGGTCCTGGTCGGCCTCCTGGCGATTGTCCTCGCCATCAACGTCCCAGTGGCCATCGCCTTCGGGTTGACCGCCACCGCCTTCTTGGCGGTGCTCACCGACGTCCCCCTGACCCTGGTCCCGCAGCAGATGTTCGGCGGCGCGGATTCGACGGTGCTCCAGGCGGTGCCATTTTTCTTGCTGGCAGGCGCCCTGATGGACAAGGGCGGAATCTCCCGGCGACTCATCAACTTCGCGAACGTCCTGGTGGGCTGGGTGACGGGGGGTCTCGCCATGGTGTCGGTGGTGGCGAGCATGTTCTTCGCCGGGATCTCGGGGTCGGCCGCGGCCGACAGCGCGGCGGTGGGGTCGGTGATGATTCCGGCCATGGTCAAGAAGGGCTATGCCAGGGATTTCGCGGCCGCCCTGATCGCCTGCGCCGGGACCATCGGCACCATGATCCCACCCAGTATCCCCATGATCATCTACGGGGTGGCCACCGGCACGTCCATCGGGGCCTTGTTCATCGGGGGGGCTGTCCCGGGGGCCCTGATGGGGCTTGCGCTGATGGCCCACGCCTTCACCATCAGCCGGCGGCGAGGCTACACCGGCCTCCCTCTGCCGACGGGGCGGGAGACGTGGATCGCCTTCCGCCAGGCGTCGCTCACGCTCGTGATGCCGGTCGTCATCGTGGGCGGGATCCTGGGTGGGGTCTTCACGCCGACCGAGGCGGCGGCCGTGGCCGTCTTCTACAGCGTCGTGTTGGGCGGGCTCGTGTACCGTGAACTGAAGTGGGGCCACCTCTCGGAGGTCCTGATCAGCACCGGCGTCGGCACCGGGGTGGTCATGTTCATCATCGCCACCTCGACGGTGTACGGCTGGATCCTGGCGCGGCAGGGGGTCCCCCTGCTCCTGGCCAACTCCTTCACGGGTCTCAGCGATAACCCGCTGGTCTTCCTCTTGCTGGTGAATCTGCTGCTACTCCTGGTCGGGACGGTGATGGAGACCGTCCCCTCCATCATCATCTTCGCCCCGGTCCTGCTGCCCCTGGTGAATCGGCTCGGCATCGACCCGGTCTTCTTCGGCGTCATCATGGTGGTCAACCTCTCCATGGGTCTCGCGTCGCCGCCATCCGGCGCCACGCTCTTCGTCTCCACCGCCATCGCCGAGGAGCGGCTCGACCGCGTCTGCCGCGCCGTCTGGCCCCTCCTCTTCTCCATGGTCGCCATCCTGCTCCTCATCACCTTCGTCCCCTCGCTCGTCATGTTCCTCCCTCGGCTGGTGTATGGGCGTTGAGCCGCGAACCCCTATTCGCCTCGACAGAGGGGTTGCACTATCCGTAATCCTCCCTGCATCGACTCTGCCGACAGCAATCATTCGACCAATGGTGCAGCGGCCTTCTTCACCGCCCTCGGACCCGTACGCCGCTCTCTCTGTCTCCTTCTGACCCCGTCGCAATTTCGCCTTGACACCCGCTAGTCCAGTGGTACGGTGTACCCCGTCGGGTTACTCCCCAGGTCCCCCTTCCGGGCAGAGAGGGGAAGGCTACCAAGCCCGGAATGTCCCCAAAAATGGTCAAGACCCCAAGTGCTGATCGTCCAATCAAGAAACGGCGTGCCTGTCCGGCTGACCGACGAGCGTTGGCAACACGTCGTGAGTCGTCATCCGGAAATGAAAGACCAGCGGGAACGGGTCTTGGAGGTGCTCGCGGAACCGGAAATGATTCAGCGAGGCGACTTCGGTGCATTGCTCGCCATTCGTCTCTACCCTGACACGCCCCTGACCCGCAAGTTCATGGTGGTGGCGTACCGGGAGGTCAGTGGCGACGACGGGTTCATTCTGACTGCCTACCTGACGAGCAGGCCATCGGCCGCGAGGGAGACAATATGGAGACGCTGAAAATCCTGGAAAAGCCAGCCACAGTCACTTGGGATTATGACGAGGAGGCCGATGTTCTATATCTCTCCGTCGGAGAGGCTCGGCCGGCCGTGGGCGTGGACATCGGTGAGGGGGTCATCGTGCGTTATGACGAGTCGCGGAAGGAAGTTGTCGGTCTGACCGTGATCGGGCTACGAGCCCGATTACTCCAGGGGCTCGCCACCACCTGACGGGCCGGTGGTGCCCTGCCATTCTCATCTCCGCACCGATCTTCCTTTCCCTGGTGAAGCGGCTCGGCATCGACCCGGTGTTCTTCGGCGTCATCATGGTGGTCAACCTTTCCATGGGTCTGGCCTCACTCCCCTCCGGCGCAACGCTCTTCTTCTCCATGATCGGCATCCTGCTCCTCATCACCTTCGTCC
>DATIFO010000062.1:0-7746 GCA_035455275.1 Methylomirabilis sp. (SeqCode) | reverse complement strand
ACGGTTCACTGCCCCGCCTGTCATGGCGAGGTGCCGCTGACGGCTCGCTTCTGTCCCGGCTGCGGGCGCCAGATGGTGGTGGCGAACAGGTGCGCGCACTGCGGCGAGGATGTGACCGCCCAGGCAAAGTTCTGTCCGGCCTGCGGGACGAGCCTCAGCGCGACGCTCACCTGCGGGCACTGCAACACGGTGCTTCCGCCCGGCACCAAGTTCTGCACAAGCTGCGGTGAGGCCGTGGCCCCGCCGGCGCCATGACCCCTCCGGCTCGACGAACTCAATGGACTCGACAGACTCGATGAACTCGCCAAACTCCATCCTCCCACCGGTACCGTGAAGCTTCCTTGCCCCCAGTGCGGCGGTGAGATCCGGCTCCAGGACACGACCGGATTGGTCGGGTGCCCCTTCTGCGGCACGAGCCTGGTGCTGGACCTGTCCGGCGTCCGGCCGCATCTCTTGTACCGGCCCCGCCACGGCGGCGGCAGTGTCCTGCCTCTCCTCCGGCGCTGGAGCGATGCGCAGGGCTTCCCCCCGCCATCCGTCCTTTCGGCTCCCCAGCTCGTCTACTATCCGTTCTGGCGCTTCGCGACGCCGGGGCGCCCGCGGCTCGCCGCGGCCTGGCCCACGCTGGAGGCTCGCTGGGCCGACATCCCGGCTCCCGAGGGGGAGCAGTCCGTCTATGACCCGGCGGTGATCGGGACTGCGCGGGTCGTGGAGGCGAGCGTGGCCGAGGCCGCGGCGCGGGCGCGGACCGTGGGCGAAGGCGCAACCGCGCCGGGGGAACTGATCCACATTCCCTTCTACGAGATGCCGATACGAATCGGCGGGGGCCAGGTGCGGGTCTGTCTGGAGGCCTGCTCGGGTCACGTCTATCCCGAGCGGGTCCCAGCCGGCGCGAGCAGGTCTGTCGGACGCATGGTCGCCGCGTGGACGGCGGCCCTTGGGTTCCTGGCCATGACCGGTGAAGCGATGCTGATCCCGGCAGGCTGGGCCGCGGCGATTGTGGTGGCTGTGACTGCCATGGCCTTCTACTGGGCGATCGGCATGACAGACTAACAGCGTTCGGTTGTTCGACCGTTCGGCTGTACACGACCCGCCGACCCATTGGACTGCCGAACTGCCGTATAGCCGAACGCTTTTCTGGAGCGTCCCATGAGTCTCACCCACCTCGGCTGTCCCTCGTGCGGCGGGACGCTCTCCCTGGCCGAGGGGCAGCGCCTGGTCTCCTGCCCGTATTGCGGGGGAGAGAGCCTGGTGTTGATTCCCGGCGCGGTGCCTCGCTACGCGGTGGCGCAGGGAATCAGCCGTGAGGAGGCGCGCGAGACCGCCCAGCGGCTGCTGGCGGGTCCGAGGCTCCCCCGGGCGCTTCGCGAGCGGGGAAGGGTGCAGGAGGTCTCTCTCTGTTACGTCCCTTTCTACGAGTTCACCGGAACCCGGCTCGGGACGTTTCTGCTCCGGGAAAAGGAAAAGCCGCCCGCCCCGCAGACAGAAGACGGCGCCGAGGACGCGGCACTCCAGCGCTGGCTGCTCGAACCTCCCGTGGAGCGAGAGGATACGCGAGTCATACAGCAGGGCTACCTCCGGATCGGGCCCGCCTGCGAGCTGGGGGAGCTTGGCGTGGACTGCATTCCGCTGGAGAATCTGCGGCGCGGGGCGACGCCGGTCTCGCTGGAGCCCTTTGACCTCGTGGCGCTGCAGCGCCGCGCCGTCGTCTTTGCACCGACCAAGCCGCCGCAGGCCTTCGCGGAGGAGTCGCAGTGGCGAATCAAGGTGCGGAGCGACCGGACGGCCCTCGTCGAGCGGCGCCTGAAGGTCCTCTACTATCCGGTCTGGCAAGCGCGCTTTCTGTTCCGCGGCCGTCCGTACGAGATCGCAGTGGATGGCGTGACGGGGAAGGTGCTTCGCGGGCGGGCCCCCGCGGAGATGCGCCAGGCAGTGGCGCTCTCCATGGCTGCCCTGGCGCTGGCTGCGCTGTGCATCGGGCGCCCGGGACGGCAGCTCATCCTGAGCGGCCTCGCCATGGGGGAGCAGAGCGGATGGCTGTCCGGAGCCGCGGAGGCGCTTCCGACATTCCTCGTCGGCGGCGCAGCCGCGGCTTTCCTCATATGGATCGCATGGATGGCCTTCCGCCAGTCAGGCGAACTGATCCTGGGTGAAGAGGAAGGCACCTTCCGCCTGGAACTCGGATCGGAGTCAGGGGGCCCACAGCAGATCATCTCCACGCTCATGAAGCAGTTCCTGGCCGGCGGCATCCGCGGGAAGCGGGAGTGACGCGCGATTCTCCATGAGCATACCGGCACATCCCGGTTCATCTTATACATAAGCGAAACCATATAACATGCTGTTTCTGAAAGTGTTTCAGTTAATCAGACCCTTGAGTACACGAGTAGTTTTCTAATCTGCGAAATCTGCGTAATCTGCGGATAAGGCGGTTCCGTGCCCGATCCGGCCGTTCTCTCCCTCCGATGCCCTCGCTGCGGCGCGCCCATGCGCGGCCTCCAGCAAGACGTCGTGTTCTGGTGCCAGGGGTGCGCGGCGCCTCGGGAGATTGTCGGGACGACCTTTGTCGAGCGGGATTGTTCGACGGCACTCCCTGGCGTGGAGCTGGCGGGCCGCATCCTCCACCTTCCCATCTGGGCCTTCCGGGTGCAATATGTTCTCGGGTGGAACGACCCGGAGCGTGAGGGGCTGTCCCGCTTGATACCGCCGGTGGAGTGGGTGTACGTGACCGGGTTCGAGCTGCACAACGCCTCCTACTTCGGGGATCCGGGGCTCATCTTCACCGAGAAGCGTGTGCGGCTGGAGCCAGGCCCTCCGGCGCCGGTCCTGGGCTGCGCGCTCAGCCTGGAAGAGGCCAAGGGGTACGTGGAGGCCCATCTGCTCGCCATCATCGATCGGCGCGTGGATGTGACAGGGCTGGAGCTGAGCTGCTCCATCGGCGAGGTCCGGCTCTGGGGCGTGCCGTATTTCGATGGCGGGGATGCTCTCCACGACGGCATCCTGGGATTGAAGATCCCGGCGGCTGCGGTGGACGAGGTTGCGGCCATGCGCCTCGTGCTCGCGGAGGGCCGATGAGCGAGCAGCGGGTGGACCTGGTGGGTCTCAGCCGGGCGGAGGTCGAGGACCTGATGGCGGGTCTCGGCCAGCCGCGGTACCGTGGCCGGCAGCTCTTCCATTGGGTCCACGCACGCCGCGTCACGGACGTGGGCCTGATGACCGATCTTTCGCAGGCCCTCCGGGCGGAGCTCCACGGTCGCTTCAGAATGAGTCGGCCCGAGGTCGCGCAGGTCCAGCGCGCCGTGGACGGGACGCGGAAGTACCTCCTCCGCCTGGCCGATGGGGAGGAGATCGAGAGCGTCCTCATCCCGGACGAGGATCGGCTGACCGCCTGCATCTCGTCCCAGGTCGGCTGCCCACTCGCCTGTCGCTTCTGCCTGACCGGTCTCATGGGCGTCCGTCGCAACCTGACGGCGGCCGAGATCACCGCCCAGGTCCTGCTCCTCCGGGATCGGCTGGAGGGGGAGGAGCGGCTCTCCAACATCGTGATGATGGGGATGGGGGAGCCGCTCCTCAACTTCTCCCAGGTGGAGCGGGCACTCCGGATCCTGTCCGACGAGCACGGGGCGAGCTTCTCGCCGCGGCGCATCACCGTGTCAACGGCGGGGCACATCCCCGGCATTCAAAAGCTCGCGGCGTCGGATCTGGGCGTCAACCTGGCGGTCTCGCTCAGCGCCACGACCGATGCCGTCCGCAACCAGATCATGCCCATCAACCGGCGCTGGCCGCTCGCCGAGCTGCTGGAGGCGTGCCGGGCGTATCCGCTGCCGAACCGACGGCGCCTGACGTTCGAGTACGTGATGCTGGACGGCGTGAACGACTCCAAGGAGGATGCCACGCGCCTGGCTCGCCTCCTCCGCGGCATTCGCTCCAAGATCAACCTCATTCCGTTCAACCCTGCTCCCGACCTCCCGGATCGCCCCTCGCCGCGGCAGCGTGTCGAAGCCTTCCAGCAGATCCTGCACGATGCCGGCATGACCGCCACGATCCGGGAGAGCCGCGGCTGGGACATCTCCGCCGCCTGCGGCATGCTGCGAGTGGAGAAGGACAAAACGTGAACCGCCAGGACGCCACCGAAATACTCAGGGGGTCTTTGGAACATCCTTCACGGAGTGGGTGGTGTGATGCAACTGAAGGAACCCTCTCCGGAGCTAGATGAGCTGGCGAGAGGCGTCATTGATGCGGCCATCGAGGTGCACCGGCACCTCGGGCCCGGGTTTCTGGAGATCGTTTACGAGGAGTCGCTCGTCCTCGAACTGACGATCCGCCAGATCCCGTTCGAGCGTCAAAGACCAGTCGCGGTGAAGTACAAGGCGCAGGCGGTGGGTGAGGGCCGCATTGACCTGTTGGTGGCTGGGAAACTACTTGTCGAGCTGAAGGCGGTCGAAGCGCTCGCTCCGATTCACAAAGCCCAGGTCATCTCGTACTTGAAGGCGACAGGACTCCAGCTCGGGCTTCTCATCAATTTCAACGTCACGGCTCTCCGGTCTGGGATCCAGCGTGTGGTGCTGAGTCATCCCCCGGTCGAAATTCCTGAATCGCCAAGACGCCAATGACGCCATGGTGAAGGTTTGATTTCCAGGAGACCGGGGGATGGTCCCAACCCCCCCCGGTGGCGTCTCGTTCCGCCTGCCCTGGCTTCGATGGTTCCGTGTTTCCCAGGTGAGTAGAGTCCCGGTGGCGCCTTGGCGGTGAGGCACTGTTTCTTGTGAACTATTGCTTGACACCTCGCGCACCTTCTCGTAGTATGCCTCCGCGGGGTGGAGCAGTCCGGTAGCTCGTTGGGCTCATAACCCAAAGGTCGCTGGTTCAAATCCAGCCCCCGCAACCAACAGGATCAATCGGTTCCATCGGCAGAAAAGGTCTGGCGGATCAGAGAAACTCAAGGATTCGATAGAGTAAGGTCCCGCCGGACGCCGAGGTAGCCGGGAATCCGTAGGAGCCCAGGAAGGGAGGCGATCCTTTCTTGGGCTCTTCTATTATGGAGGCGGAGATGAGCAAGTCCTTTCACCGGGCCTCATCTCGCCTGGCTCTCTCATGTCCTGACGGCTGGGCTCAACCCGTGCGCTGACATTTCTCACCGAGGGGAGGAAGGTTCGATGAAGTATCGGTTCCTCGGATCGTCCGGCCTGCTGGTCTCGCGCATCGCCCTCGGCACGCTCAATTTCGGCGCGCCGCAGTGGGGGTGCGACGAGGCAGAGGCCCGCGCCCTGCTGCAGTCCTTTGTCGACGCCGGCGGCAACTTCATCGACACGGCCAACGTCTACGCCGGCGGGGCGGCCGAAGAGATTGTCGGGCGCTTTCTCAAAGAGGTGCCTCGCGAGCGGATCGTCCTCGCCTCCAAAGCCTGCATGCCGGTGGACAGTCAGCCCAACCTCTTCGGCGCCTCGCGCAAGCACATCCTGGCCGCCTGCGAGGCCAGCCTGCGGCGCCTCCAGACAGACTACCTGGACCTCTACTATCTCCACGGCCCCGACCCGGTCACGCCCCTGGACGAGACGCTCCGGGCCTACGACGACCTCGTCCGGCAGGGGAAGGTGCGCTACGTCGGTGTGAGCAATCTGTTCGGCTGGCAGATCGCCACGGCGACAGGCGTCGCTCTCAGGCTTGGCCTTGCCCCCCTGGTGGCGGGACAATACATCTATAGCCCGATCCATCGGGAGCTGGAGCAGGAGGTGATCCCGGCCGCCGTGGCCGGGGGGATCGGGCTCACCTGCTACGGTGTCCTGGGCGCCGGCCTCCTGGCCGGGAAGTACCAAGGCCTGGCCGAGCCGCCCCCGGGGACCCGGATGCAGCGGCGGATGCAGATGGACGGGGGGCGCTTCTGGCATCCCAAGGGGCACCGGGCCGCGCAGGCCCTCCAGACCGTCTCCGAGCGGACGGGAATCCCGATGGCCCGCCTCGCCATCGCCTGGCCGCTGGGCCGGAAGTTCGTGAGCGCCGTCGTCCTGGGCATCAACACGCGCGCGCAGATGCTCGAGAATCTGGGGGCAGCCGACTGGGAGATGCCGCGCGAGGACTGGGAGGCCATCGAGGCAGCGACCCGGCCGGCCGAGGACAATCTCACCTGGTTCAACCGGCAGAACTACCAGCGAGTTCTCGACGCCGCCGAGTTCCACGACGTGCGCGTGGAGCTGCTGTAGACTGGGCGGCAGGCAGGGAGGCGTGGTCCCCAAGGACCGTCTCGCCACCCCGGGGGTGGATTCGATTCCCACACGCCTCCTGCGCGTGCGGCCCGATCCTGTGATATGCACACAGACCAGAACCCGAGGAGGGACGCCATGCACTACCGCACGCTAGGCCGGACGGGGCTCCGGGTCTCCGAGGTGGGCTTTGGCGCCTGGGCGATCGGCGGTCCGGCGAAACTAGGGGAGGTCGAGATCGGCTGGGGAGAAGTAGACGACGCCCTGTCCCTGCGCGCCATCGAGGCCGCGTACGAGGCCGGCGTCACCTTCTTCGACACCTCGGATGCCTACGGGGCGGGGCGGAGCGAAAGGCTGCTCGGCAAGGCGCTCAAGGCGAAGCGGGATCGCGTCGTCATCGCCACGAAGGTCGGCAACCGCAGCGTGGACGGCCGGTGGGTGAAGGACTTCTCCAGAGAGTGGATCACCCAAGCGCTGGACGGGAGTCTGGCGCGCCTGGGCATGGATTACGTGGACCTCTACCAGTTGCACTCGCCGACGGACACGGCGGACTATCGGGCCGAGACCTTCGAGGCCTTGGAAGCGCTCAAAGCGCAGGGCAAGATCCGAAGCTACGGGGTCTCGGTCGGCCCGGCCGCGCATGGCCCGTGGGTGATCCGGAATACCCGCGCCGATACGATCCAGGTCGTGTACAACCTGCTGGAGCGCGAGCCGGAGCAGGAGCTGCTCGCCTTGGCCCAGGCGCAAGGCGTGGGGATCATCGCCCGGGTTCCGCTGGCCTCCGGCTTCCTGACGGGGAAGTTCGCGGCCGACGTGACCTTCCCGGCCAGCGATCACCGCGGGCGCACCTACACGGTGGAGAAGATCCGCCAGATGGTGGGCCAGGTCGCCAGGCTGGGGTTTCTCACCGAGGGGCGGCGCAGGACGCTCGCCCAGGCCGCCCTCCAGTACTGCCTGTCCCATCCCGCCGTGTCCACGGTCATCCCCGGGGCCAAGACGCCCGAGCAGGCGCGCGCCAACGCGGCCGCGAGCGACGGCGTCCTCCTCACGGCCGAGGAGGTCGCGCGGGTCCGCGCCACACTGGCTGAAGCGTGAGCCTCCAGCCTACACTGCAGCCAGGTTCCACTGGTCGAGCGGCCCTCTCTGGAGCCTCCCTCCCGCCCGAGCAGGATTGGGGGAAGACAGTCGTATTCCCACCCCCTCCAGTTGAACCGATGGCCACGGGGCGCAAGGCAAAGGGCCCGCTCCGGCTATTCGGGACTCAAAATCCCGCGGGGCTTGCCCCATGAGGGTTCGATTCCCTCCCCCGGCACCCAAGGTATTTTTCCGTCCCTTCCAGGACAGCCCCACCATTGAGCTGCCCCCGCCACCGGTACCCATGCAGGACCGGTAGGGGCTCCATCACGATTGGTCCCAGGATCAATTTCCGAAGGACCTCGCGGGCGCGCACAGGATTCCCGTGAAGCGTATCCCGCCAGTCGGCTAGGACAGGCTTCAACTCGCGAAGAGCCCGCGCCACGTCGAGACGCCCGACCTGGGAGCGCTCCTC
>DATIFO010000061.1:0-33888 GCA_035455275.1 Methylomirabilis sp. (SeqCode) | reverse complement strand
TCAGAGCAGGTCGGTGACCAGCACCCGACCGGTTGCACCGACCACCGTCTGCCCGCTCTCGTTCCGGATTCGGCCTCGCAAGTCCACGATGTCCCCCTGGAGGCGAGCGTTCGGCCGAACCCGGACGACCAGCCAGTCAAGCTGTATCGTCTCATCCGCAAAGACCGGACGCAGGAAGCGGAACCAGAACTCCAGGCCAATCATCGCGCCGCGCGCCGAGAAGTGGGATGCCGTCAGACCCATGAGCAGTGCAGTCGTTTGGGTTCCGCTGGCGATCAGGCGCTTGTACCGCGTGCCGGCCGCGTAGACGGGATCATGATGAAGTGGGTTGGTGTCTCCGGTGGCGCGAGCAAAATCCGCCACGATCGCCGGTGTCAGCGTGATCCGCGAAGAAAAGCGTTCTCGTGGCTGGACGCTCATGCGCCACCCTCCCCTGCGCGGTATCGAATGGCTCGTGGTGTGAGCCGCCGGTCACGCAGCCCCGATCGGCGATAGGTGGGTGGGATGAAAGGCTGCCGCCGCCCTGAGAAACGCGACGAAGAGAGGATGCGGCGCCTCTCGGGCGGAGGAATGCTGGGGCAAGAACAGCGCGGCCAGAAAAAACGGATGACCCCGAAGCTCCACGATCCGCACTTCCCCGTTCTCATCCTGACCGGCCACCCGCAGACCCCCGCTCTCGATCCGCTCTCTGTATTCCGGGTTCAGGCCGAAGTTGCAGCGGAAGTCCTCGACGGTTTCGCTTCCCCCATACGCGCTCGCCGCGGTCGTTCCCGAGAGCAAGATCACCCGGCGTCTCTGGCCTGCAATGGCGCATTCCAGGCGGCTGATCAGGAGAAGGGATGCCTCCGGGGACGACTCCTCGTGCTCTGCCTCGCGGAGTCCCACGACATTGCGCGCATACTCTACCAGAGTATGTTGAAACCCCCCTCACGTCCCGAAGAACGGCCATCCTCGCTCCCGGGCAAAGGTGATGCCGGCGAGGGCGCCGCTCATGCTCCGGTAGGGGCTCCCGGGAGAACACAGGATCCCGTGGAACGGGCTGAGCCGTTCCGGAGCCAGGCCATGATCGAGCTCCGGCGTCGGTACCCAGGACACGCTCACCGCCAGGTGCAGCGGAGCGGCCGCATGCTGGAGAGCCGAGTTGGTCGCGGTGTGGGAGCTGGACTCGGGGTTGAAATCGCCGATGACGCCAATGTCCACCGAAGATCTCATCTGGGACCCCCTCGTCTGCCCCCGTCCGGGTCAAAGGTTTCGCGCCCGCGGGTAGGCTTGGACGCCATGCTAGCCGCGTTCCCATTCGCCGCCCAAGAATGCCAGCGCCGTCTCGACGAAACGCTCGGCCATGTCCCCGAAGATCGGGCCATGTCCGCCATTTGGGATGATCCAGAGATACGATCGAGGGATCGCGGCGTGCATCTCCATCGGAAGGGTGATCGGATACAGCGGATCTCGATCTCCATGGACGATCAGGGTGCGCGCCGTGATCCTCGATAGGAGCGGAGGCGTGAAGTTCACATCCTCGTAGCTGTCTTTGAAGGCGTGGCCCTGCCTCCACAGCGCCAGAATCTGCTCGTCGCCGTGCGTGTGGCGCTGCCGCATGACCCGCCAGTCTTCGTCGGTACGACTCTCGACCGTCATCTGGCGCATGATGGCCCTGGCCTGTTCGGGAAAATAGTGGGCCGCACTGACCAGCACCATGGCCTCGATCCGGGCTGGCTGCTGCGTTGCCATGTGGAGCAGGGTCTCGGCTCCGCCACTGAGTCCGACCGCCTTGATGCGCTCGATCTCCAACCGGTGGAGCAAGGCGAACACGTCCAGCGCGGATTGCCGAAACGTGATTCCCATCGAGGGGTTTGTTGACCGGCCGTGGCCACGGAGATCCGGTGCAACCAGGCGGTAGCCCTTGGGCGGCTCCTGGAAGATGAGCCTCCAGTCGGCCCCCGAGCCGCTGAAGCCATGCAGCAAGAGGAGCGGCTCTCCTTCCCCGCGAGTTTCACAGTACATCTGCATCCCGTGGATGCTCTCCGTCCGCGTGACGGTTGATGGTGTTCCCATGCGAATCCCCGGCTGAGCCGGCGTGGTGAGTCGCTGGCTGGCTGGCGAAGAACGTGCGCCTGAGCGTTGGCCATAACCAGCTTGCCACTACTCTCGAATGATCGATCCCAGGATCACGCCTCCGACCACTGCCTCGACCATCGTACCCAGAAACCACGTCAACGCCATGTGATACGGAATCGGCATCACGGAGTAGCTCCCGTACCCCATCGAGACGCCGGTGCCGAGGCCGAACAGGAGACCGTACCTCACCCCCGTGGATATCCCTCTGCGTGAGAAGAACAGGCCATAGATGAGAACGAACGTCAGCGCGGCGATCAAGGCCGTCAAGTGCAGGAGCCCGGTCTTCATCTCGGCCATGGGTCTCCAGAGTGAGGCCGTCGCCGCGTATGAGGAGCGAAGGATCACCCCGTGAATCAGAAAATCCATCGCGGACCACGCCACAAACACCGCGATGACTGCGAGGATCGCCCGCTTCATTGTCTCCCCTCCTCCCTGTCCGCTCCCTCGGTCCTTACGCGGGCACCCCGTGCGGGCGGGGTGCCGCGCGCCGATCCAGGCGCGGGTACTCTATGTAGCTTGCCGTTTCGTCCGCGACAGCTCTCCCGCAAATCGACTCGACAACCGCCAGTGCCATGTCAATCCCGGCCGCGACCCCTGCCGACGTGACGACCCCGTCATCGACCACGCGGAGTTCTCGCTCAACTGTCAGCGTCGGGTCAAGGGTCGCAAGGAAGTCCAGGGCTCCCCAGTGCGTCGTTGCGCGGCGGCCCGCCAGGAGTCCTGCCCGCGCCAGCAATAGTGCACCCGTGCAAACCGAGGTCACCCGTTTCGCCCGTCGCGCCGTCTGCCGGATCCAGTCGAGGGTCGTCGCATGGTCCAGGAGGGACCGCGTGCCGAATCCGCCTGGAACCACGAGCAAGTCGACCGGTGGCGCTGTCGCAAAGTCAAACTCCGGCAGAATACGTAGACCGCCGGTAGCCACCACTGGTTTCGAGCCGTGAGCGACCGTGAAGACACGGAATGGTGCGGTCTCCTCCGAGCGCCGCGACTCCACCCCCGGGGTCAGGCGCGTGCGGGAGAATACCTCGAACGGACCGGCGAAGTCGAGGACCTCGACGCCGTCAAAGACGAAGATCGCGACGCCCAGCTTGTCCATATCCGTGCACCCCTGCTTCCTCGCCACCTGCGTGCGTCGGCGCGGCGCCTGGCTGGGCCGCCGAGCCAGAGCGCAGTTCCGCATCGGCACGGCGCGGCCTCGCTCCAACCGTCAGGAGACAGCGGGCCCACGCGCTGGATCGGCGACGGACTCGCCCAACGCGAGCGTCTCCAGCACTGTGGTCCACGCCATCTCACACCTATTACGGTCCGCTGCCCAGAAGTCGAAGGTGATCAGGCACTGAAGATTCGCCTGCCGCGCGATGCACATTCGCGACCTTGCCTCGCGATATTCGCCCGGATCGAGGAAATTGACCTCCCGCCACGCGAGCTCAAGTTCTCCGCGCTGCATTTCGTGAATCGGCCCCCATGCATCAATCGCCCGCTCATCTCCCCGCATGCCGGCTTCGATGAGTTCCGCCACGGGGAGCTCGCTCCAATCGACCGGGGGAAGGCGCAGATACGATACCGCCAGTCGGCTGTCGTCGTCGGGCGGTGCCTTGTCGTAAACTTTGACGCTGTCTTCGTCCGGAACAACGACCCAGTCTTGGGGGTAGTCGAATCGGAAGGCTCCGCGGTCAGCCACGAGGATCTTGCACCCCGGCCGGGCGCGCCATCCGTGTCGTGCATGAAGGGTCAGATTTTCTCTTTCCCACTCGGCCATCGTTCAATTGTTCCGGTGGCGCATCAGTCGATACGCTCCCAGGTGACCGTGACTACGACCTCCTGGCCGCCTGCCTTGATCGGCAGAGTCTTGACCGTTTTTGGGTCAGCCCCGCTCGCCTCCTACGAGATGAGGCGGTCGTAATCTGCATGGCTGCCGATCCAATACCAGTAGATGGTGTCGCCCTCCGTGGCTCCAACAGCACGATAGCCGAGGCCGATGCGAACCGAGTAGATTGGATCGGTGGGATGGACCCGCTTGAACTGAAGGCTTGGGTGGTCGGGATTGTCGCGGAAGAGTCGGTAGGCGTCTCGGGCGCGCTCCTTCACCTCATCCGGGAGCTCGGCGAACGCCCGCCGGAACCGCCGTGTGAGTCGCGACTTCACAGCCGGTCCGGATCAAGTTCCTCAGTCCGGCCGTCCCGAGCGTCCTGGAGTGCCTCGGCGGCCAACTGCTTCAGCCGGTCAGCCGAGGCTCGAAACGCCTCATCCCACCGCCGCTCCGATGCCATCTCCTCCAGTATCCACGTGGCAAGGGCGTCCTGTTCATCTGGCGGAAGCCGCGACGCCTGATCGAAGGCTTGCCGAAGGAGCTGTGTCACTTGTGCACCTCCGAGGCCAGAATCGTACTCTCACCCTTGTATTTCGTCAACCGCAGGGACCGGGGCGAAACTCGCGGGCTGATGCTCACGCTCAGAGGCGAGGGGTGAGCAACGCGAGCACCCAGTCGTTGCAGCGTTTCCTTCACCTCCCGTCTTCCGAAGAGGAGGCGAAGCCGCCTGGTCAGCGTTGCGCGGGCGCCGCGGGCGGGCGGGGTGGCGTGCGCCCTTCGAGGCGGGGGTACTCGATGTAGCTCGCGGTCTCGTCCGCGACGGCCTTCCCGCAAATGGACTCGACCACCGCCAGCGCCATGTCGATCCCTGCCGATACCCCGGCCGACGTGACGACCCCGTCATCGACCACGCGGAGCACTCGCTCAACGGTCATCGTCGGGTCAAGGGTCGCGAGGAGGTCCAGGGCCCCCCAATGCGTTGTCGCGCGGCGGCCCGCCAGCAGCCCTGCCCGCGCCAGCAATAGTGACCCCGTGCAAACCGAGGTCACCCGTGTCGCCCGTCGCGCCGTCTGCCGGATCCAGTCGAGGGTTGTCGCATGCTCCAGGAGAGACCGCGTGCCGAATCCGCCTGGAACCACGAGCAAGTCCACCGGTGGCGCCGTCGCAAAGTCAAAATCCGGCAGGGCACGAAGACCGCCGGTTGCCACGACCGGAGTCGAGCCGTGAGCCACTGTGAATACGCGGAAGGGTGCGGTTTCCTCCGAGCGCCGCGACTCCACCCCTGGGGTCAGGCGCGTGCGTGAGAATACCTCGTACGGGCCGGCAAAATCGAGGACCTCGACGCCGTCAAAGATGAAGATTCCGACGCCCGGCTTGTCCATTTCAACGCACTCCTTGGACGTTCTTCGCGCCAAACGCCCTGCGGCTCAGCCTCGAGTCCCCCGCCCGGAGAGGAAGCGGGCCAGGCGCTCCATCGCGGTTTCGAGGATCGGGCGCTCTGCGGCGTAGCAGATGCGGACCGAGCCCTCCCCTCCGGCGCCGAACGCCACGCCGGGGGCGATGCCGACCTTGGTCTCCTGGAGCAGCTTCCAGCAAAAGGCGAAGGAATCGGCGAGGCCCTCGATCCGCGGGAAGAGGTAAAACGCCCCGTCGGGGGAGGGGACGGTCACGCCCGGCATCCGGCTGAGGGCGGCGAGGCAGAAGTCCCGGTTGAGCTTCAGGCGCTCCAGCATGCGTCGCAGCTCCTCCTCGCCCTGCGCGAGGGCCGTCTGGGCCGCCCGCTGGATGAAGCTGGTCGCGTGGGAGACGATGAACTCGTTGAGCTGCGCGGCCCGCTCGGCCACATCCCGACGGGCCACCAGCCAGCCGATCCGCCACCCGGTCATGCAGTAGGTCTTGGAGAAGGACTGGGCCACGATGACGGCGTCCTCGCGGGTGGCCTTGCGCAGGATCGACGGGGCGGGGAGCCCCAGTTCCGCCCCACCATAGTAGAGCCGATCGTAGACCTCGTCCGCGAGCAGCCACAGCTCGTGGCGGCGGGCGAACTCCAGCAGCCCTTCCTGCTCGGTTTCGGTGGCGACCCAGCCGAGGGGGTTCGAGGGGGACGTGTATGCCAGGAGCCGAGTCCGTGGCGTGATCGCCGCCTCCAAGGCGTCGAAGTCTAGCGCGTAGCGCTCGCCGCGAAGGGGGAGCGGGATTTCCACGGGGACCGCATTGTCCATCTGGATGATGGCGGAGGCGTTGGGCCAGGCGGGTGTCAGGACGAGTGCCTCGTCGCCGGGGTTCAGCACGCAGCGAATCCCCACGTTGAGGGCCTGGACGCCGGAGGCGGTCACCACGATCTCGGACCGGGGATTGAGGGTCACACCCTGGAGCTTCTGGTAGTATCCGGCCAGGTCGTCCCGCAGGCCGGGCAGGCCGGCGTTCTCCGAGTAGAAGGTGTAGCCGTCCTCCAGCGCCTCCGCGGCGGCGCGCTTGATGTAGTCGGGCGTGGGGGCGCTGGATTCGCCGAAGTAGAGCTTGATGACGCCCTCCATCTTCATGGCGGCTTCGGCGATCTCGCGGATGCGGGAGTGCGGCACGTGCAGGGCCGAGGCGGCAACAGTGGGCCTGATGGATTTCATCCTTCCTTCTCCCGTCGCCGATTTTCGGCCAGTTTCAGGATGGCATCCCGATGGGTCATCTCCTCGTCGGCGAGCCGATCGAATTCCTCCGCAGCGGGCTGATGGTCGGGGGAGAGCGACCTGAAGTGCTCGGCGATCCTCCTGTACAGCAGGGAAATGGTCTCCTCGCCATCGGCCAGCTTGCGGTACACGATCAGGAGGTCGGGTTCCTGGATGATCTCATGGAAGAGGGTCCGCATGATCCTGGCCTGGACCTCGATGATCCCGGCGAGGTTGAGGTCCCCGGGCACGGGATGCCTGCGCGAGATCTCCTCAGCGCTCTGCGCATGCTGCCGGCACTGCTCTTCCATTATCTGGAAGAGTCGCTTCGACTCCTCGAATCGAGATAGACCCTTGATCCTGGCGTAGAAGCTCGCCAGATCATTCTCGAGAGACCTCACGAGGTCAGCGATTGCCATTTCCATGGGGTCCCCCTTGGCGTGACCTTCACGCTGCCGTGAGCGGCGGCGCACAAGGATAGCACGGAGGCCGGGAAGATCAAGTTCCGGTTGACAGGGGCCGCACCCGTGCCCCATGCTCCGGCCCGTCTGTCCGGGGCGTCGGACCCGCTCCGGTGTGGGCGGGCTGCGAGGTCCGAGGCGAGCCCTTCGCTCGGAGCAGTCGGCGAGCCCCACGCATTCTGACGAGAGACCTGGGAACCAGCCGGGCGCCCTCCCCGCCCCGAGCCAGCAACTGCCTGACAGGGGACCCATGGCGCGACGACGATGCAGCACACCCGAGGAAGCCATGCGGGACGTGACGGAGGATATCATCCTCCGCGCAATCACGCAGGCCCGGAAAAAGGGACGGACGGTCCTCATCAGCAAGACGGCTCGCGGGAGAGGCGTTGACATGGCCACGCTCGACCCACGCAGGCCCGAAGGGAAGAATAACCTTGACGTCTCTCTCACCCCCATCCACCGCCACTACACGATTACTGGTCTCGGCGCCCCGGAGGAGACGAGCGCCATCCCGTGGCGGTCACTGAACATGCCTGTGTGGCGCAGGATCCCGGCCGGTTTCCAGGTCACCGTCTCGTTCTGCATGAAGGGCACCCCGCTCAAGAACCGGCTCCACCGCTGGATGGGGGCCCACATCGGCAAGAACGTCGAGATCATGCAGATGGTCTGGCTGGACCACTTCCGGCCGGAGTTGATCTGGATCGGGGACGGCACGCTGATCGGGGCCTTCAGCCGGGTCACGGTGCATGCCTACGAGGGCTGCGGCAGGTTCCGATTCGGTCTGGTCGAGATCGGTTCGAATTGCACCATCGGCGCCGGGACAGGGAGCGGCCCCATCCTGATCGAGAACGGGGTGCGGACGCTGCCCGGGACGAACCTCTCCCGGTATCTGGTCAGGGTGAAAGCCGGCTCGGTCGTCGGCTTCGACCCGCCCAGCGTCCGATCCCCGGAGACCAAACAGCCTGAGTGATCTCCCCTTGACAGGGCGATAGCCGCAGGAGTATCTGGATACGACTTTCCGTCGCCAGCATGGCACGGGGACCACCGCCAAGACCAACCGTCCGTGTCCGATCCGGCCAGGGCAACTCCGAGGGGGGAAATGCTCGAGCCCGTCTTGCTGACCATCCTCTTCCTGGTCCTCATCCTCCTCGGCACGCACCTCTTCGTGGCGCTGGGTCTCAGCGGGGCCTTGGGCCTCTGGCTCTTCCGCGGACCCGACGTCTTGTCCCTGGCCGTGACGTCTTTCTTCGGGCAGAGCACCACGTATGAATTGGTGGCCCTGCCCCTGTTCGTGCTGATGGGCCACGTGCTGGCCAAGAGCCCGATCGGGGCGGACCTGTACCGTCTCGCCGCCCGCTGGCTGTCCTGGCTGCCCGGGGGGCTCGCCATCGCGTCGGTGGGGGCTTGCACGGTCTTCGGCGCGGTCTCGGGGGTGAGCGTGGCGGGTGTGGCCGCCATTGGCTCCATGTCGGTGCCGGAGATGATCAAGCACGGCTACTCGGTGAAGATCGCGGCGGGCTCCGTGGTCACGGCCGGCGCCCTGGCCATGCTGATCCCGCCCAGCGTGCCCTTCATCATCTACAGCGCGATTACCGGGGAATCGGTTGCCAAGCTCTTCATCGGGGGCATCGTCCCCGGGCTGGTCCTGGCCTTCGGGCTGAGCCTGTACATTTTCGTGCGGGTCAAGATCTCGCCCGAGATGGCCCCCGCATCGTCGGACTTGAACTACACCTGGGGCGATCGCTGGGCCGCGCTCCGGCAGGTCTGGCCCACGGCCGTCTTGATCGTCCTGGTCCTGGGCTCGATCTATCTGGGCGTCGCCACGCCGACGGAGGCCTCGGCCCTGGGCGCCGCGGGCGCTTTCCTCGTCGCCGGGATGGTCTATCGGAACTTGCCGCCCCGGCGGATCGTCCAGATCATCCGGGAGAGTTTGCGGATCAGCGTGGCCATCATGCTCATCATCGGCTGCGCCAAGATCTTCGGAGATTACCTCAACATGGTGCGGCTCCCCGAGACCCTGACCAGTACGCTGACCGCCATGAACCTCCACCCGATGGTCATGATGCTGGCGGTGCAGGGCCTGCTCCTCATCGGGGGCATGTTCGTGGACGCCGCCTCGCTGGTGGTCATCACCACGCCCATCCTGCTGCCCTTGATCAAGGCCCTGGGCTTCGACCCGCTCTGGTACGGAATCGTCCTGGTGATCAACCTGGAGCTGGCCGTGGTCACCCCGCCGGTGGGATTGAACCTCTACACCCTGCGGGGATGTTGCCCGTTCCTGACCGTGGAGCAGATCACCCGGGCGAGCCTGCCCTTCCTGGTCGTCCAACTGATGTGTCTCCTCCTCTTCACCCTGTATCCGCCCTTGGCGCTGTGGTTGCCCAATCGGATGCGATAGACAAAGGAGGCTGCCATGAGAGAGTTGACCAGACGCGCGTTCCTCAAGACCGCCGGCAGCGGGGCCGTGATCACGGCGACGGGCTCCTTCGGCCGGATCGCCCTGGCCGCCATCCCGACCTTCACCGGTGTCACGTATCTGACGCCCGGCTACGAGGACATTTACCCGCCGGTCATGGGGTTTGTGAACAAGCTGAAGCAGAATGCCGGCGACCTGATGAGGATCGACTTCTTCGATTCCGGGACGCTGGTCAAGACCGACGAGCAGGTCCAGGCCCTGCGCGCCGGCACCATCCAGTTCATGCTCCATACGACCTCCTACATCACCCGGACGTTTCCCATCCTGGGGATCACGGGCCTGCCGAGCCTGTGCGTGCAGCTCTACGAGCATGGCGAACGCATGAACATGGAGACCCCACTCTGGAAGCTCATGAATGAGGTCCTGGCCAAGGACAACACCTTCATGCTCACCGCCGGGGGCGGCGTCTACGAGCCGGAGTATATCTGGAGTGGAACCAACAAGGTCACCAGCCTGGCCGAGCTGAAGGGGCGGCGCGTCCGGATCGTCTCCTATGAGGCCGAGGAGGCCCTGAAGCCCTTCGGCGTGGCCGGGGCTCGCATCCCCTCCTCCGAGCTGTACCTGGCCGTGCAGCGGGGCACCGTGGACGCGGTGGTGGCAAACGTGAGCACGGTGACGGGGCGGAAGATCCACGAACAGGTGAAGTATTGCTACAAGCTGCCGGTCACCGCCTTCGGCATGTCTTTCTTCTTCCTCAAGAGCACCTGGGACAAGGTCCCGGACAAGCTCAAGGCGGCCTTCTGGGAAGCGGGCAAGTGGTACGATCAGAATGCGGCGCCGGCGGTGAACAGCAAGGTGTACCCGGAACTGATCTGGCCTCGCGTCACCAAAGCCGGCATCCAGACCATTACCCCCACGGCGGAGGAGCTCAGGCTGTTCGAGGAGAGGAGCCAGCCGGTCTGGGCCTGGTGGAAGAAGCAGGCCGGGGAGGAAATCGGACAGCGGGCGATCGACCTGGCGATGGGGAAAGCATGAAGGCTGGGGGAGCGGTTCCGGGATTGATCCTCCGGCTGGGGCGGTGGGGCGGCGTCCTGGGCGAGGCGGCCATGGCCTTCATGGTGGTCAGCATCGTCTACGACGTCATCCTGCGCTACGGCTTCCTGTCCCCGACCATCTGGGCGCTGGAGGTGAACACGTTTCTCCTGGTGTTCCTCTGCGTCCTCCCGGCGGCCGACTGCCTCACAGCCGGGATACAGATCCAGATCACCTTCCTCACCGACCGCTTGCGTCCCGGCGTCCGAGACAAGCTCTCACCCCTCGGGAGTGCCGCCGGCATGCTCTTCTGCGGGCTGATGACGTGGAAGGGTCTGGTCATGGCGTACACGGCCTGGGAGCACAACGATCGCATGTCCACCACGCTGGGGACGCCCCTGGTAATCCCCTATCTCTTTCTGCCGGTCGGATTCGGTCTGCTCGGCCTGACCTATGCGGGCCGCCTGGCTGCGTCGTTGGCCGGACGACATCAGGATGGGAACTCAAATGATCCGGCCCCTGACGCCGGCCATCAGATTTAGTTCCAATGCTGTTCACTTGGGTCTTCACCCGACGAATTCCCCCCACCTCGTGGGAAGCCGCCCGGTCCCCACAGGGCGACCCTCCCTGGCAAAATCCCCCCTCCGCCCCCCTTTGGCAAAGGGGGGAATGGGGGGATTTGCTTGAATGCTGGTGAGGGAGGAGGATCAGGATGGAAAGCACCGTCGACCGGCAAGGGCCTCAGGACACCCGGAAGACCACCCGTCTCCGGCGACTGCTCCAGGGCGAGGACCTCGTCATGGCCCCGGGGTGCTTCAACGCCCTCTCGGCCCTCCTGATCGAGCAGGCCGGTTTCCCGGCCATCTACATCACGGGGGCCGGTCTGGCCAGCAACTTCCTGGGCTATCCCGACATCGGCCTCGTCTCGATGGCCGAGGTCCTCGTCAATGCCCGGAACATCGTGCAGGTCACCAGCCTGCCGGTGATCTGCGACGTGGACACGGGGTTCGGCAACGCCATCAACGTGATCCGGACGGTGCGGGAATTCGAGGGCGCCGGGGTGGCCGGCGTGCAGATCGAGGATCAGGTGATGCCGAAGAAATGCGGGCACACCGAAGGCAAGCGACTTGTCTCCAGGGCAGAGATGGTGCAGAAGGTCAAGGCGGCGGTGGACAGCCGGCGGGACCCCGACTTCGTCATCATCGCGCGGACGGATGCCATCGCCGTGAACGGCCTGGAGGATGCCGTGGAGCGGGCGCAAGCCTACCACGAGGCCGGCGCGGATATCCTGTTCGTCGAGGCGCCGCGAACGCCGGAGGAGATGCGGACCATCACCCGGACGGTCCGCGCCCCGCATCTGGTCAACGTGGTGGAGGGAGGCGGCAAGACGCCCGTCCTCCCGGCGAAGGAGCTGCAGGCGCTGGGCTTCAGGATCGCCATCTACCCCGTGTCCCTCTGGACGGCTTCCATCAAGGCCATGCAGGAGGTCCTGGCGATTCTGAAGGAGGATGGCATCACCAGCCGGTACGCCTCCCGGATGGCCTCCTTCCAGGAGATGTTCGAGATCGTCGGCCGCTCCCGGTTCACGGATCTGGAGCGGAAGTACACGGCCGACGAGCCGTAGCGCCCGGAGCGAGTCCGCGGCGCGGCTGCAGAACGCTCAGACGCCGGGGTGTCGCACGGCCTTCAGGCGGGAGGCGGGGCGGGCGGAGAGCAGACGCATGCCGTTCAGGGTCACGAGGACGGAGGCGCCCATGTCCCCGAGAACGGCCAGCCAGAGCGTCAGCCAGCCGGGGAAGACCGCGGCGATGGCGAGGGCCTTGATCAAGAGGGCGAAGGCGATGTTCTGTCGGATGACGCGGACGGTTGACCGCCCCAGTTGCACAAGGAAAGGGAGCTTCGTGAGATCGTCGGCCATGAGGGCCACGTCGGCCGTCTCCAGGGCGACATCGCTCCCGGCCACGCCCATGGCGATGCCCACGCTGGAGGCGGCCAGGGCCGGCGCGTCATTCACACCATCCCCCACCATGGCGAGGGTCCCGAACTCTGCCCGGAGGGACCGGACTGCCTCCAGCTTGCCGTCGGGGAGGAGCTCGGCCCGCACGGTGTCAGCGCCCACCTCGCGGGCGATGGCGTCCGCCGTGGCCCGGTTGTCCCCTGTCAGGAGGGCCACGTGCTGGATGCCGACCCCCCGGAGATCGAGGAGCGCCTGCCGGCTCTCGGGGCGGAGGGGGTCCGCCAGGGCCAGGACCCCGCGAGGGCCGCGGGCCGTGCCCACCAGCATCACCGTTTTTCCCTGAGACTCCAGAGACCTCGCCGCCTCTTCGGTCCCATCCGAATTGCCGATCTCGGCGAAGAGGCGGGGACTCCCCACGTAAACCATCTGGTCGCCGACCTGGGCATAGCCTCCCTTGCCGGGGAGGGCCGTGAACCCGCCGGCCTGGGGGACGGCAAGGCCCCGCCGATCGGCCGCCCGCACGACTGCTCGGGCCAGCGGATGCTCGGAGTGCGCCTCCACGGCAGCGGCCAGGGCCAGGAGCGCCTCGGGCGAGCTGCCGTCCAGGGCGATCACGTCGGTGAGCGCAGGCTCGCCCCGGGTCAAGGTGCCGGTCTTGTCCAGCGCGATGGCCCGGAGGCGGCCCAGCTCTTCCAGGTAGGCGCCGCCCTTGATCAGGATCCCCCGCCGGGCGGCGTTGGCGATGGCCGAGACGATCGTCACCGGTGTCGAGACCACCAGGGCGCAGGGGCAGGAGACGATCAAGAGGGCCAGCCCCCGGTAGATCCAGGGTGCCCATGCCTGGCCGAAGAAGAGCGACGGGATCAGCATGAGGCCAAGAGCCAGAGCGAAGACCACCGGGGTGTACACGCGGGCGAAGCGGTCCACGAACTGCTGCGAAGGCGCCCGCTGGCCCTGGGCCTCCTCCACCAGATGAATGATCCTGGCAAGCGTCGTATCCTCGACACGGCGGGTCGCCTCGACCTCCAGCGCGCCATGCCCGTTGAGGGTTCCCGCAAACACGGGATCCCCCGGGGCCTTGTCCACAGGGATCGACTCGCCGGTGATGGGGGCCTGATTCACGGCGGACATCCCGGTCCGAACGATGCCATCCATGGGGAGCTTTTCCCCCGGCCGGACGATGAGGAGATCCCCCACCGTGATGTCCTCGACGGGGAAGACGGTTTCCACCCCACCCCGCCGAACCCGCGCCTCACGGGGGGCGAGGTCCATGAGTGCCCGGATGGAGCGACGGGCCCGATCCAGGGTGGACCCTTCCAGCCAGTTGGAGACGGCATAGAGGAATGCCACCGTGGCCCCTTCCTCCCACTGTCCGATGAGGGCCGCCCCGGTGACGGCGCCGGTCATCATCCCGTTCATGTCGAAGCGAAGCCGGGTGAGGGCGCGCAGGCCCTGCCGGATCGTGGCGTATCCGCCGATCAGCATGGCCGCGGCAAAGAGGACGATGACCGTACGGGGGGGCAGGCCAAGGAGTTCCAGACCCCATCCGAGGAGGATCAGGAGACCCGCGATCAGCATGCGCAGCTGGGGGAGGCGATGCGTCCATCCCGCAGGTCGCACAGCCGTGGTGCCATCCGGTCGAGCGACCGCCCCATCGTGCTGTGCCGCCTCACGGACGACCGCCTTCGGGTCGAAGATCCCTTCCACGATCAATGTCGCGGCACCGAAGTTCAGGGCGACCCGGGTGACCCCCGGGAGGGCCGACACGGCGCGTTCGAGCCGGGCGGCGCAGTCCGTTCAGGTCAGCCCGCTCAGCCGGAAGGTCCGGGTGAACTGCCCGGCCGGAATGGTCATCTCGGTCATGATCCCTCTTCCTCAGACTGACATTCAAGTGGTGGGTTGAATGGTAGAGTGTGTGCGTTCGCGCGTCAACCAAGGGTGGTCAGCGGTCCGGGGAGAGATGGCCGAGGCTGTCGGGGGTCAGACCTGATCCTTCGGGGCGACGCGCCACGAGATGACGGCGCTCTGACGCTGCATGGGCGCCACCAGCCGTGTGCCCACCCGCTGCAGGCGGGTCTGCAGGAAGCCCAGGAGGCGTTGCTCCTGCTCCGGTTCGGTGAGCCCCATCTGCTCCTTCCAGAAGTCGGCGGCCTCCTGGAGATCGGCGAAGGGCTGGTCGAAGTGATATGTGATGACCTGCACGTTGGCGTAGATCCCGAGGCTGTGGAGCAGGGTGAGCGTCTTGAGGTAATCGTCCCGGGCCGGGTACTCGCGGCCCAGGAGGAGGGGGTACAGCTCTCCAAGGTAGAACTTCTCCGTGCCCGGCCCCACGTTCCGAACCAAGGCAATCGCCCGGGACGCCAGCGGCTCGGCCCCGGTCAGGAAGCCGAGCAGGTCGGCGAAGATGGAGGCCACGTTGGCGACCAGGATGAGATCGTGGGGCGGCAGATCAGCCGCCCCCCATGCCGCCTGGACGCACCTGACGTTGGTGAGGTGGTTCCGCGCGACGTTCGCGCGGAGCTCCTCCATCATGGCGGGCGATGGCTCCAGTGCCGTCACCTCCTCCACCGTCTTGGCGAGGGGGACCGCCAGGGCACCTACCCCGGCGCCCACGTCCAGGACGGTCCGGCACCCGACCAGGATCGGGTCGAGGGCTCTGAGGGCGTGGGCCGGGAAATTGCTGATCTGCACGGCCTGATTGAAGAGGCGGGCGCGTCGCGGTGTCCAGAAATGATCGGTCCGATCGGATGCAGGGGTCATGGCCTACCGAGATTCCCGGCGACATCCGGCCGGGCGACTGGCTGCGGTGTTGACGGAGCGGGACGCCAGGTGCCTTGTGCCATCCGGGGGAGAGGGGGTCAGCAGACGCGGGCCTTGCGGGCGATGCTGAGCCACTCCCGGTGAGCCACCGGGCCGCTGTCCGGGACCTCGTGGAGGTCTATCTCCTCCAGGGTCAGCAGTTCGAAGCGATCGGGCGGCAGGAGGGCGCGCAGGTCGTCCGCGTCGAAGAAGTGGACGAGCTTCCCCCTGGAGTCCACGCGCGTGTTGGGCTCCGGGTAGGCGTCCCAGGTGGTGAACCCCTGCTCGCTCGTCGAGTAGTTGGCCATGACGATGAGGCCGGCGTCGCGCGTGAGCCGCCACAATTGATTCACCATGGTCTGACGCACGTCCGCCGGTTGCAGGTGGACGAGGTGGATGGCGATGGCGGCATCGAACGATCCGGCCGGCAAGCGCGTCCGGGCCAGATCGTCGCGGATCAGGTTCAGGCGAAGCCCTTCCGTCTCTGCTCGCCGCCCGGCCCAGCGGAGCGCGTTCTGGCTGAGGTCGGTGCCCGTCACGTCAAATCCTTCCCGAGCGTAGAAGAGCGCGTCCCGACCCGAGCCGCAGCCGGCTTCCAGGATGGACCGAACCCCCTGGGCGCGGAGGAGGCCCACCAGACGCCTGGCGACCGACGTCGGCTCGGTGCCGTACAGCAAGGCATTCGCGTAGCGCGCCTCCCAGAAGGCCGCCGCATTCTCCGGCTCGACCACCCGCCCCATACGACCTCAAAGCCAGGGACAATTCATCCGCAGATTTCGCAGATTACGCAGATTGTTCGGACCGGAACACGGAAAACCCCGTGGCGACTTCACCGCGGACCCTGCAGGCCCTTTCCGGCGCCCTTCCCATCCGTGAATCTGCGCAATCTGCGTGATCTGTGGATGAAGAAGTTCTCGGGGTGTCAGGCGCGACGGCGGGCGGCCGCGAGGGCCATCGCCACGGCTTGCTTGGCGTCCGCCGCCGGCTGGATATGGCTGTCCTCCAGTCCATCCCGTCTCAGGACCCAGGTATGCAGCCCGATGACCGGGGTGCCGTCGATCTTGGCGAAGGCGATCTCGGAGAGCGTCCCGTACCTGCCGCCGATCGCGATCACCGCCCGGGCGGCCCGGGCAACCAGGACATTGCGCGCGTGACCCAGCCCGGTGGGAATCGCATACGTCACATACCGATTGGCATCCTCCGGCCGGGTCCCGGGCAGGATGCCGATGCTGGTGCCACCACGACCGTGGGCGCCGCGACAGGCCGCCTCCATCACACCGCCGAGGCCGCCACAGACCAGGACCGCCCCGGCGGCCGCAATCTCCGTTCCGACGGCCTCTGCCAGGGCCGCCAGCTCGGGCGAAGGATCGTTCTCGCCGATGACCCCGATCATGAGGGCTGGAGGCATGCAGGACTCCCGCGTCAGATCGGACGGACCTCCACGGGTGTGGGCCCTTTGGTCTTGGCCATGAAGCCTACGGCGTAGGGACACACCAGGGGAACCCGGGCGATCACGTCCCCCTCTTTGTGGTAGGCAGCGATGCGCAGGGCATAGCCGTTGATGCTCCCGGAAACCAGACCGCCCTTGACGTATCCCCAGCGTTGCTGTCGGTGACCGTCGTTGATGGCGACGATGATGGAGGTTCCCTCGTCGCGAAAATCCTTCTGGTCCACCCCGGAGAGCTTGGTGGTGGCCTTCTTCTCGCCGTACATCGGGTGCGAGTGGTAGTCACCCACCAGTTCCCAGCGCGAGGTGGTCTGGACCGCCTCCTGCACGCGCTGACTGCGGTGCCAGTCCATGTGCACTTCCTGGAACTTCCGCTTGGCCGATTGATAGGGGACGACGAACTCCACCATGATGCGATCGGGCTCGCGGTGTCCCAGCAAGATGCCGAAGCACTCCCGCCGGTACACCTCGATGCTGGAGACCAGGAGGCCGACGAATGCATTCTCGCTCAGATAGACTTCCATGAGGGCGTACTCCAGCCGAACGGACGCCGATGATCTCGCGGGTGCTCACCCGCTTCGAGAAGCCGTTGACGCCAGAGGCCATCGCCCCGCGACCGCACTCAGGGGCCCTGACGGCGTGCGAGCAGGGCCATGGCCTGCTCCCGGACGGGGCCGTGGGCCGCCCCCGCGGCCAACTCCCGGAGGTCCTGCCGCATCAGGTGCGGCAGGAGGCTCAGGACCAGGCGGCGCGGGGTCACGGGATTATTCGCCAGCGCGACCTTGACCGGATAGCGAGCCAACCACCGATCATCCGCCGCGATCGCCTCCAGCGCCCCGGGAGTGGCGCGCCGGGAGGCCGCCAGCCGGATCACCTCCGCCTCGGTGAGGCGGGCGTTTCCCAGGACCGTTTGAACAACCCGTGGATCGGGGTCGAACAGCAGCCGCTCGATCAGACGCGGGATCGGGCGTCTCGCCACCGATATGCGATACCCCACCGGCTCTTTGGGTCGAGGGGCGCTCTCGCCCTCCGTGCCGTCCGGTTGCGTCGCGGCCGGGGCCAGCAGACCTGCGCTCGCCTCCCCGGGCCGTTCCAGGGCCTCCCGGATGGCGTCCAGGTCCCGGCTCGCCAGCACGCGCGCCAGGCGGTTCAGGTCGAGCAGTCCGAGGCACAGCCGCCGCGCCCGGGGATCACCGGAGGCCGTCCGATCCCACAACCGGGAGATCGTCCACGCTGCCTCCTCAGGAGATTGGCCTTGCAGGTACTCTCCAAATCGGTGCAGGCGCAACTCCGGCTCGACGATTCCGGAGAGACGCACCAGCAGTCGATCCGCTTCGCGCCACGTCCGGAGGTGCCGGCAGGCCTGCCTGAAGGCTTGCAGAGTTCGCAAGAGGCGGAGCCTGGCGGCGCCGTCCTTCGGCAAGGGGTGCGAGGGTACCTGGAACCTGCGGTCAGAGAAGTGTGCAGTCTGGTGATGTTCCTTCAGAACCGTTCCCGAGCCTGAAAGACCAGGGTCGGCTTGCGCGTCACAGGGGGCGGCCACGCCCGGTCGCCCGGGGCTGGTGGAGGGTAAGGGATTCGAACCCTCGACCTCCGCGTTGCGAACGCGGCGCTCTCCCAGCTGAGCTAACCCCCCGTCCGGCCACGCACCTGGCCGATGGTGACCCGGCTTGATCGGCAGGCCTGCTATGATTTCTTCCAGTCGAGAGCGATTCGGGGCGGGCCCTCCCCGTGTGAACCGGAGAGCCGGAATCTGACCGACTGCCGTCGGGCCCTGGCACTGTCCGCAGGCCCCGTGGCTGCAGGGCCGCGGGCGCGACCCAGGAAAGAACTATACTCAAATCCACGTCGCGCTGTCCAGGAGATTCTTGGGCATGTCTCGGTGGGGGATACCCCTGGGTCTGACCAGAGGTTGTCTCGGCAAGACTGGACCGGTCAAGAAAGGTCGGACAAACATGTAAGCTATTTGTTTTGCTGATGTCCTTGGTGACCTGGCCCGGGGCGTCACCATGGCTGGACGCCCAGGAGCCGTGGCTTGCAGCCCGTTCAAGCCCCCTAATCCTCCGCCTCATCCTCCGACCCGACGGTGCCGACCTTCTCGCTGATCGGGATGCCCTGCTTGCACATCGGGCACGCCTCGGGCGCATACGTCGGAAAGTCCCGGGTCACCACGGTGAAGAGGGGGTACTTGTACTTCGTTCGCGTGCTTCGACGCCAGATGGCCCCGATCCCTACAACCTGTCCCCCCATGCTCTCCACGAGTTTCACGAGTTCCTTGACGGTCTCGCCGGTGGTCAGGATGTCCTCGACGATCAGGACCCGTCCACCCTCGGCGAAGAAGGCCCGGTATTCCGGCTGGAGCGCGACCTCCGTCCGGCCGTTGGCGGTCCGTTCCTTGGTGGCGAAGATGAATCGGGGGCGGGATGGGTGGGCGCGCGCCACGCAGTGGCCGAGCAGGCCGGCACCGTATCCCGTGGTCAGCACCAAGTCCACCTCGTGCCGGCCGAAGTGGGCGGCGATGATGTCGCCCAGCCCTTCGGTGAAGGTCGGCTCGGTCGTGACGAGGGCCTTGGCCACGTACTCGGAGGTGTGGCGCCCTGACCGGAGGACGATGTGCTCGTTGGTCCGGTACGCGCCCGTCCGCAGGAGGATGCCTCGGTGCAAGCGCTCCAGGATCTCCTCATCGATGGGGACCGGCTTCTCGCGATTCGGCATCGGCGTCCCTCTCGGTCCCGCCGTCCTCGAGCAGGGGGACCACACGGTTTTGGCGCACATCCCATAACCCGCGTTCACGGATTCGGAGGTGGGGGATGGCGGTGAAGGTGACCACCTGAGCGCTCAGAAATGGATTCTCCCGCCTGCAGCCCAACGCGTGCAGCGCATCCTGGATCGACCTGATCTGGGCGGCCAGGGTCGCCATCGGCTCATCCGAGGTGATCCCCCCCAGAGGGAGGGGAATCTCGGCCCGGATGGCCCCATCGACCGAGACCACCATGCCGCCGCCCAGGGCGCGCATCCGCTCGGCCGCGACCAGCATGTCGGCATCGCTCACGCCGAGCAGGATCAGGTTGGAGGTGTCGAAGCTCAGGCTCGAGGCGATCGCCCCCCGGCGGAGGCCATAGCCGGAGACGAAGCCGCGGGCCATGCGCCCCCGGCCGTGCCGGTCCAGGACCACCACCTTGAGCAGGTCGGCCGCGGGATCGGCGTGAAGGGCGCTGTCCCGGACAGGCAGCTCCCGAACCTGGGCCTGCGTCACGATCTCGGCGCTGAAGTGAATGACGCGCGCCCGCACCCGATCCCGGCCGGCCGGGGCGGGAATCCGCAGCTCCTCCAATCCGAACGGGAGCGGGAGCCGCGGCGCCGGAAGGAGGTCGGCGGAAAGGCGCAGCGGGGGAATCGACGCTGTCGTCTGGCCCCCTCGCGCAACGACCTGGCCGCGGGCCACGACCAGGCTCGGGCGAAACGTCGCCAGGTCGGGAAGCAAGAGGAGGTCTGCCTGGCGGCCGGGGGCCAGACTCCCCACCCGATCCTCGATCCGGAAGTGCTCCGCCGGCGCAAGGGTAAGCGCCTGGATGGCCTGCATGGGTGTGAGCCCCGCGGCGACGGCCTGACGCGCGGCCTCGTCGAGGTATCCCCGGGCGAGCAGGTCGTCGGCCCAGACGGTGTCCGACGCCAGCATGAGCCGGCGGGGGACGATGCCGGTGAGGGCGTCCTTCAAGGCCATGGCGTCCCGCCGGATGGAGCCTTGCCGGACCATGGTGAAGAGCCCGAGGCGCAATCGCCCGCGGACTTCCTCCGGCGTGATGGGCTCATGGCAGGAGGAGATGCCGGCGGCCGTGAAGGCGGCGAGCTTGGCCCCCCGAGCGCCGGCGCCGTGCCCCTCCGCGGGCTTGCCCATCGCCTCGGCCTTGGCGATCAAGAGGTCGAGGCCGTCCCGCCCCTCCAGGACCGCGGGCCAGTAGGCCTCGCCCAGCCCGGCGACTCCGGGTTCTTCCAGGAGGCGCGCCATCTCCTCCGTGGTGATCATGGATCGTCCGTCGCCCCGGTCGGAGAGCAGGTACGAGATTGTCGGCGCTGTGGCCAGTACCGTGACGGGCAGGGAGGGGAGGTCCCCGAGGAAGGCCGCCAGGGCGGGGTAGCCGCCGACGTTGCTGAGGGCGCTGGTCTCGGTGATCACCGTCGTGAGGCCCGTGGGGATCGCCGCCTCGAGGTAGCGGTCCAGGCGGTGGATCGAGTCCAGGTGAGTGTGGCCGTCGATGAACCCCGGGGCGATGATTTGCCCATCCGCCTGGATGACCGTGGTGCCGTGGCCGACGCACCGCTCCGCTTCGGGCCCTACCAGGGCGATCCGGGTCCCGGCAATGGCGACTCCCCAGCCCTCCAGCAGCTCCCCCGTATGGACGTTGGCCAGGGGTCCTCCCCGGACGACCACGTCCGCGGAATCTTGCCCCAGCCCGACCCGGACGAGGGTCCGGGGATCGTCACGGCGGGGCACTGGCCTCGACTCGGTCACCGGGTGTCTCCTCCCGGCCGCCTCATGCCGGGCGCGGGCGCTTCCGCCGATACTCCTCGATCAGACCTCGATCCGCAAAGCTATAATGATCCCGCCCGCCGATGATCACGTGGTCCACCAGCGGGATCCGCAGCAGCTCCCCGGCCAGCACCAGCTCCTCGGTGAGGGAGCGATCACCCGCGCTGGGCTGGGAGTGTCCGGAGGGATGGTTGTGGACCAGGATGACCGCTGCCGCGTGGTGTCGGTTGGCCCGCTGCAGGATCTCCCGGGGATACACGGGGCTTTCGGTCAGGGAGCCTTCGCTGAGGGTCTCCATGGCCACCACCTCGTTGCCCCCGTTGAGCAGGATCACCTCGCACCGCTCGTGCTGTAGCCCGCGCAGCCGGGGCGCCAAGAGCTCCAGGACGTCTCTGGAGCTGGTGATCCGGGGGCGGCTTTGCCGCTCCACCTCCGCCAGGAGCCGCCGGCCCAGCTCCAGCGCGGCCTTCATCTGTGCGATCTTGGCCGGTCCCACCCCTTTCGTCTCCCCGAGGGCAGCGGGCTCGGCAGCCTCCAACCCGGCGAGGCCCTTCCACTCGTGGAGCAGGGTCCGGGCAAGATCCACCGCGCTCGTTCCCCGCGACCCGGTCCGCAGGACGATCCCGAGCAGCTCGGCGGTCGTGAGTCGCCGGGGCCCCTCGGCCATCAACCGTTCGCGGGGTCGCTCCCCCTCGGGCCAGTCGCGGATCGTGTAGTGCGTCAGCGGAGGCCTCCGTGGCGGTCCGGCAACCGGGGAAAGGCAACCGGGCAGTCGGCTCCCGCTGCCCCGGATTGCGGAGTCGCCCCAGGACCCCGGTTCCCGGAATCGACGTGGCAGAATATCAGGATATGCCCCGGGGTCCAACGGGATTCTTCCCGCCCCTGCGACAGTTTCTTCCCACAGGCTCACGTGACGCTGGTGATCAGCAGCAATACGCTGAGGCCCATCATGATCGCCGCGGTTCCCCAGGCGACCAGGTTGAACGGCACGGAATTCCCGTGGCGGCCCATGATCTCCGGATCGTTGATGAGGCGGAGCATGACCAGCAAGACGAACGGAAGCAGGAGGCCGTTCAGCGTCTGGGACCAGAACATGATGGCCACCAGGGGGGCCCGGGGCAGGAGGATCGGGGCAGCCCCCAGGAGGAGGATCACGCTGTAGATGCCGAAGAATCCAGGCGCCTCCCCGGGGCGCCGGTCGATGCCCGTCTCCCACCCCAGGGCCTCACACACGGCGTACGCCGTGGACAGGGGCAGGATCGCCGCCGAGAAGACGGAGGCGTTCAGGAGCCCGAAGGCGAACAGGATGGAGGCGTAGTGCCCCGCGAACGGCTCCAGGGCCAGGGCCGCGTCCTTGGCAGTCTCGACGCGGATGCCATTGGGGAAGAGGGTGGCGCCGCAGGCGACGATGATGAAGAAGGCGATGAGGCCGGCGACCACGCTGCCCAGGTACGCGTCCAGGCGCGCCCACCGCAGGTCCCGGAGGCGGACGCCTTTGTCCACGATGCTGGACTGAAGGTAGAACTGCATCCAGGGGGCGATCGTGGTTCCCACGATCGTGATCAGGGTCGTGAGGTACCCTCCCTGCAGGGAGAAGGTCGGACGGAGTGTCTGGCGCAGGATGGTCCCCCAGGGGGGGTGGGCGAGCAGGGCGGAGACCATGTACACGGCGTACAGCGCGCTGGCCACCAGGAAGATCCGCTCGATGGCCCGATACGTCCCCTGGACGACCAGGCCGAAGACGAGCAGGGCCGTCAGGGGAACGGACCAGAGGCGGCTGATGCCGAAGATCTCGAGGCTGGCGGCGACCCCGGCGAACTCGGAGGCCGTGTTGGCGAGATTCGCCAGAACCAGGATCGCCATGCAGAGCAGGGTGAGCCGGACGCCAAAGCGCTCGCGGATCAGGTCAGCCAGCCCCCGGCCCGTGACGACCCCCATGCGGGTTCCCATCTCTTGGACCACGGCCAGGGCGATGACGATGAAGGGCAGCGACCAGAGGAGGGTGTAGCCGTACTGCGCCCCCGCCACCGAGTAGGTGGTGATGCCACCGGCGTCCTGGTCCACGCTGGCGGTGATGATGCCCGGACCCATCACCGCGACAAAGAGGAACAGACGCCGTCGGATGCGGCTCCAGCGCACGGGCATAGCTCGGCCACGACTCCGACCTGCCGGCGGCAGTTCGCCGGGAAGGCCGCGCCCCGATGGCTCGGGGCGGGCGCGGTCGCGCCGCCCGGGGGCGTCCCGCGACCGCTAGATGAATTTTTTTACTGCCCGCTTCTTCCATATCATCGGGAGGATGAGGTTCAGGACATCGTCCACCGTGATGATGCCGAGCATCTCACCCTCGCCGCTCACCACCGGCAGGGCCAGCAGGTTGTACTTCGTCTGGAGCTCCGCCACCTCGCGCAGCCCGGTTTCGGGCCGGACGCTCACGACCTCGGTGTGCATGAACTGCTCCAGGCGCTGGCCCGGGTCGGCCAGGATCAGCTCTCGCAGGCTCAGGACCCCCAGCAGCCGCTCCCGGGGGTCGGTCAGGTACAGGTAATAGATGGTCTCGGCCTCCTTGGCCTCGTCCCGGATCCGCTGGATGGCCTCGGCCGCGGTGAGCGTCGGGGAGAAGGCGACATGTTCCGTGGTCATGAGGCCCCCGGCTGTGTCCTCCTCGTGCTCCAGCAGCTCTTCCACCTCCTGGGCCTCCTCAGGCTCCATGGTCTCCAGCAGTTCTTCGGCCTTGGCCTCGGGCAGGTCGTGTAGGATATCCGCGGCCTCGTCCGGTTCCATCTCCTCCAGGATATCCGCGGCCTTCTCGGGCTCCATCATCTGGACGACCGAGGCCTGGACCTCCGGCTCGGCCTCGGTGATGGCCTCGGCGGCCGTCTCCTCGTCCAGCGCCGCCAGGATGGCGGCCCGCTCGCTCGGATTCAATTCCTCCATGATGTCGGCGATGTCGGCCGGGTGGAGCTTGGCCAGCTTGGCGTAGACCGCCTGGCGCTTGGCCCGGGTGAGCTCGTTCTCCAGCGGGTCCAGAACCTCCCAGGGCACGAGGTCGCGGGGCAGGTCCACGCCGATGAGCGCGGCCAGACGCTCCGCCAGGGCCTCGGACCGGAGATGACGCAGGAGGCCGCGGAGGCCGCCTTCCACCCCGCTCAGCTGCAGCCGGCCCTCGCGCTCCTCCAGCTCGATGTCGTTGACCCGGACGACCTTTTTCCGGGCGGTGTCCACCACCTTCTTGTCCAGCACGTTCTTGGCCAGGCGCATCTCGTCCGGCCGGAGCGGAACGGGGGTCAGAGCCGCCGCCTTGCCCCGCAGGCGGATGGGGGCACCGGGATCGGCGGGCAGGCCGCTCACCTGGTCCCAGGGCAGGATCCATTCCTCGCGATCCGGCCGGCGCAGGCTGAATTTCGTGACCAGCGGTCTCGCGCCCAGGGCCAGGACCACGAGGTCTTCGAGGCGCCCGAGACGGGTGCCGTCGGCGTCCTGCACGGGACGATGACGGAGTTGCGTGAAGGAGAGGGAAGGCATGCCGGGCGAGCCTACGCGATCGACTCGGGGGCGCGGCGGACCGCCGAGCGGACCTCGTCGCGCGGGAGGCGGAGCCGGATATGGCCCCGAGCAGGCTCGAGCCGTTCGACAAGATCCCAGTGGATCACATGCCGCCGCAGGCGCCGGGAGACGGGGCGGAGCAGCCCCAGGAGTCCCCACCGATAGCCCAGGCGCGTGAGGAACGCGCTGATGCCGGTGTCCACCCCCTGGAGGTAGAGGCCGCCCTCGGAGACGTCCATGGCGATGTCATTCACCCGCTGGAGCTTCAGGCCGCGACAATCCACGACCTGCTGGTCCATGATCTGCCGGCGGAGCAGGATCTGGCCTGCCTCCAGGGATGCCGGGGCCAGCTCGGACCAGGCCTGGCGGAGCCGGACATGCCGCGGCTCCAGGGCCTCGACCACCTCCCAGGAGAGGATCAGCGGAGTCGCGGGACCGGCTGCAGGCGCCATGCGGGTGACCCGGTGCGGCCGGATGAGGAGGCGCTGGACGGAGGGGTGGCCGATCGCCGTGTCACACGGTCCGGCGGCGAGATCCAGGATCGCCCCGACCCGGTGACCATGGCAGTCCACGACCTCTTTGTGGAGGAGATCCCGGTAGAAGCTCACATCGCCCCGGCTTGCCATGAGGATCGCGACCCCCTTGCGCTCTGGTCGCAGTCGCTCTCTCCATCTCATCCGCGTCTCATCTGGCCTTGCGTCCTTTTTAGCGCCAGGTTGGGAGGCTGTCAACCCCTTTCCCGCCAAGCACGGCGGATTTCTGCGGGCACGGCCGCGGATACCGGCGCCTGCCCTACGCCGCCGCGTCCTCTTCCGTGACCTGCAGGGCCTGCCTGCGGAGCTGCAGCCAGAGGCCCCGGCCGATCCAGAGCAGGGCCAGCGTCATGAAGACGGCCGCGATGGGCTGCGTGCACCGGGTGCTCCGAATCAGCGAACATTTCTTGGGAGGGAGCTCAGCTCAGATGGAAGAGGGCGACTTCCGGGGAGGCGTTCAGCCGGATGGGGGGCCCCGTGGTTCCGATGCCTCGATTCACGTACAGGTGCGAGGAGTCGATGCGGTAGAGCCCCTCGGGGTACGGGCTGAGGATCTGGGCCACGCTCACGTCCATGCCCAGGAGGCTCAGCTTGATCTGCCCGCCGTGCCAGTGGCCGGCCACGGTCAGCGGGATCCCGCGGCCCGCGGCCCGCGGAAAGATCTCGGGGCGATGGGACAGGAGGAGGGTTGGGATCGAGGCGGGCAGCCCCCGGAGCGCGGCCTCCAGATTCGGCCGGCCGGAGCCGAGGTCGTCGATCCCGGCGACGGCGAACGGCCGAGGAGCTGCCTGGATCACCCGGTGGGCGTTGTACAGCAGCGCGATCCCGTGCCGGCCGAACTCGGCCTGGATCTCGCGGAGGTTTCCATACCAGTGCTCGTGATTCCCCAGCGTGGCGAAGGTGCCGTAGCGGGTGCGGACGCGGGCCAGCTCCTCCGCGCAGCCGGGGAGGAACGACATCGAGTTCGAGATGTAGTCTCCCGTCAGGACGAAGAGGTCCGGGCTGAGCTGGTTCACCAGATCGGCGTACCGCCGCACCTCTTCCCGGGTCATGTACAGGCCCGCGTGGATGTCGCTGAGCTGGACAACCCGGAGGGGGAGGCCGAAGGGCAGGGAGACCTCCTCGACGCCGCACGCCTTGCTGGCGTAAGCTGCCCCGTAGCCGGAGAGCACCAACGGTGCCGCGGCCAGGCTGCCGGCCCCGGCCCGGAGGAAGCGGCGCCGCCCGATGTCCACTGGCGTCAGGACCGGCTCGCCGACCAGGCGGCGCCAGATCCCGGAGATGCGGCGGCCCAGTCGGCCGGCGGTCCGCATCAGGAGCAGCACGATCGCCGAGAACACCGAACCGAAGTTCCAGATCGCCACCGGATAGAGCAGGCCGACCTGCGCGAGGAGCGGTGGGTCCACCCAGGGCAGGTGCCTGAGGACGATGTAGATGTTGAGGACGTACATGCCGCCGATGACAGCGCCGATCAGCCACAACATCCCGCATCGGAGGCGCTCGGTGAGTCGGGACCCCCGGATAGCCCGCCGGATGCCGGCAAAGAGGTAGGCCTGGGCCAGGCCCACCGCGAGGAAGAGGGCCAGTCGAAAGATCACGACGCGAGTACCGAGCGGCATGCGGAAAGCTCCTTTCACGGGGGAGTCGATCGGCGAAGGATAAGAGAACTATCCGGGTTGCGCAAGCGTCTTCGTCGAGAACCCCTGGCGAGGGGTGGGACATGAGACCTCCCGCAGGATGGGCTGCAGATGCACCGGATCCGGATCGAGGACGCCATTTCCGATCACCTCGCCGCCTTTATCCGGTAGCCTTTTGGTTTGACAGCCCATATGGGCTGTGGTAGTTATTGGCCCGGTTATCCTGATGATCAAACAGGAGCACCAGTGGGTTGTATTCAATGCTGCCCGCCGGAATAGGGGCATGGCCGAGCACGCGAACGACGGAATGACTCTTAGAAGCCAGGACTTGCACGAACCGCTGGATCGAACGGCGCATCGGGCGCTGCTCCATGCGGTCGGGATCACCCACGACAACATGGCCAAGCCGCTGGTGGCCATCGTGAATTCCTGGACCGAGGTGGTGCCGGGCCACCTCCACCTCCGGGCGCTCGGGGAGCTGGTCAAGGAGGGCGTGCGCGAGGCCGGCGGCAACCCGCTGGAGTTCGACACCATCGCCCTCTGCGACGGGATGGCGCAAGGGCACGCGGGCATGGGCTTCTCCCTGCCCAGCCGGGAGGCCATCGCCGACACCGTGGAGATCATGGTCGAGGGGCATCGCTTCGATGCGGCCGTCATGCTCTCCAGTTGTGACAAGGTCGAGCCGGCGCACCTCATGGCAGCCCTTCGGGTCAACATCCCGACGGTGATCCTGACGGGCGGCCCCATGGAGGGCGGCCGCTACAAGGAGCACAGCGAGATCACCCTGTCCACCATGCGGGAGTTCGCCGGCCAGGTGAAGATCGGCAAGCTCACACGGGAAGAGTTGATCGAAATCGAGAAGGCCGCCCTTCCAGGGCCGGGCTCCTGCTCCATGCTGGGCACGGCCAACACCATGGGGTGCCTCATCGAGGTCCTGGGGATGTCTCCCCCGGGATGCGGGACGATGCTGGCGGTGGATCCGCGCCGGCCGGCCCTGGCCCGCGAGGCAGGAAGGCTCGTCCTCCAGTGCCTGCGAAGCGGTCTCACGCCGCGGCGGATCGTGACCCGCGAGGCCCTCCAGAACGCCATGGCCGCGGACATGGCCCTGGGGGGATCCACGAACAGCGTTCTGCACTTGCTCGCCATCGCCCATGAGGCGGGCATCCCCCTGGACCTGGACGAGTTCGACGCGGTGTCCCGCCGCGTGCCGCACCTGTGCAACGTGAAGCCCTCGGGGAGCTACGCCGTGGGTCGCCTGGACGAGGCGGGGGGGATCCCCGCCCTCCTGATGGAGCTGGCGCCGGTCCTCCACCTGGACCTCCCCACGGTGACGGGGAAGACGCTCCGGGAGAACATCGCCGGGGCGGCCGTGACGAACCGGGAGATGATTCGCCCGCTGTCGAGTCCCCTCCACCCGGAGGGCGGGCTGGCGATCCTGCGAGGGAGCCTGGCGCCCGAGGGCGCCGTGGTGAAGCAGTCCGGCGTCCGCTTCCAGCGCATGCTGGCCCACCGCGGGCCGGCCCGCGTCTTCGAGAACATGGAGGAGGCGGTCCGCGCCTTCCTGGCCGATGTGGTGCAGCCCGGTGACGTGGTGGTGGTGCGCTACGAGGGGCCCAAGGGGGGACCGGGCATGCGCGAGATGCACCAGATCACCTCCATCATGGTCGGGATGGGCCTGGACGAGCACTGCGGTCTGGTGACCGACGGCCGTTTCTCCGGCTCGACGCGCGGGCCGTGCATCGGGCACATCTCCCCCGAGGCGGCCGAGGGCGGTCCCATCGCCCTGGTGCGGGACGGCGACATGATCGACTACGACATCCCGAACCGCCGTCTGAACCTCCGGGTGCCGGCGGAGGAGCTGGACCGGCGGCGGGCGGTCTGGAAGCCCCCCAAGCGAGAGTTGAAAGGAATCCTGGCACGATACGCGCGATTGGCCGAGTCGGCGTCCAGGGGCGCGGTGCTGCGACAACCAATGGATGGGTGAGGCGCTATGGCGAAGACAGACGACGGCGGGAGTCGCGAGGGCCGGGGCGGCCGGCAGTCAGGAAGCACATTCCCGAACCGATTCATTCCGCTGTATTACCAACTGGAGAACATCCTGCGGTCCAAGATCGAGGGCGGCGAGGTCTTGCCGAACCACAAGCTGCCCACCGAGCAGGAATTGTCCCGCGAGTACAAGATCAGCCGGGCCACGGTCCGGCAAGCCCTGGCGGCCCTGGTGTCGGAGGGGCTGTTGTTCCGGAAGCAGGGCAAGGGCACCTTCGTCACCGAGAAGGCGACCCAGACGAAGACGGTGAAGCTGACGGGGTTCACCGAGGATCTCTTCACCGAGGGGCACCAGGCCGAGGTGAAGATCCTGGAGATCCGACCCGTCCAGGCGCCGGAGCGCGTGGCGGCGGTCCTGCGCGTGCCCGCGGGGGAAGAGGTGGTCCGCTTCAAGCGGCTCCGATCCGTGGACGGGGCCCCCTTCTCGTATGTCATCAACTACCTGGTGCCGGAGATCGGGCAAAAAATCGTCGAGCGCGATCTGCAGCACCACACCATGCTGCACCTCCTGGAGGAGAAGCTGGGCATCCCCCTGGGGACCATCCGGCACTCCGTCGAATCCGTCAAGGCTGACGTGGAGGTGGCCTCGCTGCTGGCCATCAGCGTGTTCGAGCCGGTCCTGTACATGGAGACCGCGGTCTATTCCGCCGACGGGCAAGCGGTGGAGACCGTGGACACGTTCTTCCGCTCCGATCGGTACCGCTACACGGTAGAACTCATCCGGAGCCAGCAGCTCCGGAAGGAACGCGCAAGGCGACCCCGGTAGATTCCCCGCACTGCGGAACCCGTCGCAGTCCGCTTCGAGCGCGCTGAGAGTTGGTCCGCCTTCCCTCGCGGCCGGTCCGGTGCCGTCTTCGGTCCGGACAGGTCCGCCGCCGCGACCCGCGGTACGAAGGTTTGGCGGCGAACCCCTGCAAGCCTCCACGGGAAGTTTTTCACCACGGCTGGAAGAAATTTCTACAGAATCCCTGGGAACCCCGACCCGGGTTCCCCGCGGCATGGGGACGAAGTCCTTCGGGGACAAGAGGTTAGATCGGGAGGGCCACCCCCCCAGCATGTCCTGTTGATCTGGCACGAAACAGGCATTCTCCGGGGCGATAAGCAATGCGATGCGAGGCGGTGGTTCAACGGCAGGACGATAGAAGGGAGGGCACACGATGTCGCCGCATCTGGAGATTCCTGGACATTCCCCCTACAGCCCGCGGGCCACGTGTCGCTTGGCCTCTGACGGAATGGCCTTCGAGTTCAACGTTACGGACGGGACCGGGGACACCTACCGATTGATCATGACCCCCGAGGAGCTCCACGAGTTGGCGCAGATCCGCTACAGCGAGGTCTGTCGGTAGCCCATCTTCCGGTCGCCACGCCCTGTTGCCCCCACCCAGAGAACTCCTCATACCGCGGTCACCGGCCATCTCTACGGATCGGATCGGCGTCGGATCCCCGCCGCCGCCCGGGAAACGCCGCCCCCTGTCCTCCGGCGGGCTGGCGGGGGAGGGGAGTCATCAGCTCCTGGCGGTCGGCTGGTCCAGGTGGTATGCAGGTCCGGGAAGGAATGTCAGAGGTACTGGCCGTAGCGGATCTTCTCGATGATCTCCTTGGTCTTGCGGTACTCCTCGATGGTGCGCTGCATGTCCTCGGTCGTCACCGGGCCGGGCTGGGCCCCGGAGCCCTCCTGGTGGACCTTCTCCTCCAAAGACTTCTGGACGATCTCGGCGAGGTCGGCCCCATTCATCTTCACCGTCCGGGCCAGGACGGCGTCGAAATCCAGGTTGGTGAAGAGCGTCCGACCGGCGATGGCCTCGGCCCGGGCGAGGTGGATCTGGAGGATCTCCCGCTTCCCGGGGCTCTCCGGAAGCGGGACCTCGATCAGCCGATCGATCCGTCCGGGCCGGATCAGCGCGGGGTCCACGGCGTCGGGACGGTTCGTGGAGGCGACGGCCAAAATGTCGCCCGCCCGGCCGATGTCGTCGAGCTGCTCCGCCAGACTGTTCACGAGGCGGCGGCTGGCGATCCGCATCTCCTCGGGGGCCGCCCGGTCGAAGACCAGCTCGTCGATCTCATCCAACAGCAGGATGCAGCGCCCGCTCTCCTTGACCTGAGCGAACACCTCCTGCAGGACCTCCCAGGAATCGCCGTACCACTTCGTCACGACGTTTCGCAGACGGACGTGGAAGAAGACCGCCTCGGACTCCCGGGCCAGGGCCTGGGCCAGCAACGTCTTCCCGGTCCCCGGGGGACCGTAGAGCAGCACCCCGTTGGGCGGCTGCGTCCCCCACTTCTTGTGCAGGTCCGGGCTCTTGAGGGCGTACACCAGTCCGGCGATCTCCTGCTTGGCCCGCACCAGGCCGCCGATGTCCTTGAAGGAGACCTCCGGTCGCATGGAGATCTCCACCTTGCCCTTCATCTCGCCGAATTTCTTCGCCAGCCGCGCCAGGAAATCCTCGAGCTTGCGCCGCAGGATCTCCGGGGTGTGACCGGTCAGCATCTTCCGTTCGATCATGGGTGGCACCCCTTGACCACGAATGCTACATGCCTGTGGATGCGGAGACAAGGGAAAAGGCCGCACGCCTCCAGGGACGGCACCCGGGGCGGTCCGGGGTCAGTCGTCCACCGAGCCCGCCGCCCGGAAGAACGTCTCCTGCATCGTCTGCATGAGGGCGGGGATGTCGGTGCTGAGGATGAGCAGGTCGTGCTTCCGGCCGTGGATATCCACGATGTGGTTGGCCAGTCGCGCCTCTTGCTGGAAGCCGAGCTTCTGGAACACCTTGATGGCGGCGACCTGGTCCACCCCCATCTCCGCCACCATCTTGTCCAGGCCGACCTGCAGGGCGAGGTAAAAGATCTCCCGGGCCATGGCCGAGGCCAGCCCGCGGCGCCGGAAGTAGGCGTCGGTGACGACGCGGATCTCCCCCACGTGGCGCATCCACCCGTACGCCTGGCGATGCAGCGTGGCGTCCCCCACGATCCGCCCCTCGGCCTCGGCCAGGATGGGCAGGACCCGATCGTAGTTCAGATCCCGCACCCAGGCTTCGATGATCTCCGGGCGCGTGACGTCGTCCTTGAGAAACTGTCGGTCCTCCGGGGAGAGCCGGCGGAAGAACTCCAGCAGCTCCGGCCCATCGTCCTTGACCATGGGGCGCAGGGTGACGCGTGTGCCGTCCCGGAGGGCGATCTGCTTCGGGAAACCTTTGAGAGGCATGGCGCGACTCCTGGAAGCGATGACGGACGTTTCCTGGCGGGTTGATTGTCGCCTCACGCTAGCAGAGGTTGCACCGGCGGGCAAGCGGGGAGCGCAGCCGCCGGGTGGAATGTCAGGAAGTACAGGCGAGCGGGCCGAGCGGGCCGGGAGGCGGGGATGCGGGAGGGCTCGGGTGAGGGAGACGGGGACGGGCGTCACGACGCAAGGAGGCCCGCCAGCATCTGCGCGTTGGCCACCGCCTGTCCCCGGGCGTGGTTGTTGAAGAAGGCGTAGCATTTCTCCGTCCGCTCGGCCAGGGCGCGAAGCTTGGGGACCCATTCCCGCAGTTCCGCCTCGGTGTAGAGGTAGTCGTAGCGCTCCCAGGCCTCGGCATGACTCCACCACTTCTGGCGGTTCCGCCCGTGGAATCGGACGTAGGCCAGGGGGGTGGTGGCCCGAACGACCGGTGGCGGCAGATTCGGGAGCCGGGGCTCATCCACGCAGCAGTAAGCCAGGCCCAGCTCCCCGAGCAGGCCGAAGGTCTCCTCGGTGGTCCAGCTCCGATGGCGAAACTCCACGACGGCGGGAAAGGGCGCGAGGTCCCCGGCGATGCGGCGGAGGAAGTCCACGCTGGGGGACGCGGCCTTGAACGAGAAGGGGAACTGCACCAGCACGCACCCGAGAGCGTTGGCCTCCTGGAGCGGACCGAGCGCCTCTCGGAAGAGGGGCAGGGCGTCGGCGTACTTGGCCCGGTCGTGGGTCATGTCCTGGTGGGTCTTGACCGCGAACTCCAGCCGGCCCTCGGCCCGTTTGGCCATGGCCGCCATGTTGCGGGCGGGCGGGATGTGGTAGTACGTCGCGTTGATCTCGACCGCGTGGAAGTGGCGGGCGTAGAAGCCCAGCATCTCCCGCGGGGGGAGCTTCTCCGGATAGAAGGGCCCCCGCCACTCGGGGTAGCTGAAGCCGCTGGTGCCGATCTTGATCATTCGGGTTCCCGCGCCGGGCAGGTCCCGTCCCGTGAACCTCAGGGCCATGCCGGCCGGAGCGCACGCCGTCTGAACCAGCCGGTCAGGCTGAAGCGGTGCTGGCTTGCCGGCAGGACCTCGTGAGGAATGGCCTCGCTCCGGAACAGCACGAGGGTTCCCGCGCATGGGACGATGTCCACGAACCGGTCGGGGAGATGGAGCCGGAGCTGTCCCCCGAGCCCGTCGTGCCAGTCGGCGTTGAGGTACAGGCTGCACGAAATCGCTCGCGTGTTCGAGCTGGCGAAGCAGTCGAGGTGCCGCTGATAACCGGCCCCGGGAGGATAGACGGCATAGTGGGCTTCGAACGAGTCCAAGCCCAGGAACAGCTCCTGGTTCAATGCACGTCGGAGCGCCTCGATCTCGGCCCAGTAGCGCGCCTGGGCGGGCGTCAGGCTGTGCTCGTCCAGCCACGTGATCTGATCCCCGCGCACCTCCGGCCGGACCACGTGCCCGGGGCCCCTGCCCACTCCCGCCTGGCGGAAGCGACTGGCGGCCTGCAGCCCTCGCGCCTCCTCGGCGAGGGCGGCGACCGCCTCAACCGGCAGAAAGTCCTGCGTGACCGTCCACCCGTCCGACGCGAGGTCGGCGATGAGGGTTGAATTACTGCTCATCTCGATGTCGGTGGTCGGAACGACGGGGGCATGCGAAGCGTCGGAATCCCTCCGCGAGCGTCAGTGCCTTCCCGGTCG
>DATIFO010000060.1:0-36279 GCA_035455275.1 Methylomirabilis sp. (SeqCode) | reverse complement strand
GCGACGATAAACCGGCGCAAGACACAGGCGCCGAGGGCGGCGACACCATCACTGCGGGCGGCGGGACCGACGAGATCCACGGTCAGGGCGGGGGCGATACCATCAGCGCCGGGGACGGCAGCAACACCATCTACGGCGATGCGGGGGACGACACGATCACGGCCGGCGACGGCGACAATCTGACCTACGGCGGTGCCGGCATCGATCACATCACGATCGGGTCCGGGAACTCAACCATCTACGGTGAGGCGGGGAATGATGTGATCACCGTCGCCGGCGGGAACAACTGTGTCTATGGCGGCGACGACAACGACACGATCACCACCGGTCCGGGGAGCGACTTCATCCACGGCGATGCCGGTAACGACGTGGTCCGGAGCGGCGCCGGCTCCGACACGGTGTACGGCGATGCGGGGGACGACACGACCTATGCGGGTCTGGATGTCTCCGGCGGCGGGGACACGGCAGCGAACCTCGTCTTCGGCGGCACGGGTGCGGACATCATCTACGGCGATCTCGGGCCCGACACGCTCTACGGCGGCGACGACAACGACACCATCCGTGGCCTCGCCGGGATCGACACCATCTACGGCGAGGGCGGCAACGACAATATCCAGGGTAACGCTGACGATGACCTGATCGTGGGCGGCGCCGGTTCCGACATCCTGACCGGCGATGGCGGCAGCGATGTCGTCTGGGGTGGATTCGAGAACATCACCCTCGACAAGTTCCGCCTCGGTGCGGGCGAGACGGTGGAGAGCGAGTTCGACCTGCCGCCCCTGTATGAGGCCGAAGGCCACGAGAACATCGATAGGCCCATACCTCCCCGGATCATGCCGAAGGCGGTGTATGGGCTCTCTCTCGACGGGGTGGCAACGGACGGGGCTGATAATATTCGCGGCGGTGAAGGGGATGATTTCCTCTTGGGCGGCGGCGACACCGACGACATCGACGGCCAGGGCGGCAGTGACTACATCGATGGTGGGGCGGGCGGTGATACGGTGCGGGGCGGGCCCGGCGATGACGTGGTGCGGGGTGGGGTCAACAACGACTCGGTCCAGGGGGGCTCGGGCCTCGATCAGCTCTACGGGGATTCGAATGACGACCTGCTCTTTGGCGATTCCGGTGGCCTGGGAGGCAGCCAGCTCGGCCAGCGGCTCTGGGGCGGCGACGGGTCCGACTACCTCTACGCCTACGCGCCGACCCTGATCCCCGGTGACGAGGCAGGGAAGGACGGCGACGAGATGCACGGCGGCGCCGGCAACGACTGGCTCTACGGGAACCTCCGGAAGGACGTGCTTTTTGGCGACGATGACAAGGACTACCTCCACGGCGACTACCTGGCGGGGCCCAGCTACGCGGCCAACGAGTACCCGGCCTTGAACGGCGGCAACGACCTGCTGTACGGCGGCTGGAGCGATGACAAGCTCTACGGCGGCGGCGGCGAGGACGATCTCTGGGGCGGCGGCGATTCCGACCGCATCGAAGGCCAGGACGGCATGGATCAACTCCACGGCGGCTCGGGAATCGACGTACTCGTCCTCGATGCCGTCATTCCGGGTACGACGGAATTCTACACCCTTCTCGGGGGTGAGACACTCCGCGGCCACGACGGGAACCTGAAGCCCGGCGACGCACCCGACGACAATGCCACCGACATCGTGCTCATCAACGGCACGAACGCGGCGGATACCATCCTGCTCTCCCAGCAGCCTGTGACAGATCTTCTCGACGTGGCGTATACCATCGGCACGACCACCCGCCACATCACCGCCGAGTGGCGTGACGAATACGGTCCCCTGGTTGAGCAGTTCGACATCACCGGTCTCGGAGGCAATGACTACATCGAGTTCGTCCAGGGTGAGAACGCCCTCGACCTCGCGGCCCTGAATGCCCGTAGCATCGACTGGGTGGGTGTGATCGACGGCGGCCCGGGTAACGACGTGCTCCTCGGGACCTTCGGCCGCGACCGCCTCGACGGTGGGGAAGGGAGCGACATCGTCTTCGGTCTCGGGGGCGACGACCGCCTGTGGGGCGACAGCGGCGTGGCGCCTGGCAGTGACTACGACCGCCTCTTCGGCGGCCAGGGCCATGACGACCTGATCGGCGGCCAGGGGAACAATGATCTCTACGCCTGGTCCTTGAACCCCAACGTGGCTTATACCGAGCTGCGATTTGCCCTGGGCATCACCACGGCGGATCCTGCCGACTCGAGCACGGCGGCGGCCCTTATCGGCAGCGCGACTCTACCGAAGTTTGGGCGTCTCTCCGGGGACGCCGTCTTCTCGCTGACCCTCGGTTCGGGGGCTCCCGTCTCTGTCTCTCTCACAGCTCCCGACACCTGGGACAACTACAGCCCCGGCGATCTGATCACCGATCTGAACGAGGCCCTGGCCGCTGCGGGGTTGGGCAGCCAGGTGACGGCCTCTCTCGGCGTCGGAAACAAGCTCGTCTTGACGGGCCCTGCGGGTGTTTCCCTTGCCCTCGACACCGGAAAGTTCGGCGTCTGGGTGGATGGCCGCGGCGACCTGCACGCCTCCGACGACGGCGACCGCAACAACGACGGCCTCTTCGATCAACCCGATCTCAACGGCAACGCCACGGTCGATCCGTTTGAGCAGACTCCGTGGGTCAAGGAGGACACGGGGCTCAACCGCTCCCTCGGCAGCCCAAATGACGACCGCCTCTACGGCGGCACTGCCCTCGATTTCCTCTACGGGTACGGCGGCGAAGACACCCTTTTCCGTCAGGATGGCACAGCCTTCGAGTCCCTGGACGGCGGCGTGGCAGGCGACGAGTGGAAGGAGTACGCCAAATCCACCGGCAAGGTCTGGTACTACAGCGGCACCGATGCCAACGACTTCATCACCGTCGATTACGTGACCGAACCGGGGCTGCTCCAGGCCCACCACCTGATCACCCGCACTACCGAGAACAACGGCAACTATACCTTCGACGCCCAGGTCCAGCTCGACTTCACGGCCCGCGACGCCGCGGGCGACTATATCTGGGACCAGGCCGACACCATCTTTGACCCGGAACGACTGCAAAGCGTGAATCCGCGCGATCTCGGCACGTTGCTTCCCCCGGAGGGAGACTTCCTTGCCATCATCATCGATGCCCTCGGCGGCAACGACGAGGTCAACGTGGGCCCCACGGTCGTCAAGACGGTCTGGACCGATGCGGGCCAGGGCGACGACATCGTCAAGTATGCCGCCGGCTCGCCCATCCTGATCGACAAGGGGGAATCACCGGCTCGGAACGACACAGCCGTCCACGCCTACAGCCTGGGTGCGATTTCCACGAGCACCCGCGTCGAAGGCGTCACGCTGGACAGCCCTGACGACATCGACTGGTACAGCTTTACCCTGGGTTTCACACCCCGCACGGGAGATACCATCTCCACCATCAGCCTCTCTCTCATCGACGCCATCACCCTCCAGCTCTATGGCGAGGACGGCACTACCCTGATCGGAACCGCCAACGCAGACGCAGTCACTGGCCGGGCATCCCTCGACCTGGTGGGCCTCGGGCTGACCCCAGGCACGAGTTATCGCTTGAAGGTATCGAGCGCAGGACACGTACCGACTATCTATGAAATTGCCTTCTCATCCCTCGACACGGCGGACGCGGCAGAGGTCAACAACACCCTGGACACGGCATTCCAGCTCCGGGAATTTCAGTTCACCTCCCGTATCACGGGGCTTGCGCTCCAGTCGGCGAGCGACGTGGACTGGTACAAGTTCACCCCGAGCGATGACGGCCTGGTGGGCGACACGATCAAGCTCGACACTCTGACTGTGGGGGCGCACCTCACCCTCCAGATCACCGACGCGGGCGGGACGGTCCTGAAGACAGCCAATGCGTCGGGCCTCATAAGCGATCTCACCGGCCTCATCGGCCAGACCACATACTATCTGAAGGTGGCGGGCGACGCGGCCGCCCGCTATCGCATCGTCCCCGTGATCGGCGATGTGGGCGGTGATCCGGTCGATCTCGAAGGCTTCACTCCTGTCAAGCTCGCCTCCGACCTGGCTGTCCTGCGCCGTGACGTGATCCTAGGCGGTGCGGGGAACGACATACTCCAGGGCGGGCCCGGTGAAGACTGGATATTCGGCGGTGTAGGCAATGACGTGCTCACGGGCGGCTTGGACCGCCAGGCCAGCGACCTGTTGTTCGGCGAGTGCGGCGAGGACATCTTCCAGCTCATCGCCGACGACCTGCCGCTGGTGGGCAATCCGCAGCGAACCGTGCCGCAGCCGGGGCAGAAGACGCTCATCCCGACGCTCTCCGACTGGTTCGACGGCGGGGCCGGAAGTGACCAGGTCGAATTCCTGGGCGGCGATTTTGACCGCCTGGGCAGACCGGTCAATGACTTCGTTGGCATTCGCTACAACGCCAACCTCCACCGTTATGAATTCAGCTCCCTCGTGTGGGATATTGCCAACCAATGCTTCGTGGCGGATGCCACCAATCCGCTGGCCTACAAGCAGCAATACATCTTCTTCCAGGCCCGCAACATCGAGAAGACGGTCATCGACACGCGCTCTGGCGACGACGAAGTGCACGGTGATGCCGGGTATCGATTCCCCGGCACCATGTCGCAATGGGGCGTCTATCCGGGAGACCTGGAGCAGGGTGCGACGATCGGAGCCCTCGACATCAGGGGCGGCGACGGCAATGACCGCCTCTTTGGCGGCGCGCAGGACGATACCATCGACGGCGGCAGCGGCCTCGACTTCATCGTGGGCGGGGAGGGGGACGATCAACTGACCGGCGGTGACGGCGATGACCTGATTTCCGGCGACGCGAGCGCGCCCTTGCCCGGGGATCTGACTGCCACGACGCCCGACCGTTTCGAGTATGCCACCCTCGGCACGGGCGAGTCCGGGCGCAACGACGCCTTCAGGTTCGCGGGCCACCTGGGAGAGGTGAAGGCAGGCAACGTGTTCCAGAATCTCTCCTTCAGTCTCGACGACAAGGGCGACTGGTACATCATAAAGACGCCTGAGGCGTTCAAGAGCTTCGGCTCGGCCAAGGCAGCGAAGCTGCTGTCGAGCATGATCGAGGTGCAGCTCGACGACTTCCTGCCCCCGCCGCTCGCCGGCTTCACCCCGGCCCAGAACCTCTTCCTCTTCCCGGCCCAAGACATCGATCCCGGCGCGGCGCTGCAGGTCGAGCCGGTTGAGCAACCGGTCGGCGTACCCGACTACTACCTGCTTCACCTGATCAATCCGCGGAAGTTCCAGATCGTCACTCCGGAGAAGGCGGTCGGTGATGGGCGGCTCACCGGAGACGCGTATTTCTATGTCAAGGTGGACGGGGCCAATCCGGTGTCGGTGACAGTACTCCGCCGTGACACCGACGGTTCCGGGCCCGATGGCATCCTGGGCAACGGCGATGACAACACGCCGAACAACAGCGTCGACAATCTTGTGGACGATATCCGCAATGCCATCACCGTGGCGGGCCTTTCTTCCACCGTCGGGGTCGACAAGACCCTGGACGACTACCTCGTCTTCAGCCGTAAGGTCGACACTACCTTCACGGCGAACTCATCCCTCGAAATCGTCAATCCGAGCTACTACGCGCGGACCCAGCTTAAGCTCATCTCAGGCCTTTCCACCGACGTCCTGACCGCAGCCCGCGGCACCTACAAGCTGAAGTTCAATGCCCCCTTGGGCGAGACGACCGAGGTGGGTGCAGGGGCCGCAGGCCAGACGATCGGGTCCACGGACCCGGCCGACCTGCCCATCGCGATTCCCCTCGGCGATCTCAACAAGGACGGGCTTTCTGATTTCATTGCGGCGATCAAGACCGATACCACAGAGCAAGTGACCCTCGCCCGCGTTGCCTTCGGTTCAAACGCGACGGGCGTGGTGACGCTTCCCGCCGACGGGCTGACCATCCGCATACCCTCCCTCCTCGCCAGAACCCAGCCTGCGGAAAACAGTTACGCGATCTTCGGCACGCCGGGGGACTATAACGGCGATGGCTTCGACGACATCGCCATCGCCCTGACCCACGCCACCGGCCGGGCCGCTCCCACCGAAGGCGTCTACCTCATCTTCGGCCGGCCCACGCCTTGGACGGGCACCCTCGACCTGCTCACTCAATCGGACGTGGTCATCAGCGGCGTGACCGGCACAATAGAAATAGCAGACGCGGGGGACCTCGACGGCGACCATATCGACGACCTCGCCATCGCCGACGCGGGCACGGGCAACGTGTCGATCTTTTACGGCCGGAACGACTGGTCCCAGCCTGACCTCTTCCTGGCTGATTTTACCGCGTCGGGCGCGCCATCCCTGGACGGCTTCACCCTCGAGAACGCTCTCCCCGGCGTACCCCCCGACCAGGTGGACGGTCTCTGGCACCTCTCGACGCGCCGCAGCTCCGACACCGGCCATACTTCGCCTGACAGCCTGTGGTTCGGCAGCGAGGCGACGGGCACCTACAGTGTCGGCCACACCGCGGGCAACGCCGTCACCAGCACGATCGACCTCACCAGCGTCAGCGGAGCGGAACTCTCGTTCAACTACCTGCTCAAGACGGAGAACTCCACGCACTACGACGCCGCCAGGGTAGTGGTGCAGACTCTGGATGCGGGCGGCAACGTGATTGACGAAGCGGTCGTGCGGGATAAGGAGCACGGGACGCTGCTCAACAACGCCACTGCCTGGACCAAGACCACCGTAAATCTTGCTGCCTTCACGGGCCAGAGGATCCGGGTCGCCTTCCAGTTCGACACCATCGACGCCATCGGCAACGCGTATGAGGGTTGGTTTATCGACGACGTGCGGGTGAAGCAATTCCTCACTGTCGCGAACCCGGATTCGATGCTCACGACTGGCGGCGGCCATCCCGGCATGGATGTCGCGGGACTCGGGGATTTTTCCGCCGATGGTAGGCCCGATCTCGCCGTGCTTGTCCAAACAGACGCGAGGAAATTCACCACGTACGTTCTCAAGGGCAGCACGAGCCGTCTACCCGCGGTGCAGACCCTGGCGGCGACCGCACCCGACCGTGTCTCCGGCTCGACTTCGGTGGATACTCTATTCTCGGTCTCCGGCCCCGGAAACGTGGACGGCGATGTGACGTTCCCCGCAGGTCGCCGTCCACAGGACCTGCTGGTAACGAGTGGCGCCGATTCCTGGCTTGTCTTCGGCAACAGCCTGTCCGGTGCGATCGAGTTCCCGGTGCTCGAGGCCGGCGGGAAAGCCATCAAGGTGAACGGCAAGGTGCTGAGCGGCGTAGGCGATCTAGACGGCGATGGTAAGAGTGATCTCGGCGCCCTGGCGTTCGACGCCACCCCCCGGCTCATGGAGGGCGATCAGAACAACGGATTTTCATTCAACTATCACCCGGTTGGACAGGTCTTCCTGGGCGCTACCCGCGGCTCTCTGAGCTTTGCAGCGGCGGACCTGCTCTTCCAGCCGGCCAAGCCCGACTACATCGTCTCCCTGCTCCTGGCGATTACCGGCGGGCGTCTTGTGAATCAGTTTGCAGGTCTTGGCGACGTCAATGGCGACAAGGATCCCGATTTGGGCTTTGCCGATGCGGTTGGCGGCAATTTGAGCATCTACTTCGGTCAGGCTCTCCAGGATAATCCCGCGGCCACCGCGGGGCTGGCCGTGGAAGCGGAGCCGTTCGTGTTCCAGCTCGCCACGCCGCTCTTGCCGACAGAACAACCTCGGCCTGGACTTATCCTGCCCAACGGCACGGACACGCCCCTCACCCTGCGCGACGCGTTCGGATTGTCGGGCACCGCGGCGTCCACGCAACTCTCCGATCTCACCCCTGTGGGAGACATCAACGACGACGGGTTCATCGACTTCGCGGCGAGCGGCGCAACGCAGAGCTTCATTCTCCTGGGTCCGGTCAATCTGACGGACCTGGAGGATGCGGCCACGCGCGCCGAGATGATCGTCGACACCAGCTCCCTGGGCCGCATCGTGCAGGGCTCGGGTGATGTGGACGGGGACGGTCTCGCCGACCTCGTGTTCAGCCGGGCCACGGGAACAACCAATACCATCACCGTTGTCTTCGGTCAGGAGGGCTCCTGGCCTCGTAGCCTCTCCACCTCGACCATCGCCAGCTCCGGACGCCACACCATCACCCTGACCGGCGATTCTCCGGCGACGGACATCAGCCTGCTCTACTGGAACGGCGACAACAAGGCTGATCTCTTGATTGACACGCCAGAGCACGCTTACATCCTGTCGGGGGCCTCCTTTGCCCCCGGGGGCACCACGAGCTTCAGCGAGGCCACTTTCAGCGGCCTCCACAAGATCACCCGGGACCCCCCGGGGCCCATCATCATCCCGCTCAATGCTCGCGCCACGGTTGTGGGAGACGTGAACGGCGACGGCCTCGATGACGTCATGTTCGTCGATACGGCCTCGAGCGCCGACGGGTACCTGCTCCTCGGGCGCATCACAACGGGAGTCCTGACCCTTACCGGCAGCAACAATGTAAGTTTTGACATCAACCGTGACGGCGCTGAAGCCTTCGCCCTCGGCGATCTCAACAGGGACGGGTACGACGACTTTGCCTTCGGCGGAACCATCGAGACCGAGGCCACAGGCGGGTTGCTCGTATACTACGGATCCGCAGGGTACGTGACGACATCCACGGGGCTGCCGGAAAACGGGTCAACGGCAGACTTCCAGGTGCATAGGCGTTCCGGCAGCGAGCTTGCCGGCGGCCTTCTGTACAGCGGTAGACTTCGCGCGAGCGCCGGCGATTTCAACGCCGATGGTAAGCAGGACCTCGTCGTTCTGGAAAACGGCGCGATGTTCTGGTCCGGGGCTACGCTCCTCGATATCATCACCAAGTCGAGAGCCTGGGTCGATTACTCGGTGGCCGAGGATGCGACGGCCGGCGGCGGCACTATCGTCCTTTCTACAGCCGAAGTGCAGCTCCAGGGCGAGCAAGAACTGAGCGTGTACGACCTGTTTGCCGGTCTCGGCGGCACCGGCCACTCGATCGGCCGGGTCCACACCGATCTGAACCGGGATGGAATTGACGACCTGATCGTCGGCCTGGCGAACGCGGATATCTTCGGTGATCGGCTTGTCGATGAGGCAGGCAGGATCTACGTGCTCTACGGCACACCACGAACCCTCCCGCTACCCGAGCTTGGCGATGCCATTCCCCTGGTGAACGCGTCAGTCCCCGGCGCTGGCGACTTCCTCATCGGTGCCGACGCCACGCCGATCCGTTTCGGCAACGATCCACTTGCCCTCGACATCAATGGCGACGGCATCAACGACTTCCAGCTTCTGTCGGCGGACGTGGAGAAGTGGTTCCGCTTCACGACCCAGGGAGACGGAAAGGCCGGAAACGAGGTGCGGGTCATCACGCCGGCTGAAGAGTCGACCACGACTACCCTCAAGGGTAATGACTCGAACTTCAGCGGCAGCACCGTCGGGGTGGGAGGTGAGACCTTCGACATCGGAACCGTGTCGGGCGATGGCGGCCTGCTGGAGGTCGATCTGTCCGGCTATCTGGAGTACCTCGATCATCCGGAAGACATCAGCAGTGCAAGTCTGGTCCTCGACTATGTAAGGAGCGACATCCCTGCCGTGGCGAGCGGGTCCGAGATGTGTGCGGTGGGGAGCACGCTCTACTTCGCGGCGGACGGAGGAGAGGGCGTTGAGCTGTGGAGGACCGACGGCACTGTGCTCGGGACCGGCTTGGTGGAGGACATCGACCCCGCAGTGGATACCATCAACCTCGGCTCCATCACACTCCACTTTCCCCATAACTCGAATCCGGGAAACTTCTTCGCGTACGGCAGTGTGTTGATCTTCACGGCGACCACAACGGACCTGGGGACCGAGCTGTGGAGGAGCAACGGGACCGCGGCGGGGACGTACTTGGTCAAGGACATCAACCCGGCCGACGCGAGCTCCAATCCGGCCGAATTCACGCTCTCGGGCGGTATTCTCTATTTCTCGGCCGAGTCCATGTCGGGAGGACGGGAGCTATGGCGGACGGATGGGACGACGGCCGGCACGGTTCAAGTCGCCAACATCAACCCGGCGTATATCAATGTGGGCAACGGAACCCTCGGTTACGGCTCCTATCCTGCGCACCTCACCGATGTCAACGGTGTCTTGTACTTTGCCGCGGACGACGGTACGAACGGGGCTGAGCTGTGGAAGAGCCAGGGGTCTTCGCAAAATACGGTGCTGGTGAGTAACATCAATGCGGGCGCCACGGGCTCCAGTCCCGGCAACCTCACGAATGTGGGGGGCACTCTTTTCTTCACCGCCAGCCAGGGAAATCTCGGGGTGGAGCTGTGGAAATCGAACGGCACCAGCGCGGGCACCGCCCTGGTGAAGGACATCGCGGCGCCCGGAAGCAGCCGCCCGGGCTCATTCTTCAATGCAGGCGGGGTCTTGCTCTTCAGTGCCAACGACACGACCACGGGTAGCGAGCTGTGGAAGAGCGATGGCACCCTCGCCGGGACGACACTGGTGGCCAACATCAACCCAGGAGGCGCGAGCAGCACGCCCCAGAACTTCACGCAACTCGGGACCTATGTCTACTTCACGGCGAATGATGGCCAGCACGGCAGAGAATTGTGGCGGGTGAACGTGAGTGGCGGGGTCGTGGGCACGCCCCAGCTCTTCGCAGATATCGCACCGGATGCTTTCGTTGGGTCTGACCCGGCCGACATGGTCGTGCTGAGCAGCAGACTTTTCTTCACCGCGGACTCGGGGGATCGCGTTCGTGAACTGTGGGCCACCGACGGCACTGCCAAGGGGACCGTCCTCGTGAGCAGCGATCCCCAGAACCCGTCCGGACTCGAGGTGCTCGGCAGCAAGCTTGCCTTTACCGCGGACGGGCCTTCAGCCAGCCGCACGCTGTGGCTCTCCACCGGCTCGTCTTCAGGCACGAAGACCTTGTCGGAATCCGGCCTTCTCAACCGTACCCTGGTGGTCTCGATCTTGAACGAGGAAGGGGACTACGTCGTGCGTGACAGCGACGTTTCCGCCCCCGCCACCCAGGCAGGCACGCGCAATCTCAACACCGTTCCTGGCACGAGTCCCATCGAGGTGGACATCACCGCGGCGGTGAGGGAAGCCCTTGCCGCCGGCAAAACCAGGCTCACCCTGCGCTACGGGCTGAACAGCCCCAGCGCCATCTTGCCGCTCACGATCCGCTCGGCGACGGCGACAGGGTCGCAAACAGGCCTCAAGATAACGACTGCCCGCCAGGACGGCGTGCTTGTCGACCTGTACGATGCCAACGCAGGGCTCCTCAAGAGCGGCGTTTCCATCGCCGACCTGCGGATGACCGAGGCGGGCACGTACTATCTGCGCGTCTATAACCCCTTCCAGGCGACTCAGACCGAGCCGCTTCCGTTTCAGATCGAGATCACCGCGCCCCTGGGCGGACAGTACCACGCCCTTTCCGATCACGATACGGTTCACGGCGGCGACGGTAATGACATCATCATCGGCAACAAGCATATCGACTTTCTCTTCGGTGATCGCGGCGAGGACGAATTCTTGGCCGAGCAGGTGGAGGTGCGGGACGCCGACGCCGAATTCATCGGCGGTGTGAGAGAAGGGGAGGACATCGTCCAGAGCCAGCATGACCTCGAGCCCCTCAATTCCGAAGTGCCTTTCAATGACCTCCGCCTCGAGGTCGCTGTCGCCGAGAAGCTCGGCATCCCCGTCACCACCAAGTGGGACGGCACCCCCCTGGTGCAGGAGCCCATCACCGCTTCCGGCATGGTCACCCTGTTCACACTGGACCTCGGTGGCATGGGGCTCTCCGATCTCACCGGCCTTGAGTTTGCCACCAACATCACGACCCTCAACCTGGCAAACAACCAGGTGAAGGACCTCTTCACCCTCGTGCCGCGCACGCTCAAGGAGGGGGCGGCCAAGGGTTCGCTGGTGGGTCTGTCTCACCTGCAAAATCTCGCCCTCGATTACAATGGGCTGGCGAGCATCGCGCCCCTCACCGGTATCCTCGGGATCAAGGCGCTCAGCCTCGATAACAACCCGCTGGTCGACCTGACGCCCATCGCCCTGTGGAGAGAGATTCTGCCGCCCAGCAAGACCCCGCCCCTGGAGTTTCTCTCGCTCGACAACACCGGGATTGGACCGATGTCGGGAAGCGGGCTTTACGGTGAGTACTTCGCAGGTGCTGTGACGACCTTGGATTGGGCCGATCTCCGCTTCCTCGATCCGACCCACACCAGGGTGGACAGTACACTCAACTTTGCAGACACGAACTACGACTTCGCCGGGTATACCGATCTCGACTCCGGATTCGGAGTCCGCTGGACAGGTCAGGTCAGTATTGGCGCCGACCAGGATGTGGTCTTCCATACGGCAGGGCTCGGACTCAGCCGGCTCTTTGTGGACGGCGTTCTGGTTCTTGAGAACGTTACGGGCACCCACGTGTCGAGCGACGCTCTGGCCCTGACGGCGGGGTGGCACGACATCGAGCTGGAGTACACCGCCTGGTTCGTTGCCGGCGGAATGCGATTCAGCTACACCCTGGAGGGCGGGTCTGAACAGATCATCCCCGCCGGCGCGCTCCGTCCGCGGGGTCAGGTCAATCTCGATCCCATCAAGGGCCTTGCCAACCTGCGCATCCTTTCCGCGGAGCATAACGCCCTGGTCGATCTCGCGCCCATCTCCTGGCTCGACAAGCTGGAACTCGTCTACCTGAAGGACAACGATATCCAGAACATCGGCGCGGCAGCGGGCGGCCGCCTGATCGATGACGGCGAGGAGGGCTATGGGCAGAGCGGCACCGGCTGGCTGCAGAACCGTCGTCCCGTGGCAGGCGCTTTCCGTACGGACTATCAGTTCCATGCAGGCGTCGCCGGCGTCACGACAGGTGAGGCCGAGTGGACCTTCAGCAACGTCCGCCCGGGACGCTACGAAGTATTCGTTACCTGGCCGAGCCACGAGACCAGGGCGTCGAACATCCCCTTCAGCGTCCTGGGGGGTGAGGGTGGACTCACGCCGCTTAAACCTGAGGGCGCGGACTCCAAGGAGCTCACACTCAACCAGCGCTTTTCGCCGAGCGGGGCTGATGTCGGCGGGCGCCCCTGGCAGAGTCTCGGTGTCTTTGAAAGTTCCGGAGAGGTGCTGAAGGTCATCGCCAGCCTGTCCAACACGGATGGGTCCGTGGCAGCCGACGCGGTCCGCCTCGTTGCCCTGGATCCGGTCCTGCCGAGCCTGGAACTGCTCGATGTCTCGGGGAACCCGCTCGGCAACGACTCTTACATCCAGTATGTGCCGACCTTGCTCGCCCGTGAAGTGAGCGACCCGGGCTTCGACCTCATCTACACCGCCAACAGCAACGCGCCGCTCTGGACGGGATCCGGATTGATCGGGCCCCAGGCAAGCCGGGGCGAAACTCTCTCCATGGAGATTACCAATCTCGCCACAGATGCCGATGGCACCTCTATCACCTACACGGCGACCTCGAGCACAGGCGAGGTGCAGGTGGAGCTAATTACTACCCAGATCATCGGTCAGCCGGCCCGACACTACTTGAACCTCACGCCGAACAGCGGCTTTGTCGGAATTGCCAGGATCACCCTGACGGGCCACGACGATGCGACAGGCCCTGGATCGCCCAAGGGCCGCATTGCCGAGCAGACCTTCGACTTCACCGTTGATGCAGGGGCTATTTACGGCCAGAAGTGGAACGACCAGGATCTCGATGGCTTGAAGGACAGCACCGAGGCCGGCCTTGAAGGCTGGGTCATCTACATCGACGTGAACCAGAACGGGCAGCTGGACGGGAGCGAGCTCAGGACGCTCACCGACGCAAACGGCGACTACTCCTTCCCGGGTTTGACCCCATTCAGAGACTACACGGTCGGCGAGGCGCCCAATCCCGCCTGGGTTCAGACCGCGCCGCTCGGCGGGAACGAACTGACGCTGGTCCGAGATATCTACGCCGGGACAGCCTCGTCCAGCCCCTACGGTTTTGCAGAGTACAATGGAAATATCTACTTTGCCGCGAGCGGCTTGAGGTGGGTCGCCGGCGAATACGTTCCTACGGGGTTCGAGCTCTACAAGCTTGACCCGACCACGGGCGTTGTTTCCCTCGCGGCCGACATCAGCAGCGGCGGTGCGTCCTCCTACCCCGACTACCTGACTGTATTCAAGGGCAATCTCTACTTTGCGGCGGATGCAGGAGACGGGGCGGGTGTGAAACTGTGGAGGTTTAACGGTTCCACCGCGAGCAAGGTCCCGGAGCCCACCAACTACACCATCTCGGATCCGTCCTCCCTCACCGTCTTCGACGGCCGACTCTACTTCAGCGCCCGGGTGATCTACAGTTTCCCCGGCGCCAATATCGATTACGGCTACGAGCTGTGGAGCACGGACGGGACTTCCTTCTCCCTCGCCGCGGATATCAACCCGGCGGCCGGGGCTTCTTCCTATCCGACCGATTTGACGGTCTTCGGCACCAACCTCTACTTCAGCGCCTACGATCCTGCGACGAGCGCATACAAGCTGTGGAAATACAACGGATCTACCGCGACGAAGCCGACGGAGCCGAGTTTGACCACCGTCACCTCACCGGCAAACCTGACGGTCTACAACGGACGGCTCTATTTCAGCGCAAACGGACTGTGGAGGTCTCTGGCCGGAGCGACGTACAACTACGGCCATGAACTCTGGAGCACTGACGGCACAGCCATCACCCTCACAAAGGATATTGCGGCCACGGACGGCGTCTCGTCATATCCTTCGGGTCTCACCGTATACGGCAGCTCCCTCTATTTCAGCGCCAACGGCAACGATGGGTACGGCACGGAGCTCTGGCGCTACACAAGTACCTCGGCGACGACCCAGCGTGTGACAGACCTCTACTACGGCAGCGGTAGTTCGTCCCCATACTACCTCACCGTCTTCGACGGCAAGCTCTATTTCCGGGCTGGCTTTTACGAGAACCTTTTCGACATCCCCATGGATCACGGCACCGAGCTCATTGCCTACGACGGAACGAGCGCCAAGATGGTTGCCGACCTTGGTCCGGGATCACAGAGTTCCTACCCGTCCTACCTATTCGCTTACAACAACCGCCTCTACTTCAACGCTTATGCCACGAACACGGCCGGTGGGACGACGGACGGCGTCGGCTATGAATTGTGGAGTTATGGCCCGCAGCGCGTGGCGGGGGCCCACACGGAGTATGTCCAGTCGGGTCAGGGCCTCCTGAACACCGGCGTCGACTTCGGCAACTTCCTGGTGGCCGACGCAGGACCGGATGTCCAGACAAACGAAGGCTCTTCGGTGAGCGTCACCGGCACGGCCTATGAGCCCGACCCGGCCAACGGGAGCGATTTCGAATTCTCCTGGAGCGTGACCGACCCGGAAGGTGATGCAGTTCCCGTCGCGCAGTCCTCGACGGGTCAGGGTTGGGCCGCCACGTTCACTCCGACGGACAACGGTGATTACACGGCCACGCTCACCGTCATAGATTGGGTCACGGAAGCGGTCTACGTGGACACGGCCCACGTATTCGTGAGGAACGTGGCGCCAACCTTCGGGACGAGTTCGAGCGGCACGGTGAATGCCGGCAAGGCCTTCACCCGGATCATCTCATTCACCGACCCGGGTGCGGACCAATGGAACGTGACCGTGGATTATGGCGACGGCACTGTGGCGTCGCCCATTGCCGCTCTGCACCAGTTCACGCTGAATCACGTGTATGAGCTTCCCGGCGAGCGCACCATCAGCATCACCCTCGAGGACGACGACGGGGGCGAGGCTACGGGAACCATCCTGGTGAGCGTTGTGACGCCAGTCCCGACGGCGAATGACGACGAATATACTGCGACGGAGGATTCGCCGCTCGTGGTCTCGGTGGGCTCGGGAATTCTCTCGGACGACAGCGACCCCGACGGCAATACCCTTTCCGCAAGCCTGGTTTCCGGGCCGGTCCATGGCCAACTGGCCTTGGGCACAGACGGCGCATTCACGTACACACCGAATCCCGACTACTTTGGCTCCGACAGCTTCACCTACACGGCGGCCAACGAGTTCGGCGGGGTCTCTGCACCGGCGACCGTCATGGTGCAAGTGGCGCCGGTCAACGACGCACCATCGTTTGCCGGGGGCGAAGATGTCACACTGGCCGAAGACTCCGGCCCACAGTCGATCGCCTGGGCCACCGCCATGTCGGCCGGTCCCGCCAATGAGGCGGCACAGCTTCTTGACTTCCAGCTCACCAACGACAACCCCGGTCTGTTCCAGCTCGCTCCCACGGTTGGACCAGACGGCGTCCTGACCTTCAGGACTACCTCGAATGCCTCCGGCTCAGCGCACCTCTTCCTCGTCCTCCATGACAACGGAGGTACGGCAGGCGGAGGTGTGGACGCGTCACCCGCGCAGCCCCTGGTAATCACGGTCATCCCGGTGAACGATGCGCCGGTGGCCGTGGCTGATGTGTACTCCACCAATGAGGATCAGGCGGTATCCGGTTCAGTGCTGACCAACGACTCGGATGCGGACACCGCAGCTCTCTTGGCGGAGCTGGTGAGCGGACCGGGGAACGGGACGCTACTGCTCAATGCGGATGGGACGTTCACCTACACTCCGGTGAAAGACTTCAACGGTTCCGACAGCTTCACCTACCGCGCCTTCGACGGAGACACGACCAGTGACCCGGCTACGGTGTCGATCAGCGTGCACTCCGTCAACGATGCGCCGTCCTTTCAGACGGGCGCAGACGTCGCGGTGGCGGAGGATTCGGGTGCACAGACCCGCACAGGCTGGGCTGCCTCCATTTCCACGGGGGCGGGGAACGAGGGAAGCCAGACCCTCACCTTCGCCGTCACGAATGACAGCCCAGCGCTCTTCTCGGTACAACCGTCCTTGACTGCTGCTGGGGTACTCACGTTCACGCCGGCGCCAAACGCAAACGGCACGGCACAGGTGACGGTAACCCTGAAGGACAGCGGCGGCACGGCAAACGGGGGCACGGATACCTCGGCACCCCAGACGTTCACTATCACGGTGACGGAGGTGAACGATGCCCCCGTGGCTGCCGGCGACGCCTACACGACCGCCGAGGAGACACCGCTCACGATCGCGGCCCCGGACCTCCTGGCCAACGACACGGATATGGAGGGGGATCCGCTCATCGCCGAACTGGTGGCCGGGCCCGTCCATGGCACGCTGACCCTCGGCACTGACGGCGGCTTTACCTATATCCCGGATCTGCACTACACCGGGCCCGATCACTTCACTTACCTGGCCGACGACGACGAGGGGGCGGCCTCGGCCCCGGTCACTGTGACGCTGACCGTCGTGCCAATTTCCGCCCCATACGTCATCACGGGGACGGCAGGGGACGATGCCATCACGCTCGCCCAGGCGGGCGGCGTCCTCACCATCACGGTCAACAGCGGCACCCCCACGACCATCCCGGTCAGCGGGCTCGCGCACATCCAGGTCTTCGGGCTCGCCGGCAATGACACCATCACGCTCAGCGGGCTGACCCTGCCGGCGATGGTGGATGCGGGCGGTGGGAATGACTCCGTGGACGGCTCGACCGTGGGGGCTGGTGTGCCCCTCACCCTCCTGGGTGGCGTGGGCCACGACACACTGCGGGGTGGCGGCGGCCCCGATCTGCTCGCCGGGGGGAGCGGGAACGATCGACTCTTCGGCGGGGAGGGAGATGACCTATTCCTGGTGCGGTCCGGCGAGGGCCGCGACCTGCTTGACGGCGGTCCGGGGACCGATGCCCTGTTCGGGATCGGGATGGTCGGCGCCAGTCGGATGACCATCGACGCCGCCGGCACCCACATCAGGGTGATCCAGACCACTCCGGTCTCCGGTGGCCTGGACCTCACGGGAATCGAGCAGCTCCGGTTCACCGCCCGCGGGGCGCCGGACAGTATCCTCGTGGGTGACCTGAGCGACACGGACTTGGTGGCGGTGGCCATCGATGCGGGCAGCGGGGATGACCTCGTGAACGTCTCCGCCCTCGGGGCGCCCGTGCCCCTCACGCTCCATGGCGGCGCCGGCAATGATACCCTCCTGGGTGGCCCTGGCTCTGACATCCTCCTGGGCGGCGCGGGAGCCGATACCCTCGACGGAAACAGCGGGAACGACCGGCTCCTTGGCGGGGCGGGGGACGACATTCTCGTGGCGCGGTCCAGAGAGGGCCAGGACCGGCTCGAAGGGGGCTCGGGGAGCGATGTGGTGGAGATGACGGCGACGGATGGGGCCGACTGGATGACGGTGAGCGCCACGGGCGGGCACGCCAATCTCAATCAGACCGCTCCGGTCTCCGGCAGCCTGGACTTCATCGGCATCGAGCACCTGCACATCACCGGCGGCGGAGGGCTGGACAACATCGTCGTGGGCGACCTGAGCGGCACTGATATGCTGAGCCTAGACGTTGACGGCATTCCGGTTGGCGGGATCGGCTCCCTGCTCGCGGCGGCCCCGCCCGCCACGACCGGACCGGCGCCTTCCGTCACCGAGGCCGAGCTTAACGCCATCGTCGACCAGGCGATCGCGCAGTGGGCGGACACGAATCTCGTCACGGACGCCGCGCTGGATCGACTGGAGCAGGTCACGGTCCAGCTCACCGACCTGCCCGGCCTGATGCTGGGCCAGGCGAGCGCCACCACGGTCTTTCTCGATGTGGACGCGGCCGGCTTCGGCTGGTTCGTGGACCCGACCCCGGGGGACAATCTCGAATATGTGCGCGCCGACCGGGAACTGCTCGCTACTTCCACGGCGGGGGCCGCGGGCCACATGGACCTGTTGACCGTGGTCCTGCACGAACTGGGACACGCGCTGGGCTTCCTGGATCTGCCCGGCCAGACGACCGGCCTCATGGCCGCAACGCTGGAGCCAGGCGTGCGGCGACTGCCCCAGAAGCCCGCGCCGTCCGCCCCCGAGACCTTCGGGAGCCTGAGCGCGCTGGAAGCCCAGGCTGACCAGAAGCTCGGTCGGGGTGTTCGCCGAGCAGGGGACGCGAAGGGCCTGATCGATTGGGAGGCCACGGCCCAGGGAGCCCTTCTGGCGCGGCACCCGCTGGGGCCCTGGGGCGGGCGGCGGCTCACGGCGCAGGTCCCGGAGTTCGTCTTCAGCCTTGAAGGTCGAAACGGCGCCGAGTACGCGCCGCCCCTTGCGGGGCTGACCACCGACTTCGCGTACGAGGGGGAAGAGGACGGCACGCTGGTCCCGGGGCTTGACGGCGCGCTCGACCCTGAGGTCGGGTGAGCGGGCCCCCACGGGACTAGAGGCGGATAGGTAGCAGGAGCAGGGGATGAGGCAGCAGGCGGAGGCGAGTAGCGTCGCCCCGTGGCGGTGCGGGAGTGGATTATGAGACAAAGCGGGGCCAGCATGGGCCAGGTGACTAGCGAGGGCCATCACGCACGGGGCGTGCGCCCCGGCATGCAGTCTATGACAGCCCGAGATGGGCAGGAGGCCACCATGGGTACGCGCTTGAGGGCACGCTGGTCCTTCCGATACGCCAGAGCGCTCCCCGCGCTCCTCCTGTCCCTCCTCGGAGTGCTGCTCCTCCCGCCCCTGGCGCAGGGGGCCGCCCCCGATACTTCCTACAAGGTGCTGTACGCCTTCCCGCTCTCGCCACCGCCCCAGCCCCCACCAGACCTCCCGCCGGCGCCGGTGACCCCGAGCGGCCTGCTCATGGGAGCGGATGGGAACTTCTACGGCACGACCTCCCTCGGGGGGGCCAATGACCTCGGGGGCGTCTTCAAGCTGACCCCCACGGGCACCCTCACCACGCTCTACTCCTTCACGGGGCAGACCGATGGGGTGTACCCTGCTCCCTCCGCCGGCCTCATCCGGGGGAGCGACGGGAACTTCTACGGCACCACGTCCAATGGCGGGGGGTCTGACGACCTCGGCACCGTCTTCAAGCTGACCCCCACGGGCACCCTCACCACGCTCCATGCGTTCACCGTCGCCAAGGCTGATGGGGCCTATCCCGCCGCCGGCCTCGTCCAAGACCCCACCGGCAACCTCTACGGCACCACGAGTGAGAAGGGCGGGCCGGGCTTCGGCACCGTCTTCAAGCTGACGCAGGATGGCACCTTCACAACGCTCCATTCGTTTACGGGAACAGATGGAGAGAATCCGCTGGGCGGCCTCGTTCGGGATCCCGGAGGGAACCTCTACGGCACGACGTCCTCCGGCGGCACCCACACTTACGGCACCGTTTTCAAGCTGACGCCCAGCGGCAGTACCTTCACCCTCACGACGCTCCATGCCTTCACCGGCACGACCGGGCAGGGGGCCAACCCCCAGGGCACGCTCCTCCGGGACCCCGGCGGGACGCTCTACGGCACGACCTACGGGGGGGCCTCCAACCGCGGGACCGTCTTCAGCCTGGTCCCTACCGCTGACCCCAACGCTTATACGTTCAGCCCCCTCCATGAGTTCAGCGGAACGGACGGGGCGAATCCCGCCGCCGGCCTCCTCCTGGGGGCGGATGGGAACCTCTACGGGACGACGCTTGGCGACTGCACGTACGGGGATGTCACCTGCACGAGCACGAGCGCGGGCAAGCACGGCACCGTGTTCAGGCTCGCGCCGGATGGGAGTGCATTCACCACCCTCCACACCTTCGGCGGCGCGGAGGGGGCCAATCCGCAGACCCCCCTCATCCAAGACCCCGATGGGCACTTCTACGGCACGACCTCGCAGGGGGGAGGGGCCGGGAGCGGCGGCGTCGCCTTCGTCCTGCGGGTGGGGAATGCCTTGACGGTGACCCTCCCGGGGCCGGGGACCGGGACGGTGAGCAGCGTCCCCGCCGGGATCAGTTGCCCGGGCACCTGCACGGAGGTCTTCCCAGTGACGAGCACCGTCACCCTCACCGCCACGCCGGACGCGAGCTTCGCCGTCACCTGGAGCGGGGACTGCACGCCGACAGGGAATAGTTGCACCGTGGTGGACATGAGTGCCCCCCCGCGCACGGTGACGGCCACCTTCACCCCCCAGAGCCTCGAGCTCAGCGTGAGCAAGGCCGGGACAGGGGCCGGCACGGTGACCAGCAGCCCGGCTGGCATCACCTGTGGGGGGACGTGTACGGTCTCCTTCGCCTATGGCACGGCCGTCACCCTCACCCCCGCGCCCGCGGCCGGCTGCACCTTCACCGGCTGGAGCGGGGACGCCGACTGTAGCGACGGCGTCGTGACGCTGACGGGAACCCGGACCTGCACCGCGACCTTCGCCGACCCCACCCTCCCGGTGGTCACTCATACCCCCGTGACGAGCTGGAAGGAGAATACCGCCATCCCGATAACCGCCACCATCACGGACAACATGGTCGTGCAGGGGGCCACCCTCTACTACCGGACGAAGGGGGTGGGCTCCTTCAGCTCCCTGCCGATGACGCCGGGGGCCACCTACAGCCGCAGCATCCCCGCGGGCGTCGTGGTGCGCCCGGCGGGGGTCGAGTACTACCTGGAAGCCGCGGATGCCGCCGGTAACGTCCGGCGCCTCCCGAGCGCCTCTGGGACCTACGGCGTGGTGGTGGGAACCAGCAGCTTCATCGACGACCCCCTGGGCGCAGGAACCAGCGTCATCAAGGCGGTGCACTTCACCGAACTCCTGACGGCCATCAACGCGGTCCGGACCAAGGCCCCGTACAATCTCCCAGCCTTCACCTGGACCGGGACGGCGCCGGCCGCCTCGGGGGCGGTGCGGGCCTCCCATCTCGCCGACCTCCGCACGGCCCTGACGGCACCGGCCTTGAATGCGGCGTACAAGGGGAAGTACGGCAAAGACATAACCTTCGGCGAGGCGATCACGGCGGGGGTGGTGATCAAGGCGAGCCACCTGAGCGAGCTGCGCATGTACGTGCGGGCGCTGGAGTAGCGGCGGCGACCCATCGGAGGCTCGGGCGGGCTTCCGGGCAAGGTCCAGGGTTTCTACACGAGAGATAGGCTGCCGCCGGATCGTTTCTCCGGCGGCAGTGCTCTATCGGGAGGGCCACGCGACGAAAGTGAAAAGGGGCTCCGTCGTAGGTTTTCCAAACAATTGGCCGATTGGGGCTTGCATCCGAGGAGGGTTTTGGATAGCGTCAGATCAAATCATCCGAGGCCTGCACGACTGTGGATCCCAAGAAAGGAGCGACAAATGGCGCAGGAGCGGCAGCGAGACGCGGCAGCACCGACCACGGCGGAGAGCAGCCCGACGGCCCCCAAGATCCGCTGGGACGACACGAACATGAAGAGCGCTTACGCGAACTTCTGCAACGTGGCGAGCACCCGCGAAGAGGTCGTCCTGCTCTTCGGGGTGAACCAAGCCTGGCACAGCGGGCAGCAGGAGATCCCCATCCAGCTCACGAACCGTCTCATCGTGAGTCCCCATGCCGCCAAGCGGCTGTCCATCCTGCTGGATAACGTGGTGAAGGAGTACGAGACGCGCTTCGGTCCGCTCCCGGTGTCCCGGTAACCCCGCAGGTTGACTGGATCCTCCCGGACTTCTGGGAGGATCCAGGATGCCCATGGACCGGCAATTCCCGAGCCGTCACGAGGAGCCATCCCAGTCTCGGTCGCCGCGACCGTCCGGCGTGCTGCACCCCGCCGATCCGGAGCAGGCCGCCTGGCGGCAGTTCGCCGAGGCGAAGACCCCCGAGACCTTCTACCGGGGATGGCTGGCCCTCCAGTGTCGATTCATCCGGGATGTCTCCGGCGCCGTCCTGGTCCTGGGCCCCCCAGAAACCGGCCCCTTCGCCCCGGCGGCGATCTGGCCCGAAGGCCAAGAGATCCCGAGCCACCTGACAGAGGTTGCCGAGAAGTCGCTGGAAGAGCGTCGCGGGCTCGTCGTCCCCAACGAGGTCGAGGACGCCGACGGCGGCCCCCCTCGCACGCGGTACGCCGTCGCCTATCCCATTCACGTCTCCGGGCGTCGTCACGGCGTGGTGGCGCTGGACATCGCGCCGCGCTCCGAACGGGAGCTCCAGGCGGCGCTCCGGCAGCTCCAGTGGGGCGTCGCCTGGGTCGAGATCCTCTGGCTGCGCGAGGAGGCGGGGCAGAGCACGGCGGCCAAGGAGCGGCTGCAGAGCGCCCTGGACCTGACCGCATCGGCCCTGGCCCAGGATCGGTTCTTCGCCTCGGCGACCGCCTACGTCACGGCGCTGGCCACGGATCTGGACTGCGAGCGCGTCAGCATCGGTTTCCTCCGCGGCGGCAAGGTGCGGGTTCGTTCCATGTCCCATAGCGCCCAGATCGGGGCGCAGATGAATCTCGTTCGCGCCATCGCCGCCGCCATGGAGGAGGCCATCGACCAGCACGCCGTGATCGTGCATCCCGCGCCACCGGACGCCAGCCCGCAGGTGACGCGGGCGCACGCCGAGCTGGCCCGACAGCATGGGGCCGGGGCCATCTGCTCGATACCGCTCAATGCCCATGGCCGGATCGTGGGCGCCCTGACGCTGGAGCGGCCCGAGGACCGCCCCTTCGAGCCGCCCGTGGTCGAGCTGTGCGAGGCGGCGGCGGCGCTGGCAGGTCCGGTGCTGGAGATCCAGCGGCGCGAGGATCGCTGGCTGATCGTGAAGGCGGGCGTCTCGGCGCACGAGTGGATCGGGAAGGTGATCGGGCCCCGCCACGTGGCGCTGAAGCTGTCCCTGGCGGCGGCGGCGGCTCTCATCTTCTTCCTGGTGACCGCCACGGGCGACTACCGGGTATCCGCCACGGCGACGCTGGAACCGATCGTGCGGCGGGCGGTCGTGGCCCCGTTCGCCGGCTTCATCGCCGAGGCCCCGGCGCGTGCCGGCGACCTGATCCGCAAGGATCAATTGCTGGCCCGGCTGGACGATCGGGAGCTGCGGCTTCAACGCCTCAAGTGGGCCAGCCAGTACGAACAGGTGGCCAGGCAGCACCAGCAGGCCCTGGCCCAGCGCAACGCCGCCCAGGTGGCCGTCCTGGCCGCGCAGATGGATCAGGCGCGGGCCGAGATGGCCCTGCTGGAAGACCAGTTGGCGCGCATTCGCCTGCGGTCCCAGATCGATGGCATCGTGGTCACCGGCGACCTCAGCCAGTCGCTGCGGGCCCCGGTGGAGCGCGGTCAGGTGCTCTTCGAGGTGGCCCCCCTGGACGCCTTCCGGCTGATCCTCCAGGTGGATGAGCGATCCATCGCCGACGTCCGGGAGGGACAAGCGGGGACGCTGGTCCTCTCCGGCGTGCCCCATGAAGGCGTCCCATTCACGGTGACCAAGATCACGCCGGTTTCGACCGCTCGGGAGGGGCGGAATGCCTTCCGGGTGGAGGCCACGCCGGCGCGCCTGCCCGATTGGCTGCGTCCGGGGATGGAGGGTGTCGGGAAGGTCATGGTCGACCGTCGCCGGTTGATCTGGATCTGGACCCGAGAGGTGATCGACTGGATGCGCCTGAAGCTCTGGACCTGGCTGCCCTGAACTGAGGAGCGTTCGGAGGTACGACCGTACAGCCGAACGCCTTGGTCCAAGCTCCCGATGATGGAATCACTCTTCAGCGCCTCCTGGTACCGGGTGGCGGATCTCAAGCCGCGAGTCCGGGGCCACGCCCGGATCCACCGCCACACCTACCGCGGGGAAACGTGGTACGTCCTGCAGGATCTGGCCTCGGGCCGCCTGCACCGCTTCTCGCCCGGCGGCTACCTCGTCATCGGCCTCATGGACGGCCGGAGGAGCGTCCAGGAGATCTGGGATACGGCCTTGGGGCGCCTGGGAGATGACGCGCCGACCCAGGACGAGATGATCCAGCTCCTGAGCCAGCTTCACGCCGCCGATGTCCTGCAGTGCGATGTCCCGCCGGACGCCGCCGAGCTGCTCCAGCGCTTCCAGCGGCAGCAGCGGAAGAAGCTGCTCGGCCAGTTGATGAGCCCCCTGTGGTGGCGCATCCCGCTGCTGGATCCCGAGCGGTTTCTGGCGCACCTCCTCCCCTGGGTCCGACCCTTGGCGAGCAGGGCCGGGATGGTGCTCTGGGGGGTCCTGGTGGGGGTGGCCGTCGTGCTGGCGGCGGCGCACTGGTCGGATCTCACCGGCGGCCTGCTGGACCGACTGCTCACGCCAGAAAACCTCCTCGCCCTGTGGCTGGTCTTTCCCCTCCTCAAGGCGCTGCACGAGATCGGGCACGGCCTGGCCATCCAGGCCTTTGGCGGCGAGGTCCATGACATGGGGATCATGCTCCTCGTGTTCTCGCCCCTGCCGTACGTGGACGCCTCCTCCGCGTCGTCCTTCGCGAGCAAGTGGCAGCGGATGGTCGTGGGGGCGGCCGGCATGGTGACGGAGCTTTTCATCGCGGCACTGGCCATGTTCGTGTGGCTCGCGGCCGAGCCCGGCGCCGTGCGGAGCCTGGCCTACAACGTGATCCTGGTGGCGGGTGTGTCGACCATCCTCTTCAACGGCAACCCCCTGCTCCGCTACGACGGCTACTACATCCTGGCGGATCTGCTGGAGATCCCCAACCTGTACCAACGCTCGCGCACGTATCTCACGTTCCTCTGCGAGCGGTACCTCTTCGGGGTCCGCGAGGCGGAGCCGCCCCAGGCCTCCCGGTCGGAGCGGGCGTGGTTCGTCGCCTACGGCGTCAGCTCCTTCGTGTATCGAATCCTGGTCGTCCTCGCCATCGGGTTCTTCCTCTTCGACAAGGCCTTCTATCTCGGGGTGCTGGCGGTCTCGGCCCTGCTGATCGCCTGGCTGGTGGTCCCCGTGATGAAGGGGGTGCGCTTCCTCCTGGCGAGCCCGAGGCTGCGCCGCGTGCGGGTCCGCGCCATCTGCGTCAGCGCCGCCTGTGTCGCCTCGGTGGCGGCGGGGATCGCCTTCGTGCCGGTCCCTTCCCGGACCAGCGCGGAAGGGGTGGTCTGGGTCCCCGAGGACACCTTGGTGCGGGCCACCGTGGACGGGTTCGTCGAGCGTGTGGTGGCGCGGCCCGGGACGTGGGTCCGGCCCGGCGACCTCCTCCTGGAGTGCCAAGATCCCCAGCGGGCGATGCAGGCCCAGGTGCTGGCCGCGAAGCTGCGCGAGCTCCGCAGTCGCTACGACGAGCAGCGGGCGACCGATCGGGTCAAGGCGGCGGTGATCCTGGAGGAGATCCGGTACGTCGAGGAGGATCTGGCCCGCGTGCAGGAGGAGCTGGCCGATCTCGCCGTCCGGAGCCGCGCGGCCGGCACCTTCGTCCTGTCGTCGGCCGAGGATCTGCCGGGCCGGTTCGTCAAGCGGGGGGACCTCCTGGCCCAGGTCGTCATCCTGGACACGATCACCGTGCGCGCCGTCATCGCCCAGGCAAACGTGGACCTGGTGAAGCACCGGACCCAGGCCGTGGAGGTGCGCCTGTCGGAACGCATCGAGGAGACGCTGCCGGCGACCATCAAGCGGGAGGTCCCGGGTGCCAGCGAGCGACTGCCCAGCGCTGCCCTCGGGCATGCGGGAGGCGGCACGGTCGCCGTGGACCCGCGCGACACGCAGGGGGTGACCGCCATGGAGAAGGTCTTCCAGATCGACCTGGAGCTGCCGTCGGATCGGCGGCTCTTGAACATCGGCGGCCGGGTCTATATCCGGTTCGATCATGGGTGGGAGCCCCTGGCCGTTCAATGGGGCCGGCAATTGCGACAACTCTTCCTGGCGCGGCTCAATGTCTGACGTCTTCGGCGTCTCCAGGGTATCCTCCGGCCCGTACCCGGAGCGGCTGGAGCCCCCGGAGGGCGCGCTGGATCGGCTCGGGTCCCGCGTGCGCGTGGCCGGCCGGGCCGTATGGGCGCGGCGCAGACGCCGCTGGGACAGTCTCGTCCGGGCCGTGGCCGACCACGGGCGATCGCTGACGGGACTGGACGATCTGGCGCTCCGCGGAATGGCCGAGGACGTCGGCGTGCGCCTCCGGCGGGAGGGGTTGCGGGAGGATCTGACGGCCCGGTGCTTCGCCCTGGTCCGGGAGATCGCGGATCGCGGGCTGGGCCAGCGCCACTACGACGTCCAGCTCGTGGGTGGCTGGATCCTGCTGCAGGGCCTGGTCGCCGAGATGGAGACCGGCGAGGGCAAGACCCTCACCGCCACGCTGGCGGCCGCCACCGCGGCGCTGGCGGGCATTCCCGTCCACATCATCACGGTCAACGACTACCTGGCCGCCCGGGACGCGGAGTGGATGGGACCCATCTACCGCGGCCTGGGGCTCACGGTGGGCGCCATCGTCCACGGCCTGGACCTCCGGGCGCGTCGGGCGGCCTACGCCTGCGACGTGACCTACTGCACGAACAAGGAGGTCGTGTTCGACTACCTCAAGGACCGGCTGGCCCTCGGGCGCCGGGGCAGCCGGATCCACCTCCAGCTCGAGCGGCTGGCGGGCGGGACCCGGGCCCCGCAGCTCCTGCTGCGGGGCCTCTACTACGGGATCGTGGACGAGGCGGACAGCGTGCTGGTGGACGAGGCGCGGACCCCCTTGATCATCTCCGGGGCGACTCATCCCTCCGCCCTGGCGGAGCGGGCGATCTACGAGACGGCCCTCACCCTGGCCGGTCGCCTGGAAAACGGACGCGACTATCAGATCGAGGGACACGAGCGGATGGTCCGTCTCACCGAGGCGGGCGAGGCCCACCTCAGGGATCTGGCGAGCGATCTGGGCGGGGTGTGGGCGGGCCGCATCCGGCGGGAGGAACTGGTCCGCCAGGCCCTGACCTCGAGGCATCTGTTCCTGCGGGACAAGCAGTACCTGGTCCACGACGGAAAGGTGCAGATCATCGACGAGTACACGGGTCGCGTCATGGCGGACCGGTCGTGGGAGCACGGGCTGCACCAGCTCATCGAGGTGAAGGAAGGCTGCCCGGTGACGCAGCAGAACGCCCCCCTGGCCCGCATCAGCTACCAGCGGTTCTTCCGGCGCTACCAGCGCCTGGCGGGGATGACCGGGACGGCGCGGGAGGTCGCCGGGGAGCTGGCGATGGTGTACGGCCTGGGCGTGGTGCGCGTGCCGACGAACCGGCCGCTCCACCGCCGGCCTCTGCCGGATCGGATGTATCCCACCGCCGCGACGAAGTGGGCGGCGGTCACGGAGCGCATCGCCGGTCTGAACCGGGTCGGGCGCCCGGTCCTGGTGGGGACCCGTTCGGTGCAGACCTCCGAGGAGCTGAGCGGTCTGCTCGCGGCGGCCTGCCTCCCGCACCAGGTCCTGAACGCGCGACAGGATCGGGAGGAGGCCGAGATCATCGCGCAGGCCGGCCAGCCGGGGCGGATCACCGTGGCCACCAACATGGCCGGGAGGGGCACGGACATCCGGCTCGCCCCCGGGGTGGCGGATCTGGGCGGGCTACACGTGATCGCGACGGAGCGACACGACGCGGGCCGCATCGACCGCCAGCTCTTCGGCCGCTGCGGACGGCAGGGGGACCCCGGCAGTTTCGAGGCCATGGCCTCCCTGGAGGATGAGCTGATTCAGGCGCACGGCCGGAAGGCCTGGCGCCGGCTCGCCGCCGGGCTTGGGCGCTCCGACCGGCCCGTCCCACGATGGATCGGCCGTCTCCTCATCCGACAGGCCCAGGCAGCGGCGGAGCGCATCCATTCCCGCATGCGACGCGATCTGCTCAAGTTCGACGAACAGCTGGACAACGCCCTGGCCTTCTCGGGCCGAGGCGAGTGAGCGAGGGAACCCTTGATGAGATCTCAGTGGACCGTGTGCTGTGCCGCCGGCCTGGCGCTCCTCGTCCCCGTCCTGCCCGCGCTCGCCGCCGAAGGCACGACCCTGGACTGCCTGATCGAGCCCTACGTCACCGTCGCGGTCACGGCCCCGGTGGAGGCCGTGGTCGAGCGGATGGAGGTGGAGCGAGGGGACCTGGTTCGCAAGGGGCAGGTCCTGGCCATCCTCGAGTCCAGCGTGGACCGGGCGACGCTGGCCATCGCCCGCGCCCGGGCCGAGACCGAATCGGCGATCAAGTCCGGCAAGGTCCGGGTGGAGTACGGGAACAAGAAGGTGGTGAGCAGCGAGGAGCTGCTGCAGCAAGGCGGCATCTCCATCCGCGAGGTGGACGAGGCGAGGGCCCAGCGAGACCTGAGCGAGATCGGTCTGCTGGAGGCCCAGGAGAACAAGCGGCAAGCCGAGCTGGAGGTGCAGCGGAGCGAGGCGGCCGTGGCGCTCCGCACCGTGACGAGCCCGATCGACGGGGTGGTCACGGAGCGCCTGCTCTCGCCGACGGAGATGGCGAAGCAGGCGCCCGTGGTGAAGGTGGCCCAGCTCGACCCGCTGCGGGTGGAGGTCTTCGCCCCCATCGGGCTCCTGGGCAGGCTCTCCGTCGGCATGACGGCCGAGGTCCTCCCCGAACCCCCGATCGGGGGCGTCTACACGGCGCAGGTGACCGTGGTGGACCGGGTCGTGGACGCGGCCAGCGGCACCTTCGGCGTCCGGCTGGAGCTGCCGAACCCCGGCTACCGGCTACCGGCGGGGCTGAAGTGCAAGGTTCGGTTGGCTCGCTGAAAGGCGGGGATACGAGCCGGAAAGGTCGGAGGTGACCGCGGGGAGCACTGCCTGGCGGTGCGGGGTGTGCCGGAAGGAGTTGCGGGGGGTGTGGGCCATCCTGACGGCCCGGCCGTTCCCGATCTGCTCCCGCTGCCGGCTCATGGTGCACCATGGCTGCCTGCAGCAGACCGATCCTCCCGTCTGCCGGCGCTGTGCCGAGCCTCGGCCGGATCCGCCGTCCGCCTGACGGGGCCCTGCCCCCGTGATCCTCTTGAGCCCGGAGCCGGGCGCCGCCTCACGGCTGCTCCAGGGCGCCGCGGATCTCCGCCGCGATGCCTCGGGTGAGGTGGTGCTCCACCGCCGCCTGCGCCTCTGCCGAGACCTCGACGAACTGCAGTCCCATGCCGAGATCCTCGGGCCTGCTCCGCTGCGCGTCCGCATTCCGCCAGATGACCTGCCCGATCGCCGTGATCCACGCCGGTTCCCCCGGGAGCTGAAAACGAAGCAGCACCTGCTCTCCCACCTCGAAGGGGGCCGGGGTCTGGACGAACACCCCACGGGCCGACAGCGTGAAACGACCGGCCTCCTGAAGCGCGTGGAGTTTGTGGTACTGGAACGGCCCCTCCGTCGTCAGGCGAAGGAGGCTGCGGCGCGCCGCGGTGCCGGGAGCGGACGCTCCGGCCGCGGGGGTCCATCCCAGGACGCCCACCCGCAGGAGGCGATGCAGGATCTTCAAGGTCCGCCAGGCCTCGAAAGGGCTGCCCGACAGGATCCGATCCACGTCCCGTGTCCCGTCCAGCAGGATGAGCAGTGCCGTCCCCTCGGGGGGAATCTCTCCCGCGGTGGCGGCGCGGAGGGCCGCCGGGACCTCCAGCCAAGCCTCCGCACCCGGGAGGGCCGCCCGCAGCCTGGCCGTCTCCTCCTGACGCCGGCTGCCTTCCTGCAAGAGGTCTTCGTTGGGCAGGCTGACCTCGCCGCCGGCCGCCGCCGCATCCGCCGAGGGCAGGATCTCGAACGTGCCCTCCCGCCACGTCAGAAGCTGGAAGACGGCAGCGTCGCCACGACGCGGCCCCTGCGCGGCGCGGCTGATCCGCCCGTCCGTGAAGTCGATCTCACCCTGATCGCCGGTCCGGGTCAGGAGCAACCGGGCGTTGCGGCGCTCCATCTCCAGCCATCGCACCAAGGTGGGGAGGGGCATGGCCTCGAGCTTGCCGCCGGTCGCGGCGGGCGCCACAACCTCTGGGACCGGGGCGGACGGCCGGGTCCGCCGGAGGATGGAGCGGACTCTGGCCTTGAGTTCCTCGGGGTCGATGGGCTTCGCCAGATAGTCTTCCGCGCCCAGGTCGAGTCCGCGCACCTTGTGGCTGGAGGTTCCAAGGGCGCTGACGAAGACCAGCGGGATGTCGGCCGTCTGCGGATCCTGCTTGAGGGCCCCGGCGATCTGAAATCCATCCATGCCCGGCATCATCGTGTCCAGGAAGATCAGATCCGGGTGCTCGGCCTTGGCCAGCTTGATGGCCTCGTCGCCCTCCTTGGCTTCGAAGACGTCGGCGGGCAGCGTCGAGAGGGTGTCCCGCATGATGCGGCGGATCAGGGAGTCGTCGTCTACCACCAGGATGCGCGGGGTCATGGCTGCGTGCCTCCGAGCTGCGATGGTCGTGGATGCGACCCATACCGTTGGGGCAGTCCCGTCGGCACCCGAGCGTGCGGCGGGGCCGGCCGGACGGGCTCACTCCGGGGCATCAAAACACATCCTTGGCCGCAGAGTCAAGGAGGACGTGGCAAAGGTCCGCGGGCCCGCCAATCCCTCCTCCGCGTAGCTCACACCCGAGTGATGCCCCCGGACTTCCATGGGCCGGCTGGCCTCAGACCCATAGCACGCCGCGTTGTGGACGGGGTTGAGGAATGGGAATGGCCTCCTCGGAGGATCAACCGGCAAGCGCGAAACCGGTGTCGGGTGCCATTCCTGGAGGAGAAATCAGTCGGGACAGGGCCCATCAAGAAGTCGAGATCCCATCTCGCAGAGTCAAGATGTTAGCCTTCTTCTGGTACCAGGTACCGGTCTTGGGAAACTTGACAGGGGACTGGGATTGTCTTACACTCTTGCAAGAATTCGAGCAAATGGTAAGACTGGCAAGAGGGGATGTGGCCATGCCGACTTCCACGATGAGCAGCAAGGGTCAGACAGTGATCCCGAAGGCTATCCGAGAGCGCCTGGGACTCCGGCCCGGTGACGCGCTGGACTTCGTCGTGCAGGATGACGGGGATGTCGTCATCCGCCCAGCGCTCGAAGACGTCCGCCGGCTGAGAGGTGCCTTGAGCCGTACCGGTCGTGCACCCGTAACCGTCCAGGAAATGAACCGCGTCATCCGCGAGCGCCGAGGAAGGCGATGAAGGCTCTCGACACAAACGTGCTCGTCCGCTACCTGACGCAGGATGAACCCAGACAGGCGGCGATCGCGGCCGAGCAGATCGAGCAAGCGGCTGCGAGGGACGAGAAGATGCTCATCCAGCCGTTGGTCTTGTGCGAGCTGGTGTGGGTCCTGGAGACCGCCTACGACTTCGGCAAGGCCGACATCCTGGGAGTCCTCGACCAGATCGTTCGGACGCGGCAGTTCGAGGTGACCGACAAGGACACCGTGTGGCATGCCCTGGCCGAGTACCGCCACGCCAAAGGCGACTTCTCGGACTACTACCTTGGCCGCGCTAACGAGCGGGACGGGGCACCCCAGACGTTGACTTTTGACAAGGCTCTGAAAGGGAACCCGCGGTTCCGCGTCCTCGCTGCGTAAGCCCTCCTGGTCGGTGCCCCGCCCTTCGAACTGACCGCTGCCGACGGGCTGCTGGTCGCCCCAATCGAGGCTGGCGATCTCCCAGAGATGTGACGGTTCGATCCGGCGGCGCTGCCGTCGCACCTGTCCGGCCGCGAAAGCGGCCGGTGGTCCCGATCATCTCCAGCGGAGCCCTCGACCGGGGTCTTCCACCCCGCGATCCGCTGACGGATGGACCACAGGCAACTCATGACCGATCCGCCGGCGCCCGGGACCCACCTTGCCTGGGTCGGTGACCTCCCCAAGGCCCCCTCATGCCGTCTCCATCCTGGGGAGTGGGAAACCGGTCGCAAGAGTGGAGGGATCATGAGTCCACTTGGTCAATAACGTATTGCAGATTCAAGAGTGTGGAGTCCGGATGCTGGAATCAATAACTTACCCTCCCCCTGGTACCAGGTCCCGGTCAGGTACCGGTCTTTCGGGGTGAGTCTTCCGCGGGAGTGTCGCGTCGGCGGGTCTCGGTCGGTCAGGACGCGCCCGCCCGCAGCTTGGCCAGCAGGCGGGGCGGAAACCGATACGGCTGCGCCGGTCCGCGGTTGAGGTCCCGCGGGAACGCCGGATGCGCGGGGTTGATAAGGTAGTTGACCTGGAACGCGGTGATGGCGCTCGGAACCTGGAGGACGAGGGACGCACGGGACGCGATCCAAGCGTCGCCGATCGCCCGGGTGCTGGCCGGCCAGGGGAGGGCGTCCCAGTCCGGCGGCAGCGTCCCGGGGTCGAGGACCTGAACAGCGCCCGGCGGAAACTCGACTGCGATGATCACCCAGCCTGCGAGGAGGTATTCGTAGCGGACGTCTTGGGCCAGGATCTCAAGGGCGGCGGTGGTGGGCGTGTCAGTGGTATAGACCATGCGGACCCCGACGGAGTTCCAGCGGCTGCCGGCCAACCGGGCCCCTTCCCCGTCGAACGCGGCGGCCGCGTGCTCCGCGCGGACGAGACGCCACGCGGTCGGCATCAGGCGAAGACGCCATGCTCGATACGGAGGAGGGCCCGTTCCACTTCCTGGGCCCCGACCTCGGTCGTGGCGACCTCCAGGGGAACGGCGTTCCCCAGGACCCGTTGCGGGCGAGACAGCCACGCGCGCGCCTCGGCGGTGTTCCCGTTGAAGAGCCGCGTGGCCTGGGCGAAGAGGCGCGCGATGCGGACGAGGCGGTCGGACTCCTGGGGGTGGAGCCGGCCCGCCTCGCGGCGGCGCGCGAGCGTGCGCTCGGGGATCTGGACGACGCGGATGGCCTCCGAGAGCGTGAGCGCGTAGGTCTGCCGGAATTCCTCCAGGGCGTCGTAGGCCAGGCCCTGCATGACCGCTGTGTGGAGCGCCAGGGGCTCGGCCTGAAGCACGTCGGCCAGGCGGGAACCCCGATGCGCCACCCGTGTGCCGGGGGCGCTCACGCGCCGCGCGCCACGTGCGCGCGCGCCGTTCTTCAGGATGGCACGGGACGACACGGTCTTCATCGGATCACCCTCCATTTGGCAGCCATGATACGCCACATGGCAGGGTGCGTCAAGACGTGAGCGCCGGCACCACCCGCAAGGCGTAAGGTGCTTGAGACCGCCCTCTGATGGAGATTAGGAGAGCGGTGGCGAGAGTGGGGCCATCGCAAGTCGACTGAGTCAGCAACGCATCCCGATGAGCGCAGTGAATCGAAACGCGAAGTGCCTGCTCCATGGGGACGGACCCCAACGTGTGGCGCTGGAAAGGGATCTCGGACACCCAACGGGGGCAACAACGCCCTCCAATGCGGCTCACAGAGAGCGGACGTGGCGGTGGTCGTCATGGAATGAGGATTTGGAACTCCGGTTTCCTGGAATCAATGACTTACCCTGCCTTCGGTACCAGGTACCGGTCTTAATTCGCTTGGTTTCTGTAAGCGGGACGTTGCGGCAGTATTCAAATTGTTTGATTCACCTTGATCTGGCCCCCCCACCCGGCGGTCTCGCCTGCGCCGGGTGGGCCAGTCGATCAACTCAAGGCCAGTCACAGCAGCGACAGGGATTACTCCCGGCCGCGTCCTTCACCCAAAGCGCCGAGGTCGCGCAGCACTGGCCGCCCGCACCAACCGCGATCGCGTGTCCCTGGAAAACCGCGGACCCTGTCCCCTCAATCGATCACCTCGGCAAGGCGCTTGTCCGTAAGAATCAACTCGTTGACGACCGTGGATATGTCGGACTTCTTTCGCCTGGCAATTCGCTGGACGTAGGCAAAGGCATCCTTGTCGAGGTACACTGGCATCCTGAACTGGATACCTGGCTTGTAGAACTTACCCCGAGCTCCCTTAGAGAAGTCGTATCCCTTCGTCAACTTCGGCCGAACCCCCTTCTGAGTCGAATGAACAAGCGTTCAGCCAGCGGGCGCACCGCAGCTCAGGACCACGATCGTGGACATGGGTGCGCCGGGCAAGACGGGTTGAACTGATCCGCTGGCCTCGGTTTAAGGGGATTGTATACGAACCAAGGGGCCGAGGGAAGGGGCGCGTGAAGCCAATGTCCAGGTGAATCTGCGGGGACCGGGGGCAGGGTGGGGGCCCGGGGACGCAGTGCGGGCGGGAGGGCTGGTGGAGACCCGGGGGGCCGCCGGGGCAAGGAAGGCTAGGGCAGGCGGCAGGGTGAAGCCCACAGGGGGGGCTGCACCGGTCCCGGCTAGCCAGTGGCTCGCAGTGTGGAACGACGGAGTGATCCGGAATGAGACGTGCGGGGATTGGCGGATGTTGACTAGGAATGAACGCCTCCCAATTCCCCAGAGCAGATTCTTGTTCTCATCGAGGCTTCGCTTGGTGTAGTTTCTCCGGGCGGCTTGATGAGCTTCATAACCCCCAACGAGAGGAGTGGAAGCCATGGCGATTCGTGTGATGCACTACGGGCTGGGACCCATCGGGGCGGGCATCCTCCACCAGGTCGCGACCCGGAAGGGATTCAAGGTCGTGGCCGGAGTGGATATCGACCCGGCCAAGGTGGGGAGGGACCTGGGGGAGATCGCGGGGCTGGATCGGAAGCTGGGCGTGAAGGTCGCGGATGATCCGGTGGCGGCAATCAAGAAGGCCAAGCCGGATGTCGTGGTCCTGTGCACCCTGAGCTCGCTCGCGGCCGTCATGCCCCAGATCGAAGGGGTCCTGAAGCTCCGCGTCCCGATCGTCTCGACGACGGAGGAACTGGCCTACCCGTACTATTCGAACCGGAGGCTGGCGAAGAAGATCGACGAGATGGCCCGGAAGGCCAAGGTGGCGGTGGTCGGGACCGGTGTCAACCCGGGCTTCGTCATGGACGCGCTGCCGGTCATGCTGACCGGGGTCTGCGAGCGCGTCGATTCCATCCGCGTGGACCGGATCCAGGATGCCCGCTCGCGCCGGCTCCCCTTCCAGAAGAAGATCGGCTCCGGCCTCACCGTCGAGCAGTTCCAGGAAAAGGTGAGCGCCGGGACGGTGCGGCACGTCGGGCTGACGGAGTCGATCGCCATGATCGCCGACGCCTTCGGCTGGAAGCTGGGCAAGGTTACCGATAGCATCCGGCCCAAGGTCGCTGAGCAGCAGGTGACCAGCCCGTTTCTGACCGTCGAGCCTGGCTTCGTCTGCGGCCTCATTCAGGACGGAGTCGGAACCACCAAGGACGGGGTTCCGGTGATCACGCTCCACATGGAAGCCTATCTGGGGGCGCCGGAATCCTACGATGCGGTGACGATCGAAGGCCATCCAAAGCTCTACTCCCGGGTCGAGGGGGGCTTTCACGGCGATGTCGCCACGGCGTCGATCGCCGTCAACACCATTCCCAAGATCCTGACAGCGCAGCCAGGGCTGCGCACCATGCGGGACATGGTCCTCCCGTCGTACTTCGGCGGGAAGTGAGCCCAAAGCAAGAAAGCCTTGAACCGCCAAGACGCCAAGATCGCTAAGGAAGCTCGGATTCTGATCCTGATAAGGGTACGCCGTCGGTACCTGTGGGGGCGGCCCGTTTGGCCGCCCCCACAGGCTGGGAGGAGTCGTGACTTGGCGGAATACTTCCTGCGGACCGAGCGACTTGGATTTCGTCCGTGGACGGAAGCCGATATCG